>DATKMF010000216.1:0-14118 GCA_035542015.1 Candidatus Cybelea sp.
GACGTGGAAACTGTCGGTTGGGTTCGGGCTCACGAGGATCGTCGAAGCCGAGGCCGAATGGAGACCGGCGCCGAATGCGACCAGCGCCGCCGCCACGAGGCTCGAGGGAAGGTGTCTCACGGTCGGCCGCGCGTTGTTGCGGCGATAGGCGAAGGCGCCGAGCCCGGCGAGCGTGGTCGCGAACAGCAGCAGAGCCGGCGGGATCGGTGTCGTCGCGGTGGCGGCGGAAAATCCGGTCGCGGTGAAGAAGATCGTGCCGCCATATGCGGCCGGGGTCCCGGCGTAGCCCGAGACATGCAGCGTGTAAAGAATGCCCGCCTGAAGGTTGTCGTTGGGGACCAGGGTGTAGAATGGATAGAACACGCCGACCGTCAGGGTCAGGTCGTCGGACTGGAAATTGCCCAAGCTCAGGTTCGCGCTCTGGGTGAGCGTGAATTGATACTGGTCGTCGTACGCGCCTCCACCGGGAAACCAGTTGCCGACGTGGAAGCTGTCGGTCGGACTCGGATCCACCAGGATCGTGGAAGCCGACGCCGGGTGTAGCCCGGCTCCGAAGGCAAGCAGCGTCGCGGCCAGCAGGCCGAAGATCATGCGCTTCATTTTCGTCACTCCTTGGCTGTCGACCCCACACCGATCCGGACGCTAGCCAAGGCCCCTCGCACGGTCCATGGAAATGCCGTTCAGGCCTAAGATATTTTCGAGTTAGATCAGTTGCTTGATGTCGATCACTGCGCTTGATCACGGCCGCCCGCCGATTCGCTGGTGCCGCAACTTCCTACGCGGTTCGCATGCCGGCCTGTCACAACGAAGAACCCCGGCGCGAAGGCCGGGGTTCTCGCGTTCCGTGATGTGCTGCCGCTCAGGCGGTCGGCAGCGTGTTCCTGCGGCGATAGCCGAAGGCGCCGAGCCCGGCGAGGGTGGTCGCGAACAGCAACATGGCCGGCGGGATCGGCGTCGTCGCGACGGCCGTGAAGAGAATGTTGGTGGGGCCGCCGCCATAGCCGCCGCCGGGGCCAGCAAAGCCCGCGACATGCAGTGTGTAAAGGATACCCGCCAGGAGGTTGCTGTTGGAGACGAGATTGTTCGACGGGTCGAACACCCCCACGCCGAAGACGAGGTTGTTCGAGGTGATGCTCGTCGTCATGTCAGCGTTCTTCGTCAGCGTGAACTGATACGCGTCGTCGAATGCACCCGCGCTGGCGAAGAAATTGCCGACATGGAAGCCGTCGGTCGGGTTCGGATTGACGTTGATGGTGGAAGCCAAGGCCGGGTAAGGACCAGCGCCCAATGCGATCAGCGCCGCCGCGACCAAGCCCAAGAGAAAACGCTGCATCGCGTTGCCTCCAGAGAGGTGTTCCCCACACCGAGGCGAACGCTACTGAAAGTCGGTTCGGTTGTCCATTAAAATTCGGTTAACGTCGAAGATTTTTGACAGGTAATTCAATGTGTTGGATTCGATCAAGTTGTGTTGATCGAGATATGGAGCAGACCCGACTTTTTGAAGCCCTCCGCCACCGTCCCGGGCTGATATGCGCCCGCCGGCGCAGCGGACTTTCCGTACCGAAACCCGCCGGTTAGCATCGCCGCACCAGGACGCCGGGCGGAACGGCGCGGATCACCCCAGAGCAGGAGCCTCCATGAGCACACCGACCGAACAGGCCACCACTTGGCTGTCCGCCTTCGCCGCCGCGCTCGATCGCGCCGATATCGGCGCCGCCGCGGCCCTGTTCGCCGAGGATTGCTATTGGCGCGACCTCGTCGCCTTCACCTGGAACATCAAGACCTGCGAGGGCAAGGCGGAGATCGCCGACATGCTGCAGGCGGTGCTCGCCAAGGTGAAGCCCTCCGGCTGGAAGCTCGTCGGCGAGGCGACCGAAGCGAATGGCGTCACCGAAGCCTGGTTCAGCTTCGAGACCGCCGCCGCCCGCGGCCTCGGTCACGTCCGACTGAAGGATGGCAAGGCCTGGACTCTGCTCACCACCGCGCAGGAGCTCAAGGGCTTCGAGGAGAAGAAGGGCAAGCGGCGCTGGCTCGGCACCGAGCACGGTGTGCATCCGGACCGCAAAACCTGGGCGGAGCAGAAGGCCGAGGAGGAGGCCGCGCTCGGCGTCACCAGGCAGCCCTATGTGCTGATCGTCGGCGGGGGGCAAGGCGGCATTGCGCTCGGCGCGCGGCTGAAGCGGCTCGGCGTTCCCACCATCATCGTCGAGAAGAACGATCGGCCGGGCGACTCCTGGCGCAAGCGCTACAAGTCGCTCTGCCTGCACGATCCGGTCTGGTACGACCATCTGCCCTTCCTGCCGTTCCCCGATGATTGGCCGGTCTTCTCGCCCAAGGACAAGATGGGCGACTGGCTCGAGGCCTATACCAAGATCATGGAGCTCAACTACTGGACCAAGACGGAGTGCAAGCACGCCGCCTACGATGCCGCGAAGCGCGCGTGGACGGTCGAGGTTGTGCGCGATGGCAAGCCGATAGACTTGCGACCGAAGCATCTGGTTCTGGCGACCGGCATGTCCTCGGTGCCGGTCATGCCATCATATCTCGGTATGCAAGACTTCAAGGGCGTGCAGCACCATTCCTCGAAGCATCCCGGCGGCGAGGGCTGGGAGGGCAAGAAATGCATCGTCATCGGCTCCAACAACTCGGCGCATGACATCGCGGCCGCCCTCTGGGAGCACGGCGCCGACGTCACCATGATCCAGCGCTCCACGACCCATGTGTCGAGATCCGAGAGCCTGATGGAGGTGACGACCTATCCGCTCTGGGGCGAGGATGCGCTGGCCAGGGGCATCACCTGCGACAAGGCCGACCTCATCGCCGCCTCGATTCCCTACCGGCTGCTGGCCGAGTTCCAGAAGCCGCTCTATGCCGAGATTCGCCGCCGCGACGCCGATTTCTACGACCGGCTGCAGAAGTCCGGCTTCATGCTGGATTTCGGCGACGACGACAGCGGGCTCTTCATGAAATACGTTCGCCGCGGCTCCGGCTACTACATCGACGTCGGCGCCTCGGAGCTGATCATCGAAGGCAAGATCAAGCTGAAGCCCGGCGTCAACGTCGAGCGCATCAAGGAGCACTCGGTCCTGTTCAGCGACGGCAGCGAGCTCCCCGCCGACCTCATCGTCTATGCGACCGGCTATGCCTCGATGAACGGCTGGGCCGCGCAGCTGATCTCGAAAGAGGTCGCGGACAAGGTCGGCAAGTGCTGGGGCCTGGGCTCCAACACCCGGAAAGATCCCGGCCCCTGGGAAGGCGAGCTCCGCAACATGTGGAAGCCGACCCAGCAGGAGGGCCTCTGGTTCCATGGCGGTAACCTGCACCAGTCCCGCCACTACTCCCAGTTCCTGTCGCTGCAGCTCAAAGCCCGCATGGAAGGCGTGGAGACGCCGGTCTACGGCCTGGGCAAGGTGCACCACACGACGTGAGCAACTGAAAGAAGTTCAGACCCGGCCCTATTTCGCGATCGTCAGCGTCACCTGATCGTTGCCGATGACGCCGGTGCCGATCGACTGGTCCTGCGCGTCGAGGAACACGACCGAGCCGGCACGGCCGTCGTCGCAGGTGATGACGGCGACGGTCGAGCCGATGCTCTCCGACCCCATGGTGCGGCCGGTGCATTTGGTGCCCTTGCTGCTGGAGAGCGAGAGCGAGCCGCTGCTGAACGTGCCGCCCTCGCTCGCGGTGCCGGTGAAGGTCTCATCGGTCGCGAGCGCATGGCCGGTCACCGTGCTCTCGCTGGCGCAGCCGCCGATCGCGATCAATGACAGCAACAGACCGAAACGCCGCGTCGCCGTGACCGGGCTCACGGCACCATCGTCATCGTCACCTGGTCCTTGCCCAGCGTTCCGGTGCCGGTCGCCTTGGTGGCCGTGCCGGTGAAGGTGATGGTGCCGGTGCGGCCGTCGTCGCAGGCGATGGCGAAGGTCATGTCGCCGGCGCCGGTCGTGTTGCCGCGGCAGAGCGCCATGCTGCTGCCGACGAAGGTCAAGGCGCTGCTGTGGTCGGTGACCCTGGGATAGATGCCGGGGTAGTAGGTGCCGGCAAAGCTCTCGCCGGTCGCCGGCGCCATGCCTTGCACCGTGCTCGGCGTCGAGCAGGCCGAGAGTGCGACAGCGGCTGCGATCGCGATTGCCGAATGCGTCAGGAACGGTTTCAATTTGCCCTCGCTGTCCGGAACGCCCACCCCGCAACTCTACCAGGGAAAATCCCCAAGGAACATCCCAAGGGAACAATCATGAAGGCTGAAGGAATCTGCGATCCCCGCTTTGCCGGCGTGCGGGAGGCGTTCGAGCGCCATTTCGCCGACGGCCTCGACCATGGCGGCGGTGTTTCCGTGGTGGTCGGCGGGAAGACCGTGGCCGATCTCTGGGGCGGCCATGCCGACGCGGCGAAGACCCGGCCCTGGCGTGAGGACACGCTGGTCAATATCTGGTCCTGCACCAAGGGTGTGGTGGCACTGGCGATCGCCCTCCTGGTCGAGCGCAGGCAGCTGCGCTATGACGCGCCGGTCGCAAAGGTCTGGCCGCAATTCGCCGCCAAGGGCAAAGAGCGGATCACCCTCGATCTCGTGCTCTCGCATCAGGCCGGTTTGAACGGCCTCGACGTCGCCATGGACGAGGCGGGGCTCTGCGCCTGGTTCCCCTATGCCGATGCGCTGGGCGCCATGGCGCCGCTCTGGGAGCCGGGGACGCATTGCATCTATCATGCGCTCTCCTACGGCCATCTCGCGGGCGAGGTGCTGCGCCGGGTCGATGGCCGCGGCGTCGGCGGGTTCGTCGCCGACGAGATCGCGCGCCCGCTCGGCGCCGATTTCTTCATCGGCCTCCCGCTTGCCGAGGATCACCGCGCGGCCGAGATCATCGAAGGGCCGAGGACCTCCGAATGGGTCACCGCCGTGCTGGCGACGCCATTTCCCCATTCCTGCCGCAACCCGACTCCCGTCGCGACGGCGCCCAATCACCGCGCCTGGCGCGCCGCCCAGATCCCCGGCGGCAACGGCCAGGCGACCGCGCGCGCCCTCGCCAGGATCTACGGCATGCTGGCGGCGGGCGGCACGCTCGACGGCAAGCGCCTGATCGCTCCAGAGACCATCGCCGAGGCGATCCGCCCGCGCTTCAGTGGAGTCGATGAGAGTTTTTCGTTGCCCGCCGCCTTCGCGGCCGGTTTCCAGATTGAGGACGAGCCCTATGCCGGCCTCGCCTCATCCAAGACCTTCGGCCATTCCGGCTGGGGCGGCGCCTATGGCTTCGCCGATCCGGAGGCGCAGGTCGGCTTCGCCTATGTCACCAACTTGATGCTCGGCTTCGACGACGTCGACCCGCGCCGCCGCGCGCTGATCGAGGCGGTCTATGCGGCGCTATAGGTGCTCGATCTCGACCCCGCCCCATTTTTCCCGGAGATACTCAGCGACCAGCCGGCGATGGCAGTGATGCGGCTGGTCCTCGCTGCAGAGCAGGCAGGCGCCGTCGAACAGCTTGCGCTCCAGCTTTTCGATCTTCCGCCGGGCGATGAGGGCGCGGAACTTGGCCGCGTTCTCCTCCCAGTGCTTCCGATCCTTCCGCAGGCCCTCGAACACCGCGTCGGTCGGGGCGAGCTCGAGATGGTGCTCCGTCTCGATGCCGCAGATCTCTCGGGCGAAATAGGCCAGATCCGCGGCCTTGGCGAAGCCGGCGAGCTGCGAGGAGTTGTGCAGCCGCACATCGATCAGGCGCTTCACCCGCGCCTTCCGTAGCCGATCGAAGAAATGCGCGGCCGAGGACTTGGTAAAGCCGATGGTGAAGAGCTTCATCGCAGGCTCCGAATCATGCTTGTGCGGAACGGTCCGCTCCGCCTGATCGTTATTGCCCCGATCGCTATTGCTCTGCGCTCAGGGATCGTGCCGCCACCATGTGGTCCACTTTCACACCCGACGACACGCGATGTCGAGCCTTGTCCAACTGGAGGCTTGCTGCCGCAGCGGGCCTCCTCCTCTCCGCTTGCGCCGTTCCCGACGCGGACCAGAGCATCGCGCGCGCAACCAATGCCGCGCCGAATGCGGCGCCGCAGATCGAGGGCGCCCAGGGCCCGCTGAGCGCAGAAGAGAGCCGGCACCTGATCGCGCAGCTCGCCGGTCCGGCCGCCGGCGACATCCTGCAGCACCATCTGGTGGTCGAGCAGGCGGTGGCGGGAACGCCTTTGACTGCCGACAACGCGGTCGCGGTGCTGCGGGACGGCGGTGCCACCTTCGATGCCATCGCCGCGGCGATCCTGGGCGCCAGGCGCAATATCAACCTCGAATACTACACCATCGAGGACGTGACGCTCGACAGCGCCGGCAAGCTCTCCGACCTTCTGGTGCACAAGCTCGGCGAGGGCGTTGCGGTCAATCTCATCTACGACAGCTACGGCTCCAGCGACACACCGGCTGCGTTCTTCGATCGTCTCAAGAAGGCCGGAGCGAAGCTGGTGGATTTTCATCCGGTCGATCCGACGCCGGCGCATGCGCTCGCGATCAACGACCGCGACCATCGCAAGATCTTCGTCGCCGACGGGACGATCGCCATCATCGGCGGCGTCAATCTGAGCAAGAGCTACGAAAGCAAGTCGCCGGGCAGCAAGAACGGGACGCCGACGGCAAACGGCTTGCCGCAGCAATGGCGCGATACGTCGGTCCGGATCTCGGGACCCGCGGTCAAGGAAATCCAGACCTTGTTCTTCGACCATTGGCAGGCCGAGGGTGGACCCAAGCTCGACCTTGCCGGATACTTTCCGCAGCTCGAGGCGACCGGGAGCCAGGTGGTGCGCGTCATCGGCAGCACACCCAAGGCCGACATGTCTCGCTACTATGTCACGCTGATTTCCGCCTTGCGCAGCGCGGAGAAGCGGGTTTGGATCCAGGCCGCTTATTTCGTACCGACGCCGCAGGAGGTGGATGCCCTGGTCCATGCCGCCAGGCGTGGCGTCGACGTCCGCCTGATGGTGCCCGCGGCGAGCGATTCCAGCGAGGCCATTGCCGCCGGCCAGTCGCATTACAGCGAGCTGATGGACGCGGGCGTCAAGATCTATGAAACCCGCAACGTCGTTCTGCATTCCAAGACGGTGGTGATCGACGGCGTGTGGTCGGCGGTCGGCTCGTCCAATTTCGATCATCGCAGCGTGTTGTTCAACGACGAGATCGACGCCATCATCCTCGGCAGCGATGCCGCGAGTGCCCTCGAGTCCATCTTCGAGGATGGCGTGAAGACGGCGAATGCCATCGATCGCGATCAGTGGGAGGAGCATCGCCCGTTCGGCGAACGGGTCCACGGCTTTTTCTCCCGGCTGTGGGAGGGAGTGTTATGATTCGGCATTGCAGCATCGTTCTCGTCATCGCCCTCGCGGCCGGGCTCCTGGTCCCGACTGCGAGCGCCGGAACCAATGCCGATCAGGCTGCGACCGAGATCGCCTATCTGATCGACCTGGTCCGCAAATCGGACTGCGCCTTCATCCGCAACGACGTCATCTATGACGGCAAGGCCGCAGCGGACCACATCCAGCAGAAATACGACTACTACAAGAACCAGATCGGGACGACCGACGACTTCATCCGCTTGGCCGCCAGCAAGAGCATGCTGAGCGGCCGCCCCTACATGGTGCGCTGCAGCGCCGTCGCCGCGGTCCCCGCGGCGGACTGGCTCCATGCCCAGCTCGATCTCTACAGGGCGCAACACGATTCAGGGACTGGCACGCAGTCCAAGTGAGGGTGGAACGAACCTCCGCTCCTGGGGTTGGGCTTAGTCGCCCGGAGGGTTCCCGGGGTAACCATAACGAGGTGATGGGTTGGGAGGATCTGCTCCACAATCGGAGGGCTCGTCGCATGGCATCCGGCCGGCAGCGACGGATGGTTCGGAGTCGCGTTCGCGTCGGTCCGCCTCGGTCCTCGTTGTCGACGACGATCCCGCGCTGCGCGACACGCTTTGCCGCATGCTGGAATCGATCGGCTACCGTGCCGAGAGTTGCGCAGATGCGCGGGCGGCGATTGACGCGATCGAGCGGCGTCGGCCGGACATCGTCATCAGCGATGTCTACATGCCGGTGGGCGACGGTTTCGAGTTGCTGAACTGGATCCGGCGGCAAGCGGTCGACCTGCCGGTGGTGGTGATCTCCGGCTCCTCTTCGCAGAGCTATGATCCGCTGGAACTCGCCGAGCGCCTTGGAGCCGCAGCTGTCCTCGACAAGCCGTTCCGGCAATCGCAGCTGGCCGAGACCATTGACCGCGTGCTGGCCCGCCGCCCTCCGCCGCCGCGTGCTTGACGAGGGCGATCGCTATTCGCCGGCGCCGATAGTGAGCGTGACGATGTCGTGGCCGAGCATTCCGGTGCCGACCGCCTCGCCCGGCCCAACCTCGAACATCACGGAGCCGGTGCGGCCGTCGGCGCAGGTCAGTGTCGCGACGCCGGATTCGCGCTTGTCCGCACCGCCGGTCTCACCGGTATTGTCATCCGGCACCTGGCGGTAAGGGCCGGTGCACTTGGTGCCGGCGCTGCTGGTGAGTGACATGGACCCGTCGCCGGCGAGGCTCGCGGTGGTCGTGCCGGTGAAGGTCTCCGGCGTATGCAGCATCTTCCCCTCGACGCTGCTCCCGCATCCTGCGAGCAGCAGCGCCGCGGTAAGGGCGAGCAGCGCCGTCGGCAAGGAGGCGCCGGCACAAGGTGCAGTCTTCAAGGTGATCTCCCGCTGCCTGTCTTCAGTCCGCTTGGCTTGCGGCGCTTGAAACGCACCTCGGCCGAAGTCGGTTCCCCGAACGCGGCGGTCTTACCCTATCTTCGGACCAGGCGCGAGGCTAAGCTTGCCCCGGCCGAACTGCGGGGGAATCGATGCGTATGCGCTCGGGGCGGTCAGCCCCCGGAAAGTTATCGATGTCGCTGACCGCCGAGCTCGTCGCCCGGGTCGAGCGGCAGGAGCCGGACCCTGGTCCTACGCCGGGGCATTCCTATCTCAGCGAAGCGGAGTACGACGCGCTGGCGCGGTCGCTGATCGCCGAATGCCGGGGCGGGCCGCTCTGGGTCTTCGCCTACGGCTCGCTGATCTGGAAACCGGAATGTACCTTCGCCGAGCAGCGCCGCGCGACCGCCCACGGCTGGCATCGCTCGTTCTGTCTGAAGTTGACGCGCTGGCGCGGCACGCCGGAATGCCCGGGCCTCATGATGGCCCTCGATCACGGCGGCAGCTGCCATGGCGTCATCTCCCGTCTGCCGGACGACGACCAGTTCAATCAGCTCGGCAAGCTGCTGCGCAGGGAGGTCGATCAGCAGCACGACATCGGCACCTTGCGCTGGATCACCGCCGTTGCGGACGTCGGAAAGGTGAGGGCGCTGACCTTCTATGCCGGTCCGCGCGCCCACTACTATACCGGCCGCCTGCCGATCGAGGAGGTGGCGCGCACGCTGGCGCGTGCCGCCGGCCACTGGGGCTCCTGCGCCAGCTATCTCTTCCACACCATCGTGAGGCTCGAAGAGTTCGGCATCCACGACTCCCATCTCTGGCATCTTCAGGATCTGGTCGCGGCGGAGATCCGGAAACAGGCGTAGGGCGCGTTCCCGGCTCACTTCCACACGGCTTTGGCCACGCGGAGGAAGTTGCCGCCGAGGATGCCGGTGATCTCCGCGTTGTCGAACCCGCGTTGGAGCATCGTTTCCACGACCTCCGGCAGCTGCTCCGGCGGGAGATAGAGCGAGGCGCTCTCGTACTCGGCCCTGGGCCAGTATTTTGTATTGCCGGCGACCAGCTCATCGACCTTCTCGGCGTCGAAGGCGTAGTCGAGCGAGATGCCGGCGTGCTCGGGCCCGACCAGGTTGGCGACATGGGCGATGTGGTCGACGAAGGTCGCGCTGCTGATGTCGTTCCTGCCGAGGAAGGTGCCGATGCCGTTGATACCGATAACCCCGCCGGTCCGGGCACAGGCTTTGATCTGGTCGTCCGTGATGTTGCGGCCGTGCTGCCACACCGCCTTGGCGCAGGAATGGGAGAAGATCACCGGCGCATCGGATATCTCCATCGCCTCCATCGTGGTGCGATGCCCGGTATGCGAGCAATCGACCAGCATGCCGACGCGATTCATCTCGCGGATGACGGCGCGGCCGAAATCGGTGAGGCCGGAATCGGCATCATGGCAGCCGCCGCCGGCCAGGTTGTTCAGATTGTAGGCGAACAGCATCTGCCGCACGCCGAGCGCATAGAACACGTTCACCATGTTGACGTCGCCGTTCAGGGCATTCATGCCTTCGAGGTCGAAGGTAATGCCGAGCTTGCGCTCGCTTTTGGCCCGCAGGATGTCATCCGCAGTTCCAACCAGCAGATACTGCTCGGGGCGCTGTTGCAGCCAGGCACGGAACGAGGCGAGCACCCTGAGGCTGGTCTCCCAGTCGATGACGTCATACCCGACGTTGACCGAGAGATAATGGACGTCGGACCGGGCCCAGCGCTGCAGGTTCGCGAGGCGATCGGCACCGCCCTCCGGATCGAAGCCGGAGTGATCGTCCCAGACCAGGGCTTCGCTGTAGAGCCTGCGCGCACGTTCGCTGATGACGGTCGTGCTCATCCCGGTACTCTCTCTCTGCTGGCGTTCAGATCGCCGTGTTGCCGCCGTCGACGAGCAGCGTCGCGCCGGTGACGAAGCTTGCCTCGTCGCCGGCGAGGAAGGCAACCGCGGCGGCGATCTCGGACGGCTGGCCGACGCGGCCCATGGGGATCGCTTCGCCGTTCTCCCTGAGCCCCTCGGCGGCGCTCCTGCCGCGATGGGCGATGCCCGAGAGGAGCATCGGCGTCTCGACGTCACCGGGTGCGACCGCGTTGACGCGAATGCCCTTGCGCGCGTGATCGATCGCGAGTGCACGGGTCATCTGCACGACGGCACCCTTCGACGTGCAATAGGCGAGCTCTCCCCTGCCGGCGACGAAGGCCCAGTCGGAGGCGATGTTGACGATTGCGCCGCCCCGGCCGTCATTGTCGAACTGCGCGATCATCCGCCGGACCGCCGCACGCGAGAAGCGGAACACGGCCTCGACATTGACCGCCATGACGCGCGCGAAGTCTTCGTCGGTGGTCTCGAGCGCGGTGCCGCGATGCACGATGCCGGCATTGTTGACCAGGATGTCGATCCGGCCGTACCGCGCGGCCGTCGCGTCGACCAGGCGATCGGCCAGCGCCCGGTCGGTGACGTCACCGGCGACGAAATGCGCGCCAAGACGCGCGGCCAGCCTCGTTCCCTCGCTCTCGTTGCGCCCGGTGAGGAGCAGGCGCGCGCCCTCGGCGGCGAAGCGCTCGGCAATCGCCAGCCCGATTCCGGATGTGGCTCCGGTGACCAGAGCAGCCTTGCCCTTCAGTCTTTCCGTCATGGCGATCCCCCTCGATGCACGAACGGAGGTGACTCTAGCGAAGCCGGATCAGCGGGTCATTGTATCGATGCATTCGCGGGCGGTTTTTCGCGACGTCTGCCATTGGCGCCGAGCCAGCCCCACGGAAATCTCATATCAGTCGTCGAACGCAATCGACCACAATCCCAAACAACAAGAACGAGTCTCGTCGGGGGATACCAGTGGACAAGGTGAGCGCCTTCCAGCTGCGCCATCAACCGGATAGCGCCTATGCTTGGGGGCGCGCCGTGGCTTCGCTCGCCTTGGCCACGGTCGGCGGCATCGGCCTTTGGTCTTGCGTCGTGGTGCTGCCGTCGATCGAGACCGAGTTCGGCACCGGGCGGGGCGGTGCCTCGCTGCCCTATACCGCGACCATGATCGGGTTCGCCATCGGCGGCGTCAGCTTGGGGCGGCTCTCCGATCGCTTCGGCATCATGGTGCCGCTGATGCTGGGCGCCGTGATGCTGAGCCTGGGATTCCTTCTGGCGGCGCTGGCCGGCTCCTATTGGCAGTTCGTGCTCGCCCAGGCGGTGCTCGTCGGCATGCTCGGCAGCTCCGCCACCTTCGGTCCTCTGGTCGCCGACGTTTCGCACTGGTTCGAGCGCCAGCGCGGAATCGCGGTCGCCATCGTCGCCAGCGGCAACTATCTCGCGGGCGCGATCTGGCCGCCGGTGCTTGAATACGCGATCGCCAACTACGGCTGGCGGACGGCCTATGAGCTCATCGCCGGAGTCTGCATCCTGGCGATGCCGCCGCTTGTCTTTCTGCTGCGCCGCCGTGCGCCGGTCGATGTGCACGGCAGCATCGCCGCGGCAGGGCGGAGAGAAGTGCCGCGGGCGCCCGGCTATCTGCAAGCTCTGCTGGTGCTCGCCGCCGTCTCCTGCTGCGTCGCCATGTCGATGCCGCAGGTGCATATCGTCGCCTATTGCGCCGATCTCGGCTATGGGCCCGCGCGCGGCGCGGAGATGCTGTCGCTGATGCTGGGCATGGGCGTGCTGAGCCGGCTCGTATCCGGGCTGCTGGCGGATCGGATCGGCGGCCTCGGCACCCTGATCGTCGGCTCCAGCCTGCAATGCCTGACGCTGATCTTCTATCTGCCGTTCAACGGACTGGTGTCGCTCTATGTCGTCTCCGCCCTGTTCGGGCTCTCGCAGGGCGGTATCGTGCCGAGCTACGCGCTGATCGTGCGACAATACTTCCCCGCGCGGCAGGCCGGCGTGCGGGTGAGCCTGGTGCTGATGGCGACCGTCATCGGCATGGCCCTCGGCGGCTGGCTGTCCGGCGAGATTTTCGACTGGACCGGCTCCTACCGCGCCGCCTTCCTCAACGGCATCGCCTGGAACCTGCTCAACATGGCGGTCGCCGCCTGGCTGCTCTGGGGCAACCTCGGTGGGCGCGCGGCTCCAGTCTGACGCGCGGCGCTGGGATTGGCGGGGCGGCCACGCGCCGCCCGTCAGAAGTCGTAGAGCGCGAGCCCCATGAGATGCGTGACCGCGACGCCGTTGTCGGAGAGCGGCAGCATCATCACGCTGTAGCGGAACATGTCCTTGCGGACATCGTTCCAGACCAGGCTGGCGGTGCGGATCGAGACTTGACCCGCCATGGTGTCGCGGTAATGCAGCTCGATCTCGGAGATCTCCACCGCGCTGCCGAGCAGGTCGAGATAGTCGCCCGGCCGCGTGGTCTCGCGGTCGAGGATCGCCTGGCCCAGCAACCGGAACCGGAAGCGCAGCTTTCCCTTCGGCGTATTCTCGATATCGACCAGGAAGATATTGGGCAGCAGCCTAGCGCCGAGTTGCAGCGGGTCGAGGTCGGCGCGCGACGGATAGCGGCCCTTGGCGGCCGCCATGGCTTCCCAGGCGCGGAGGAATTGATCCCAGCGCGGCTCGATGGCGGATGCGATCAACTGCTGCGTGGCGCGGTCGAGCCGGATACCCTCGCCCGACAGGGCGCGCGCGCCCTGGTCGCCCGAGATCGGATCGGGCTGATTGGAAGATGCACTCAACATGACAAGCTCGGCTTTCCTGCGGCGCGGCTGCCCCCACGGCACCCCGGCGCGCTGGTGAGATGGTTTCGATGCGAAGAGAGTGACGTTCGCAGACCGATCGGTCAGAATCCCGTTCGTCTGCTTCAAATTCGGGGTTCAGATGACCGAGCGCTGCCCGAAGTGCAAGGGCAGTGAAACGCATGCGGGTCATTCCGCGCCCGAATATAGGCGCAACCACTCGGGCGCGGCCTCACACGTGATTATGACGAGGCGAGGGGTGTTTCAACGAAGCGGGCGGTAGGGCAATGGAACTGCGCGGGCACCGAAGATGCGCGCACGTTTCTAATCCCGGACCCGCGCGGGGATTGCCGCATCGGCGGCGAAGCAGGGCCCGCGACCGGATGTCGCTGCGCGCTGCGCGCGTGGGCCGCGATCCGTTCAGCGCAGGCCCTGGCGTGGAAGGCTCGACGCGGAATCGGTCGACGGCATTGTCCGAGTGCTCGGATCGGCGCGGCGCCGTGGCCGCGTATGGGAGGGTCGAGGATTCCGCAGGACTCGAACTAAAGCGCTGATTTCCCGAGCGCTTTTTCCGGGGGACTGGTGCTTGACGCCCCTAGGTCGAATCAATATATTCCGCGCGCCTTTGACGGGGCAGGTGGTAGTTCCAGCCGTCCTCCGGGACGCAACGAACTAGACGATGCCCCACTACAAAGCATTGAAAGACATAGCCCTTTTGTTTGAGGGCAGGCGTACCCA
>DATKMF010000217.1:0-6482 GCA_035542015.1 Candidatus Cybelea sp.
GAGCACCGCGGCAAAGGCTACAGCAACGTCGTCTACATCGCTGCCGCCCCCTATTGCGCCAAGAACGCCGCCTATCTGGAGAAGCAGAAGCCGGCGTTCCTCACCGGCAAGAGCGCACCTGACTTCTCCGCCGAGGACTACGAGGTCGATTTCGAAGGCCGCGCAACGCCGGACGACTTGAACGAGCTCGGCAAGAAGCAGATGGGACTGATGCCGTGGTGAGGGTCTAGTGGAAGAAACCTGGCGCTGGTTCGGTCCCAGGGACAAGGTTCCGCTGCAGCATGTGCGGCAAGCGGGTGCGACCGGCATCGTCACCGCGCTGCACCACCTGCCGAACGGGACGGCCTGGAGCGAGGACGAGATCGCGAAACGCAAGGCGGAGATCGAATCCGGCGGCATGCGCTGGTCGGTGGTCGAGAGCATCCCGATCTCCGAGGAGATCAAGACCCGTAGCGGCGACTGGAAGCAGCATCTCGAAGCCTACGGCCAGTCGATCCGAGCGCTGGCGAAGCAGGGCGTATCGACGGTCTGCTACAACTTCATGCCGGTGATCGACTGGACCCGCACCGATCTCACCTACAAGCTGCCCGACGGTTCGCTCTCGCTGCGTTTCGACGCAACCGAGTTCGCGGCCTTCGACCTCTTCATCCTAAAGCGCCGCGGCGCGGAGGCCGAATACACGCCGGGGCGCATCGAGGCCGCGCTGCACTGCTACGAGAAGATGGACGCGGCGGCCCGGGAGAAGCTGACGCGGGGCATCATCGCCGGCCTCCCCGGAGCCGAGGAGCGCTACACACTGGAGATGCTGCGTGAGGCGCTAGACAAGTATCGCGGCGTGACGCGGGACGAGTTTCGCGGGCGCCTCGGCGAGTTCCTCGATGCCATGACCCCGATCGCCGAGGAGGCGGGTGTCAGGCTCGCGATCCATCCCGACGATCCGCCGCGCTCGCTCTTGGGATTGCCGCGCATCGTCAGCACCGCCGACGATGCGCGCTGGATCCTGAACCGGGTCGAGAGCCCGAACAGCGGTCTGACCTTCTGCACCGGCTGCTACGGCGTGCGTCCCGATAACGATCTCGTCGCCATGGCGAAGGAGTTCGCCTCGCGCATCCATTTCCTGCACCTGCGCGCGACCAAGCGCGAGGGGGATCCCGAGAGCTTCTTCGAGGCCGACCACCTTGCCGGAGATGTCGACATGGTCGGCGTCATCGCCGAGGTCCTGAAGGAGGAGAAGAAGCGCGAGGCCTCCGGGCGCGCCGACAAGCAGATTCCGATGCGCCCCGATCATGGCCACCAGATGCTCGACGACATCGACAAGTCGGTGAACCCCGGCTACTCCGCCATCGGCCGCCTCCGCGGCCTCGCCGAGCTCCGCGGCGTCGCGGCGGCGGTGAAGCGGATGCTGTAGCTGACACTCCGGTCGGCGTATCGGCGATGGCGCGGCCGAATGCGCGGCTAGACCGCGCGCTGGGAGAAGAGAGTGGGACCGTACTTGGCGGCAAAGAGCAGGAAGGCGCTCGCCCAAACCATCCCGGCGACGGCGATCGCGTGGCCATAGTCGATCGGCAGCCAAGGCACCGCGATCCGGAGCACGGCACCCAGCGTGGCGAGGAGATAGATCGCGCGCGTGCCGCGGTCCGCGACGAGCGCCCGGCCGGTATGGCCGAGGCTCGCCCGCGTCATCACCGCGAGAGTCATCGTCCCGACGGCGCCGGCGGTCATCATATGCAGGGCGGCGCTTGGAAGCACAATCTCAGGCGCCAGCGCTGAGACGCCGAGGGCGAGCAGCGCCAGGACCAGCCACAGATAGCCGAGATGCAGAATCGAGACCAAAGGGTCCGACAATGTCCGCTGTCCCTGCCAGCGCGCGAGCCGCAGCGCCTGGACGCCGCCCGCGGCCAGCAACAGCGCGCCCGCCGCGATCTCATCCGGCCAGATCGCCCAGGCGAGCATGGCGACCAGGGTCAGCGCGATCGCGATCTTGTCGATCAGGCCGAATGGCGCGGGGAAGGGTTCGCCTCTCGCCTTGGCGAGCCAGTTGCGGGTGAAGCTCGGGATGATGCGCCCGCCGATGAGCGAGATCAGCACGGCGGCGGTGGCGATCGCCAGGCGCGCGCCGAGCATGGGATCGAGCTCGGTCCAGTCCGGCAGGAGAGAGACGAGATCCGCCAGGCCGAAGGCGGCGATCATCGCTACCACCGGCAGGTTCCGCTTGTTCTTGCCGGCGACGACCTCGCGGAAGGCCGCCGCGCAAAGCGCCAGCCAATAGAGCAGCTCCATCGCCATCCCGAGACCGGGCCCGATCGCGCCCATCGCCCCGAGCGCAGCGCCGATCCGCCCCAGCAGCCACAAGCCCAGCAAGGCCGCGAGGCGGGTGCCGGAGACCGGCAGCCGGCCGGTCCAGTTCGGGATCGCGGTCAGCAGGAACCCGGCGAGGACGGCGCCCAGATAGCCAAACAGCATCTCATGGGCATGCCAGCGTAAGGGATCGAAGGTCGCCGCCGGGATCACCAGGCGTCCGGCGAAGACGGCGGCCCAGGTTGGGATCGCCAGGCCTGCATAGAGCGCCCCGCAGAAGAAGAACGGGCGGAAGGCGAAGCTGAAGAAAGCCGGGCCGGAGGCCCGCCGGCCCTCGGTCGAGAGATTGGATATCGTCGCCCCGCTCATGTCCGGAGGATATGACATATCGCGATCCGATGCATCCGGGCCAATCGTCGCGGCTTCGCGCGTCTCGCGCCGACGGCGGAAATGGTGTTTGATCGCTCGATCGCGGAAGAGGGAGCCGATCTGATGAAGCGCCACTTCGAGATGCTGGCGGCCTACAACGTTTGGGCCAACGAACGGCTCTACGATGCCGCCGCCGCGATCTCGGACGCCGAATATCGCAAGGACCGCGGTGCCTTCTTCGGCTCGCTCCATGGCACGCTCAATCACCTGCTGCTGGGCGACATCATCTGGATGCACCGCTTCACCGGCGAGGGCGAGGAGCCGAGCAAGCTCGACGCCATCCTCCACGACGACCTCGCCCAGCTCCGGGCCGCGCGGCGCCGGGAAGACGTGCGGATCGAGGCCTATATCCGCGGCCTCGACGACGCCGCGCTCGCGGGAACGATCACCTATCGCACGACCCGCAATCCGACCGAGATCGAGCAGGAGCTGGCGCCGCTCCTCATTCACTTCTTCAACCACCAGACTCATCATCGCGGCCAGGCCCACTGCCTGCTGACCGCGATCAACGGCGAGGCGCCGTCCTTCGATCTGCTGGTCTACCAGCGCCAGACCGGCATCAGCATCCGCAAGGGCGCCGGCGGCCAGTTCGCCCCGACCGAGAAGCGCCCCGGCTGAGTCTCCCTCCCCCGATTCGGGGGGGCAGGGGTGGGGGCGCGTTACTTCGCGTCGTGGAAGATGACGCCGAGGGTAAAGCGCTGGCCGCTCTTCAGCATGCTGACCCCGTGCCGCATGGTGACGCGGTAAATGCCGCGCGTGCCATCGACCGGCCGCTGGTTGACGGCGAAGATCACGCCTTCGCCTCGGTTCAGCGCCACGACCGAGGCGCGGGACTGCATGCGCGGCCGCTGCTCGGTCAGCACGAACTCGCCGCCGGTGAAGTCCTCATCCGGCGCGCTCAGCAGGAAGGCCGCCTGGAGCGGGAAGGCGAGCTCGCCGTAGAGATCCTGGTGCAGGCAGTTGTAATCGCCCGGCTGGTATTTCAGCAGCAGCGGTGTCGGTTTGCACTGGCCCGCCGCATGGCACCGTTTCAGATACTCCACGAGGCGTTGCGGGTAAGGCTTACCACCGAGCTTCGCCTGCCAGTTATTGGCCACACCCGCGAGCGGCGGATAGAGCGCCTCGCGCAAGATCGCCACGGTCTCCGGTAACGGCGCGGCAAAGTACTGGTATTCGCCGCTGCCGAAGCCGTGTCGCGCCATGACGACGCGGCTGCGGAAGCGCGTCTCGTCCGGATAGAGGGCAGCGAGGTCGCCGCATTCCGCCTTGGCCAGCAGTGATCCGGTGGTTGCGAAGCCCTGGCGGTCCAGATCGGTGGCGATCCTGTCCCAATCGAGTTGCGCGATGCGCTCGCTCAGCACGACCGTGCGGCTGGGCATGCCGGACTCCCTTGGCCTGCTGGCGCGCGCGTCATCGACGGTCCTGAACATGGCGATCCTCCAAGGTCATCCGTTCCGGAGAATCTGGGGACGGGCGCGCGTCAATGCACTCCGATTCTTGCCAGCAATGTCCTTAGGGATGGATGCCCCAGGGCTCGGCCCAGCCGAGCCCGGCCTCGGTGCGTACCCGCGGACGGTATTCACAGCCGACCCAGCCGTCGTAATGCAGGCTGTCGAAGAACAGCAGCAGCATCGAGTAGTTGATCTCCTGGCTGGCATCGGGCTCGTTCCGACCTGGCACGCCGGCGATCTGCACATGGCGGATGATGTCGAAGTGGTCGCGGAAGGTCTGAGCAAGGCGCCCCTGCATCATCTGCAGATGGTAGGCGTCGTATTGTAGGAAGACATTGTCACTGCCGGAGGCCTTGATGATCTCGACCGCCGCTTCGATTGAGTTGACGAGATAACCAGGGAAGTCGGTAGCGTTGAGCGGCTCCAGCAGCAACGCCACGCCGGCCTCCTTGGCGCGCGGCGAAGCCCAGGCGAGATTGGCGGCGAAAGTGTCGCGATGCCGGTTGCGATCGGCGCCGGCCGGAACCAGGCCCGCCATCACATGGAGCCGCGGGCATTGCAACGCGGCCGCATAGTCGAGCGCCAGATCGAAGACCTTGCGGAACTCGCTCTCGCGTCCCGGCAGGCCGCCGAGCCCGCGCTCGCCCTTGTCCCAGTCGCCTGGCGTCGCGTTGAACAGCACCTGCTGCAGGCCTTCGCCCTGCAGCCGCGCCGTCAGCTCCTGCTTCGGATGCGCATAAGGAAAGAGATACTCGACCGCGCTGAATCCATGTCGCCGCGCCGCCGCGAAGCGGTCGAGGAAGTCATGCTCGTTGAACATCATGGTCAGGTTGGCGGCGAGGCTCGGCATGGGTCTCCCCTACATTCGTCATCGCCGGGCTTGACCCGGCGATCTGGCACCGTCGGAACGAGATGCGCGGATCAAGTCCGCGCATGACGGCATTCGTTTACGCGATCGGATACTTCGCGACCAGCGCCGCCACTTGCTCCTGGGTGAGGAACCGGATCGGCTGGCCGCGGAGCATCAGATAGAGCTTGGCCGTCTCCTCGAGCTCCTCGGCGGCGTTGACCGCTGCTTCCAGCGACGTGCCGGCGACCACCGGGCCGTGATTGGCGAGCAGCACCGCGTTGTGCTTGGCGGCGACCGCGCCCACCGCATCGGCCAGCGTCGGATCGCCCGGCGGGAAATAGGGCAGCAGCTTCAGCTTGCCGACCCGCATCACGAAATAAGCGGTGATCGGCGGCAGGGCATCGTCGGGGTCGAGCCCGTGGAGACAGGAGACGGCGACCGAATGGGTGGCGTGGAGATGGACGACGCCGCCAGCAGAGTGTCGCGCACCGTACATCGCGAGGTGCAGCAGGCTCTCCTTGGTCGGCGCATCGCCGCCGATATGCTTGCCCTTGGCATCGAGCCGCGAGAGCCGCGCGGGATCGAGCCTGCCCAGCGAGACATTGGTCGGCGTCATCAACCAGCCATCGTCGAGCTTCACGCTGAGATTGCCAGCGCTGCCGAACGAGAGGCCGCGCTCGAACATCGAGACGCCGAAGGAAGCGATGAGATCGCGGGCCTTGGTTTCTTCGCTCATCAGCTCTCTTCGCTCATTTGAGCACCTCCAGCGCCTTCATGAAGAAGTCTTCGGCGCCGAAATTGCCCGACTTCAGCGCCAGCGCCAAGGGTGGTCCGCCAAGTGCCAGCGTGGCCGGCACGCCGGGATCGATCTGCGGGCCGATCCGGAGCGCCTTGACGCCAAGTCCCTGAACGACTGCGCCGGACGTTTCGCCGCCGGCCACCACGAGGCGCCGGACCCCCGCAGCCACGAGCCCTGCGGCGATCTTCGCCAGCGCATCCTCGATCAGCGCACCGGCGCGCTCGCGACCCAGCGCCTTCTGCGCGGCCGCAACCTTGTCCGGCGGCGCGCTGGCATAGATCAACACCGGCCCGGCGGCGAGGTTGGCGCCGGCGAAGTCGAGCGCCTGCGCGACCGCGCCCGCGGCATTCTCGGCGATCTTCAGCGGATTCAAGGCGAGCGACGGATACCGTGCGCGCATCGCCGCGACCTGCCCGAGCGTCGCCTGGGAAGCACTCCCGGCGAGCACGGCGCCGAGTCCGCCGACCGAAGGCAAGGGATCGACGGTGTTGCGCATGGGAATCAATCCGGACCGGCGATAGTTCTCCGGCAGGCCGATGGCCATGCCGGAGCCGCCGGTCACGAGCCGCATCTCGGCGCAGGCGGCGCCGAGGGTCAGGAGGTCCTCGTCTTCGACCGCATCGGCGACGGCGTAGCGCACGAGCTTGCGGTTGAG
>DATKMF010000218.1:0-9885 GCA_035542015.1 Candidatus Cybelea sp.
GACCAGTGCCCTGCGCTTCCATTTCGGCGAGGTCGCGATCTCGGCCGTGGTGCGCGCGCTGCTGATCGTGCTGCTGGCGGTGCCGCTGGGCTCGGTGCTGGTGTTCGAGACGCTGGTGCTGATGGCCGCGGCCTTCCATCACTCGAACTGGCGCCTGCCGCCCGAGATCGAGCGGCGTCTGGCGCGCGTCATCATCACGCCGTCGCGCCACTGGGTGCATCATCACCGGCGCAAGAGCGACACCGATTCGATCTATGGCACGATCTTCAGCTTCTGGGACGGCCTGTTCGGCTCCGGCCCCAACATCGACCGCCGCCGCGACATGCCGATCGGCGTTGAAGGCGAAGAGGAGCTCGGCTTCTTCCGCCTGGTGGCGCTGCCGTTCCAGTGACGATGAGGCACCCGGCGTGGGCTGTTGGCGCTCCTCCGGGGGTTGCGCTATCCTTCTCCCGGCGATGGATCGGGGGCGACCTTGTCTCAGGGGCACCGCAGGCTTGCCGCCGTTCTGGCGGCTGACGTGGCCGGTTATTCGCGCCTGATGGCGGCGGATGAAGCCGGAACGCTGCAGCGGCTGAAGACGTTCCAGAGAAAGGCGATCGACCCGCAGCTCGAGCAGTTCGGCGGCCGCCTCGTCGGCTCCGCCGGCGACAGCATCCTGGTCGAGTTCCCGAGCGCCCTGCAGGCGGTGCAATGCGCGCTGCAGATGCAGGCGCTGCTCCACGCCGCCAATGACGGCGAGCCGGCGGACCGCCGCATGGACTTCCGAATCGGCATCAATCTCGGCGACGTCATCGCGGAAGGGGGCACAATCTACGGCAACGGCGTCAACGTCGCCGCCCGGCTCGAGAAGCTCTCCGAGGTCGGCGGGATCTGCATCAGCGGCAGCATCCAGGAGCAGATCAAGGGCAAGATCCCCAATGCGCTGAAGGATCTCGGCGAGCAGAGGCTGCACAGCATTCCCGATCCGGTGCGCGCCTACCGGATCGTCATCGCTACGGCCCGCGGCGCGGAAGAGGAGCCGCGTGCCGAAAAACCGGCGCGGGATCGTACCACGGTCGCGGTGCTGCCGTTTGCCAGCATGTCCGAAGGCAAGGACCAGGAGCATTTCGCCGACGGCCTGACGGAGGACCTGATCACCGCGCTGGCGGATGACGGGACGATCGCGGTCGTCGCCCGGAACTCCACCTTCGTCTACAAGGGCAAGGCGGTGAACGTCCGGGATGTCGGCCGCGAACTCGGTGCCGACTTCCTGATCGAGGGCAGCATCCGCCGCGCCGGTACGCGCGTGCGGGTGACGGTGCAGTTGATCGACTGCGAAACCGGCGCCCATGCCTGGGCCCAGCGGTTCGACCGTGATCTGGATGATGTCTTCGCGCTGCAGGACGAGATCCTGCAGACCATCGTCGCGCATATGAATTTCGGCATCTCGACCGCGGCGATGCGACAGCACGGCCGGAATGCGGCGGCGGACTCCACTGCCTACGCCCACTATCTCCGTGCGCGCGGCGCCTGGGTCGAGGGCGATGAAGCGGCGACCGTCAAGCACCTTCTGGCCGCGGTCGAAGTCGATCCCACCTACGCCCTCGCCCACAGCTGGCTGGCGTTCTTCTATGCCTACAGCATGTCGAGCCAGGTACTCGATATGCCTCTGGCGGAGCTGGAACGACTGTCGCGGGAGCATTTGGAGAAAGCCCGCTCGGCTGGTCGGTCGTCATCGAAGACTCTCTCCGAAATCGCGTTGGTCTATACCATGCTCGGCGAGCATCAGAACGCGATCGCCTATGCCGAGGCCTCGGGAAGCGCAAGCCCGAATGATTTCGAGATCGCGATGATCCACGGCTGGATCATCGCCGCGTCGGGCGAGCACGAACGCGGCTACGCGATCATGCGGAAGGCCTACCACACTCAACCTCGACTGCCCCCAGGCTACCAATACGCATTGAGCGATGTGCGGTTTCTCCGGGGCGACTATGAAGGTGCCGCGGCGGCGCTGGCCCAGGTTCCCGATCCGCCCTACTATCTGCGGCTCCAACAGGCGGTGTGCCTGGCACAGGCGGGCAGGATTGACGAGGCTCGGCGCCTGGCATTCGACGACGTGCCGCCGGGTTATGATCACGCCACGCACATGCGCAGTCTGCTCCGCTGCTACGCGCGCGAGGAAGACCGTGCGCGCTGGCGCGAGGCGTTCGGGAAGCTGGGGATGGTCGATTAGGGGGAACTCGGCCCCATGCGCCGGCTGGGTCCGGACCGGCGGCGGGACACTCTTGCACAATGACGCGAGCGGTGGCTAGGCTATGCCGACAGGGGGGACAGCAGCATTCAATGGCGCTGGTCGACAGCCTGCTTCTCGAAGGCAAGATGACGGAGATCGAGCGGGCGCGATCCTGGGGGCCGCGCGTGATCTCGAAATTCGAGTCGCTTATCCGGGACGGCGATGACCGTTCCCTCTACCGCGTCAACCCGCTCGCCTTCGCGCAAGACCGCGCGATCCCCGAGGCCGAATCCATCGACCTCTTCCTGCACGCTGCCCGGTGCGGACTGTTCGAGATGCATTGGGATGTGCTCTGTCCGCAGTCCGGAATGGTCCTGGACAGCTTCGGGACGCTGCGCACCCTGAAGACTCACTATGTCTGCGGGCTGTGCGACGTGACGGGCGAGACCGACCTGGATGACTTCATCGAGGTCACGTTTTCGGTGTCGCCGCAGCTTCGGCGCCTCTCCTTTCATGATCCCGAGTTCCTCTCGATCGAGGATTTTCACTGGAAGCTTCGCTTTTCCGACACCGGGTGGTTGCCGGGCCGGCAGGTGCGGTTCGTCGACTTCCTGCGCGGACTGGTTCGCGGCGAAAGCTTCTTGCCGCCGGGCGCCACCACCACGTTGCGGGCGGACCTCGGTCCCGGCGCGCTTGCGGGTGTCAATGTGCAGACGCAGGCGGCATTCGCCCTGCCCATCGCGGGAGCGCCGGTCGCAGCGCCGACGGGGGTGCGGATCCGGTATGACGGGCAGCGGTTCTCATTGGCGCAGTCATCCCTGCCGCCCGGACCGGCGATCATTGAGGTCGAGAACACCGGGCCGCAGCGCGGCTGCCTGCTGCTGCTCAACTGGCCTCCGGAGATCCTCGCCTTGACGACCAAGCCGGTGCTCGAGTTCGCGCCGTATATCTCCGGTGGCGCGCTGCTCGCCCGGCAGACCTTTCGGCGACTGTTCCGATCGGAGCGCGTGGACGAGGAGGAGGGGCTCGGAATCCGCCAGGCCACCTTCCTGTTCACCGATCTCAAGGGCTCGACCGCCCTGTACGAGCGCCTGGGCGATCTCAACGCGTATGCCCTGGTGCGCGAGCACTTCGCCCTGCTGGACAGGGCCGCGCAAAGGCATGGCGGCGCGACGGTAAAGACCATCGGGGATGCGGTCATGGCCGTATTTGCCCGTCCGATGGACGCTGTCTCGGCCGCGCTGGAAATTCTCGACGACATCGAGCGGTTCAATCGCGAGCACGGCGGCCCCGGCATCATCCTCAAGGTCGGCGCGCACTGCGGTCCCTCGATTGCCGTCACGTTGAACGAGAACCTCGACTACTTCGGCCAGAGCGTGAACGTCGCCGCGCGGGTACAATCTCTGGCCGGCGCCGGCGACATCTGCATCACTGAGGCGCTCTATATCTCACCGGGTGTGAGCGAATTGCTCGCGGGCCACTCCGTCGTTGAGTTCGACGCCCCGATCCGCGGCGTCGAGGGCACCGCCAGGGTCTATCGCGTGGTGCGGCGGTAGCGGCCGTCTGCTTCAGTGCGAGCCGGGCCGCTTGGCGCTTCGACAATTTGACGCTTTATCCGCTCGACCGCGGCTTGTGCGAGGACTTCTCCGGCGTGCGGAACAGCTCGTTGTCGAGCTTCATGCCGAACTCGGCGTTGAACAGGCCGACCCGGACCTCCTGGCCCTTCTGGTCGACGATGGTCCATTGCTGCAGCTCGAGCGGATGGTCGCCGAGAATGAGGGTGACCGTGCCGGCATCCGGATTGTCGGTCTGGACGAGGCCGATGCGGAAGGCGTTCGGGCCGCGCTCGAAGGAGGTGACGGTCACGTCTCCGCCGAGCTCGACATGGTCGCGCAGCAGGAACCACAGCGGCGACGAGCTCAGCGGCGCCTGGTTGAGCTGGTTCAATTCGGCATCGTAATAGGAGATGGCGATCGAATCGGCGACCAGGATCACCTGGCTCGGCGGATCGTATTGCACGCGCAGAAAGCCCGGCCGCCGCACATAGATCTCGCCGAACACGATGCCCTGGTTGGCGGAGTATTGCTGGAACTTCGCCTGCATCGTGGTGATGCCGTTCAGGTACTGCTCGATGCGCGCGACGTCCGCCTTGTCGGCGTCGGTCAACACCGCGGGCTTCGCCTGCTTGGCCCAGGCGATCCGGGGAGCGGTGCCGAATTGCGTCGTGAGCAGCAGCGTGCCGGCGCCGATCAGCAGCGCGCGCCGCGAGAATCCGAGATGAGGCAAGATGTCAGTCGTCTCCGTCGATATTGCGGCCAAGCACCTCGCGCTTGCCCGCATGGTTCGCCTGGCTGACGACGCCTTCGCGTTCCATCCGCTCGATCAGCCGCGCCGCGCGGTTGTAGCCGATCTGCAGATAGCGCTGCACGAAGCTGGTCGAGGCCTTGCGCTCCCGGCACACCAGGGCGACCGCCTTGTCATAGAGCTCGTCTCCGGCCCCGCCGCCCTCGCCGGGCAGCTCGTCGCCTTCGCCGAGCTCTTCCTCCTCGGCCGTCACGTCCTCGATATAGTCAGGCGTACCCTGGGCCTTCAAGAACTTGACCACGCTTTCCACTTCACGATCCGAAACGAACGGTCCGTGAACGCGGGTGATGCGGCCGCCGTTGGCCATATAAAGCATGTCGCCCTGTCCCAGGAGCTGCTCGGCGCCGGTCTCACCGAGAATTGTCCGGCTGTCGATCCTTGTCGTCACGTGGAACGAGACCCTGGTCGGGAAATTGGCCTTAATTGTGCCGGTAATGACGTCGACCGATGGCCGTTGTGTGGCCATGATGATGTGGATGCCGGCGGCGCGCGCCATCTGCGCCAGGCGCTGGATCGCGGCCTCGATATCCTTGCCGGCGACCAGCATCAGGTCCGCCATCTCATCGACCACGACCACGATGAAGGGCAGCGGCTTGAGGTCGAACGGCTCCTCCTCGTAGATCGGCTGGCCGGTCTCGGGATCGAAGCCGGTCTGCACCCGGCGCATCAGCTGCTCGCCGGCGGCGAGCGCCTGTTGGAGGCGCTGGT
This sequence comes from Candidatus Cybelea sp., assembly GCA_035542015.1. Taxonomy (GTDB): domain Bacteria; phylum Pseudomonadota; class Alphaproteobacteria; order Dongiales; family Dongiaceae; genus Dongia. The sequence goes on from DATKMF010000218.1 coordinate 5,285, forward strand.
TGTAGCCCTCGACGTTCCTGACGCCGAGCTTCGACATCGAGCGGTAGCGATTTTCCATCTCGCGCACCACCCATTTCAAGGCGACGATCGCCTTCTTGGGCTCGGTGACGACCGGGGCGAGGAGATGCGGGATGCCGTCATAGACTGAGAGCTCCAGCATCTTCGGATCGATCATGATGAATTTGCACTGATCGGGCGTCAGCCGATAGAGCAGCGACATGACCATGGTGTTGATGGCGACCGACTTGCCGGAGCCGGTGGTGCCGGCGATCAGCAGATGCGGCATGCGCGCAAGATCGACCACGATCGGCTGGCCGCCGATATCCTTGCCCAGCGCCAGCGCGAGCTTCGCCTGCGCGCCGGCATAGCCCTCCTCTTCCAGCAGCTCGCGGAGACTGACGGTCTCGCGCTCGCGGTTCGGCAGCTCGATGCCGATGACGCTGCGCCCCGGCACGACGGCGATGCGCACCGAGACGGCGCTCATCGAGCGTGCGACGTCGTCGGCGAGGCCCACGACGCGGCTGGTCTTGGTGCCGGGCGCGGGCTCCAGCTCATAGAGTGTGACGACCGGGCCGGGGCGCACCTTCACGATCTCGCCCTTGACGCCGAAATCGTCGAGCACGGTTTCCAGGAGCCGCGCGTTCTTCTCCAGGCTTTCCTCGTTGATCCGCTGCACGGCGGCGTTCGAGGTCGGCCGTGCCAGCGTGTCGAGCGGCGGCAGCTCGAAGGCAGGATCGCCATCGAAGTCGAGCTTGGCCTGGGCGCGATCGCGCTTGGTCGGCTTCGGCTTTTCCTTCTTGGCCGGAAGCGGCGCGATCACCACGCGCTGGCCCGCCGGGCGATCGAGCGTTGCCGGCTCGGGGAGATCGATCTCCGCCGTGTCATGTTCGCCCAGCAGCGGTTCGCGGCGCGCTGGCGCATCCGCATCGCTGCGGCGGAAGGGCATGAGATCGCCGAGCGAGGGCAGGTGCACGCGGCCGAAGGTGCGGCTGAACCAGGAGCCCTCTGTGTCGGCCTCGGATTCGCGCGCTGGTTCCGCCCATTGCGACTCCGGCTTCCGGCGATCGAGCGCACGGCCCATCTTCTTGCCCGCCGCCGCGACGCCGCGGCCGAAACGGACGTAACCACCGAGCGCGATGCCGAGGGTGAAGAACAGCGCGACCAGCGCGATCAGCGTCGTCGCCAGGATCAGGATCGCGTCGCGCTCGCCGGGGGCGAGGTCCTTGGCCAGCAGCGCCGCGAGCCCGGTGAGGCCGCTGGCGCCATCGCCACCGACCAGCATCAGGCGCCCGACGAAGCCGCCGAAACCGGCAACCCAGGGCCAGGTTCCGCTCGCGGTCAGCGAGGCCAGCGGCACGGCGGTCGCGATGGTCGAAACCGGCAGCAGGAGAAGCTTCAACCACCACCGCGCCATGCCGCGGCGGCGGATGAGCTGCCAGCTCCAGGCGAGCAGCGCCGCCGACGGCACCAGGGCGGCGAGGCCGAGCGCCTGCAGCGCGAAATCGGCGAGGTAGGCGCCGGGCAGACCGAGCAGGTTGCGCGCGGGCCCGTCGACCGCATGGTTGAAGCTGGGATCGCCGGCATCGGCCGAGATCAGCGCCATCAGATAGGCGAGGCCGAGAATGCCGATGCCGATGCCGATCGCCTCCATCAGCCGGCGGCGCACGAAATCCGTGATGCCTTGCCCTTCGCCATCGGCGCCCGCGTTCAAGACCATGCGGCTGCTGTCCCCGATCATTGGATCACCGTCCCGCCGCGGCCGCGGCGCCCCTCTTGCCGGCATCGCTCATCAAGCCCTCCAGCACCCGCGCCATGCGGCGCAGCGCTGCCGCAGTTTCATCCGGCTCCTGGACGAGAGCCACGCGGATGAACGCGGCACCCGGATTGCGCCCGCTCTTGTCGCCGCGTGCCATATATCCCCCCGGCAGGACCTTGATCGCGGCCTGCCGCCAGAGCTCGACCGCCGCGCGCTCGCCGTCACCCACCTCGAGCCACAGAAAGAACCCGCCCGCCGGCCGTACGTCACCGAACAGCGGTCCGAGGATCTCCCGGGCGAGATCGAAGTTGCGGCGATACTTTTCGCGATTCTCGACGACATGCGCCTCGTCCTGCCACAGCCTGGTCGCCGCGGCGAGGATCGGCAGCGGCGTTGCGACACCGCCATAGTTGATGAGCTGTGCCTGGCGCGCGATCAGCGCCGCGTCGCCGGCGATGAAGCCGGAGCGCAAGCCCGGCGCGCTCGAGCGCTTGGAGAGCGAGTGGAATACCAGCAGATGATCCGTTGCGCCGCCTAGCTCGCGCGCCGCTTCCAGCGCACCCGCGGGCGGCGCTCCGAAATAGAGCTCGGCATAGCATTCGTCGGCGGCGAGCACGAAATCATGGCGTCGCGCGGCTTCGAGCCAGCGCTTCAGGTAGTCGAGCGAGGCGACCGCGCCCTGCGGGTTCGCCGGCGAGCAGAGATAGACCAGCGCGGTTTCCCGCAGCACGGCGTCGTCGATCCCTTCGAGCGCAGGCAGGAATCCGTGGCGTCGATCGGCGGCGAGAAACATCGGCTCGCCACCCGCCACCGCCGCCGCACCCGCATAGGAGTGATAGAAGGGATTCCCCATCAGCACCTTGGTCTTGCCCTTGGGGAGTCCGGCGGCAACGGCGGAGAGCGCGATCTGGAACAGCGCCTCGCGCGTGCCGGAGACGGGGAGGATGTGCTTCGCCGGATCGAGCATCGACGGCGGCAGCGCATAGCGGCGATCGAGCCAGGCCTTCGCCGCGGCGCGAAAGGATTCGGTGCCGGCGGTCGGCGGATACTTGCCCCAGCCGGCCGCAGCTTCCGCGATCGCCTCGGCGACGAAGGCCGGCGCGGCGAATTGCGGCTCGCCGATATGGAGCAGCAGCGGCGCGTTGCCGCCGCCGGGCTGAATGCCCTCCAGCAGCTTGTTCAGCCGGGTGAAGGGGTGGAAGGAAACCAGCGACTCGAGTCGATCGGCGGTCATGGTGCCCCTGAAACGCTCGGACTGGAAAAGGCCGAATGGAATCAATGCGCGACTCGGGACGACTCGGTCGGCACAAAGCGGAAACGAGAGTAATCTCTTAAGATATCTGCCTCAAGCGTTTGTACTTACGCAGTTTCCGACCCACAAGCACGTTCCGCTCGGGAATCACGACTCGTTCCCCCAAGGTTCACGGCGCTCGCTCACGCGCGCGATGGGGCGATAGGCGCGGGCGGCGCTCTTCTGCTAGAAGCCGGCCCCACGATCCTCGCAACGGGGTCATCGCAACGGGGGAATGACACGAAATGGAAATAAAAGGCATGGCCGCGCTGGTGACCGGCGGCGGCTCCGGCATGGGCGCGGATGTGGCGCGGCACCTCACTTCGCTCGGCGCCAAGGTCGCCGTGCTCGACGTGAACGCCGAAGGCGCCGAGGCGGTCGCCAGGGAGATCGGCGGCGTCGCCTGCGCCTGCGATATCGCGAAACCGGATAGCGCCGAGGCTGCCGTGGCGAAGGCGCGCGGCGCGCATGGGCCGGCGCGTATCCTGGTCAACGTCGCCGGCATCCTCATCCCGGGCCGCATCCTTGGCAAGGAAGGACCGCTGCCGCTGGAAAAGTTCGCGCGGGTCATCGAGGTCAATCTCATCGGCACCTTCAACATGATGCGCCTCGCCGCGGCCGACATGGCGGCGACGGAGCCTCTGCAGGACGGCGAGCGCGGCGTCATCGTCAACACCACTTCGGTCGCGGCCTATGAGGGCCAGATCGGCCAGGTCGCCTACGCGGCTTCGAAGGCCGGCATCGTCGGCATGACCTTGCCCGCCGCGCGCGACCTCGCCCGCTCCGGCATCCGCGTGCTGGCAGTGGCGCCAGGCCTGGTCGCGACGCCGATGATGCTGACCCTCCCGCCCGATCTGCAGAAAGCGCTCGGCGATTCCGTCCCCTTCCCGCAACGCCTCGCCGAAGCCCGCGAATACTCGCGCCTGGTCCAGCACCTGATCGAGAACGTGATGCTGAACGGCGAAGTCGTGCGGCTGGACGGCGCCCTCAGGCTCGCGCCGAAGTGACGATAGAGCGCCCGCCGCTCCAGTCTTTGTCGGTCGGTGCGCTCATCCACGACGCCGGAGCAATGGTGTTTCGGCGCTGGCCGATCGCCATCGGCAGCATCGCTGCGCTCGCCGTCATCAACGTACTCGCACTCGTGGTGGTCGGGCGTTGCTTCGCCCCAGGCAGAAAAGCATGCATACCATTCGTCTCGCTGGACACGGAAGGTTACTTCGTCCTGTCGTCCGCACTGGGAGTGGTCGACAATATTGCGGCAATGCTGGTGATGGCCGTTGCGCTTGCATTGTTCTTTCGCATCAAGTCTCCGGCCCACGGATCGCAAACGGTTGCTCGAGGCGATCGAAGCACCGGACGATTCTTGTTGAGCGCCGTGGTCTTCTGGTTGGCAATTGTCCTGCCGAAGGCGGCCGTCATCTTGACCATGCGCTCGGTGATATTCTCAGCCTATCCATTCATGTCCCTCGCGGCGATCTGGGAGACCTATCTCCTCAGCGCTCTGCTCGCCTGCTTTGTCGCAGCCGTGCTACGCGCCGGCTTGGTGCTCTACCT
>DATKMF010000219.1:0-4574 GCA_035542015.1 Candidatus Cybelea sp.
CGGCGAGGGCAACCGCTTGCGCAAGACCTGGGAGCAGAACCGGCCGCCGGATTGAGCGGCGGCTCCGCCCGCGTGAGAGACGCGAAAGGATCGTGTGAAGCAATGGGGAAATCAGCGCAATGCAACGCAACGGGCTCTTGACTCTTCCGTCGGCACCATCGTCGTGGCGCTCGGCGGCTTCTTCGCCGACGGCGGTGCCGGGCCGATGATCGCGACCATCGCCGCCTGCGCCATCCTGGCCTGGGCGACGACGCTCGCCGCCGTCAGGACGCCGCGCGGTGACCGCGCCTACGAGGCGGCCTGAGCTTTCGCCGGTGAGGGCGCGCGGCTGCGCGCCCTCTTTGGAGGACCGGCGTTCCCAAGTCTAGAGCGCCAGCCTATTCCGCAGCCTTGCGCGGCAGCGCCTGCTTCTCGAGGTAGCGCAGGCCGTGCGGCATGCGGAACTCGCTGCGGTGCTCGAGGCGGTTTTCCCGGGCGAATGCCCGGCGCTTCTCGTCGGAGGCGAAGACCTGCGACACGTTTCCGTTCTTCTTGACGATCATGTAGCCGCCCTGGCTCATGCTGAACGGCTGCGTGAGCAGGCCGAGATGATCGTACTTCGTGCCCGCCGGGTGGTCGAACGGCTCGAACCAGGCCGGATGGACGAAGTTCGACATCTCCACGTCATCGACGACGAAGGTGTCGTTCTCGACCGGGTCGCACATCTCATAGGCATATTCGGTGCCGTCGCCGGCTTCGGCCCAGAGATTGGCGATCGGGTCGATCACCATCTCGAAGAGCTCGTGGCAGGCGGTGACGCTGACCTTGTCGCCGGCCGCGAGCGTGGTCTTCACGAAGATCTTGGACAGCGGCCGTCCATCCTTCGTGAGATCGTGATAGCCGAGCGCTCCAGCCGTATCGGCATCGTCGAAATACCCGAACAGCCAGTCGGTGGGCTTGGGATTGCTGGTGTTGTAGAGCGTGACCGGGTAGCCCCAGACCGGCAGGAAGTGCTGGTCGTAGCACTTCTGCAGCGTCGCGGTCAGCTTGTCGAAGTCGACGCCGAGTGCGGTCTTGGCCATGTTGAAGCAGGCAATGCTGACCGCGCCACCTTGTCCGGCTTGCGCGGCATGAATGACGGTCATGGCAGTCTCCTTGGCAGGGTTGGAGATGGAGCAGCGCCGCGCGGCAACGATGTTGCCGCGTCGATGCTCTGACGTCGTACTGTGCGTTGATGCGGATGCCGGGGCGGCGAGGGAGTCGAAGCCGAGCTTGCATTCCGCCGTGTGGTGATCGACTTCATGCAGCCTCGCTGCACTGCTCGCCGTCCCCGAAAATCACGCTAACACCGGGACCGGACGCCAGCAATCTGGGATCGTGTGACGATCCGCACGAGTCAGCGTGCTGCCGTATCGGAGGATAAGATCGTGACGCGGAGCCGTCAGAAGGCGTGTGTCATCGTCGGCAAATGATTGACGAGTGAGCCTCCGGACCTCATCGCGCCGTGCCGCTGGAATAGAAGAACGCGATCGCCTGCGCCCGGCTGTTGACGCCGAGCTTGTCGTAGAGATTGCGCAGGTGGAACTTCACGGTGTTGACCGAGATGCCGAGCTCGGCGGCGAGGTCGCGGTTGGCGAGGCCGCGGGCCAGGGCCGAGAGCAGCGCGCGCTCGCGTGCGGTCAGCTCTTCCTCGGGATCGTGCTTCAGCGCCCGCACGTCGATGAAAGGGAAGACCATCTGGCCCTGCGCGATCGCATGCGCGATTCCAGTCAGCTGCTGCGGCAGGGTGCTGCGCGGGCAGAAGCCGGCGGCGCCCGCCGCCATCGCCCGGCGCACCAGATCGAGATCGCCTTCCGGCCCGTGCACCAGGATGCGCGGTGCCCTCGCCCGACCGCGCAAGGCCTCCAGCAGGCGCTCGCCGCCCTGCGTCGGCAAGGCCCAGTCGATGACGCCGAGGTCGGCGGGCATGCGCGCGACCAGATCCAGGAAGGCATCCGCGCTCGCCAGGGTCGCGACCAGGGTGAAGCGCCGGTCGCTCTCGAAGAGGTCGGAGAGCGCCGTCAGCATCAGCGGATTGCCGTCCGCCAGGACGACGCTGATCGGCGTTTGTGGTTGTGGCGGTGTCGCCAAGCAGGTTCTCCCACCCTGATGGGCAGTAGCCTAGCGCAGCGCCTTCCCCGAAGCAATCCGAAAGGGTGGGGTCTTACCACTCCTCCGGATAGCGAAGGATGGGGCGATGGAGTGTTGTGGTCTGAAACCTACCCGGTCAGACTTGCCCGAAATAAACAGCCGGTCCGATCCGGCAATCATGGAGGAGGGCAGGTCATGGCCGGAGCGCGCGGTCTTTTCATTCCGGGTCCCACCAATATCCCCGAGCGCGTGCGGCGCGCGATGGATGTGCCGATGGAGGACCAGCGGGCGCCGGACCTGCCGGACTTCACCCTGCCGCTGTTCGCGGACCTGAAGCGCATCTTCAAGTCCGAGGAAGGCCGGGTCTTCCTGTTCCCGTCCTCCGGCACCGGCGGTTGGGAGGCGGCGATCGCCAACACGCTCTCGCCGGGCGACACGGTGCTGGCGGCGCGGTTCGGCCAGTTCTCCCATCTCTGGATCGACCTCTGCCAGCGCCATGGGCTCGAGGTGGAGATCGTCGATTGCGACTGGGGCGAGGGCGTTCCGGTCGAGCGCTATGCCGACATCCTCGCCGCCGATCGCGGCCACAAGATCAAGGCGGTGCTCGCCTGCCACAACGAGACCGCGACCGGTGTGACCAGCGACATTGCGGGCGTGCGGGCGGCGCTGAACGAGACAAGGCATCCGGCGCTGCTCTTCGTCGATGGCGTCTCCTCGATCGCCAGCATCGATTTCCGCATGGACGAATGGGGCGTCGATGTCGCGGTCTGCGGCTCGCAGAAGGGCTTCATGCTGCCGGCGGGTCTCGCCATCCTCTGTGTCTCGCAGAAGGCGCTGGCGGCGGCGAAGGATGCGAAGCTGCATCGCTGCTATTTCGACTTCGCCGACATGATCCGCACCAACAACGACGGCTTCTTCCCCTATACGCCGCCGCTGCAGCTCTTCCGCGGCCTTCGCGCCGCGGTCGATCTCCTGCTGGAGGAAGGGCTGGAGAACGTCTTCGCCCGGCATCATCGCCTGGCCGAGGGCGTGCGCCGCGCGGTCGCCGCCTGGAACCTCAAGCTCTGCGCCAAGGAGAAACGCTGGCAGTCCGACACGGTGAGCGCGATCCTTCTCCCCGAGGGTTTCGATTCGAACGCGCTCATCCGCCACGCCTATCGCCGCTACGGGCTCTCGCTCGGCCTCGGCTTGGCGCGATTGAACGGCAAGGTGTTCCGCATCGGCCATCTCGGCGACTTGAACGAGCTGATGGTGCTGAGTGCGCTCGGCGGCGCCGAGCTGGCGCTGCGCGACATGGGCGTGCCGATCAAGGCCGGCAGCGGCGTCGGCGCCGCGGTCGACCATTTCCACCAGACCGGCACGACACTCGCCGTCGCGGCGGAATAGGAGGGCGTCATGGACATCCACGAATACCAGGCGAAGGAAATCCTGGCCGGCTTCGGTGTGCCCGTCCCGCGCGGTGGCCTCGCCTATAGCCCGGAGCAGGCGGCCTATCGCGCGAGAGAGATCGGCGGCCATAAATGGGTGGTGAAGGCGCAGGTCCATACCGGCGGCCGCGGCAAGGCCGGCGGCGTCAAGCTCTGCAACGACGAGCACGAGGTCTATGACGCGGCCGACGAGATGTTCGGCAAGCGCCTGGTGACGCATCAGACAGGACCCGAGGGCAAGATCGTCTACCGCGTCTATGTCGAAGGCGCCGTGCCGATCCTGAAGGAGATCTATCTCGGCTTCGTGCTCGACCGGAAGACCGAGCGCGTCATGGTGGTCGCGTCGGCCGAGGGCGGCATGGAGATCGAGGACATCGCCGAGAACAAGCCGAGCTCGATCATCCGCTCCGTCGTGGAGCCCGCGGTCGGCATGCAGAGCTTCCAGGCCCGCGAGATCGCCTTCGGCCTCGGTATCGCGCCCGACCACGTGCAGCAGGCGGTCTCCACCATCATGGGCTGCTACAAGGCGCTGGAGAGCCTCGATGCCAGCATGGTGGAGATCAACCCGCTGGTGATCACCGAGGAAGGCGTCATCGCGCTCGACGCCAAGATGACCTTCGATGACAACGCACTGTTCCGGCATCCCAACATCTCGGAGCTCCGGGACAAGTCCCAGGAGGATTCGCGCGAGACCCGCGCCGCCGACCGCGGCCTCTCCTATGTCGGTCTTTCGGGCAAGATCGGCTGCATCGTCAACGGCGCAGGCCTCGCCATGGCCACCATGGACATGATCAAGCTCGCCGGCGGCGAGCCCGCCAACTTCCTCGACATCGGCGGCGGTGCCACACCCGACCGCGTCGCCAAGGCCTTCCGCCTGGTGATGTCGGACGAGAATGTGGAGGCGATCCTGGTCAACATCTTCGCCGGCATCAACCGGTGCGACTGGGTCGCCAAGGGCATCGTCCAGGCCTTGCAGAAGATCGAGATGCGCGTGCCTCTCGTGGTCCGCCTGGCCGGGACTCATGTCGACGAAGGCCG
>DATKMF010000220.1:0-17061 GCA_035542015.1 Candidatus Cybelea sp.
ACCCGCCTCCGGCCGTCTTCGTCTGCGTCGGTTTCCTGCGGCTTTGCTGACCCGCGATTTCACCAAACCGGCAGCCGCAGCGTCATCGCTCTGCAATGAACACTTCAGATTATCCGATCCTGTAGTGTCCATATCAGGCGAGGTCGCGGGTGTCCGCTCGCTCCGAGACCCAGGGTCCGCTCAATCCCGATTCCTTCGAGGGACGGGTGCTCGCGCTGCTGCCGAAGCTCTCGCCGGCCGAGCAGCGGATGGCGCGCTTCTTCCTCGACCGGCGCGAGGCCCTGCTGCTCGGCTCCGCCGCGGAAATCGCGGCACTGGCCGGAGCCAGCGATGCGACGGTGGTGCGCACCGCCCGTTCCCTCGGTTTTGACGGGCTCGCGGAGCTGCGGGCGGCGGTGCTCGCCGACATCACGCGCGGCGCGCCGAGCCCGAGCGGGAGGCTCAAGCGCAGCCTGGACGCGACCGGCGCCGATGCCCTTGCGAGCCTGCGCCACGTGCTGGCGACCCATGAGGAGGGCCTGCGCGTCCTCCACGAACCGGCCTTCGAGGAGCGCTTCGCCGCGGCCGCGGACATCCTGCTTTCGGCCAGGCGCCGGCACGTCTTCGGCATCGGCCCATCGGGCGCCGTCGCGGACTACGCCAGCCTGCAGTTCAATCGCATCGGCCTCGCGACAACGGCGCTCTCCGCCAGCGGGATCGGCCTCGCCGACCGGCTGGTCGGCCTCGGCAAGGGCGATGCGGTGCTGGCGATCGCGTACGCACCCATCTACCGCGAGGTCGCGGTGACGTTCGACGAGGCCGCGCGCCTCGCCCTGCCCGTGATCCTCATCAGCGACAGTCTCGGTCCCTTCGTCGGCGACCGTGCCCGGATCGTGCTGCCGGTGCCGCGCGGACGCGCCGGCAACCTCTCGCTGCACGGCGCGACCATGGTGGTCGTCGAGGCGCTGATCATGGCGCTCGCGGCGCAACGTCGCGATGCCGCGCTGGGCGCGCTCGAAAGGCTCGCCGCAATCCGCGGCGCGATCGACAAGGATTGGCTGAAACGCGGGCCGCGCGCCCGCCCGAGGAAGTGAAAGTCCTGCATCAAGAAATCGAGGGAGACATGACATGAAGACAGCAACTGCAATTGCCATGGGCCTGGCGCTGAGCGCGCTCGGATCCGGTGCGGCTTCCGCCGCCGATCTCGTGATGTACGACGCGCTGGATTTCGCCGGCACGGTGGCGAAGGCCTTCACCGCGAAGACCGGGGTCTCGGTCGACGTCGTGGAGCCGGGCAGCACCGGCGAGACGCTCGGCAAGATCGCGGCCGAGGGCGGCAACCCGCAATTCGACATCGTCTGGCTGGACGGCTCGGCGGTGATGGAGCGGATGGCGCAGGACAAGGTCCTGCAGCCGGTCCCGGACGACGTGTTCTCGACCCTGAGCCTGACGGATTTCGGCAAGACGCTGGTTCCGGCGAGCCATGCCTTCCTGCCGACGGGGGCGAGCACGACCGCGATCGAGGTCAACACCAAGAAGGTGCCAGCCGGCGACATGCCGAAATCCTGGGCCGATCTCGAGAAGTTCGCCGGCAGCGTCGCCGCCAAGGACCCCAACCTCTCCGGCCCGGCCTATCAGTGGCTGGCCGGCGTGTTCCAGACCAACGGCACCGATGGCGGCCAGGCGCTGCTGCAGAAGATCCTGACCAACAAGTCGCTCTCCGGGCTTTCGAGCGGCGGCAAGGTCAACAAGGCGGTGCTGACCGGCGATGCCAAGATCGGCATCAACCAGGACAGCTCCATCCTCGCCCAGCAGGCGAGCGGCGAGCCGGTGGCAGCGGTCTATCCGGCCGAAGGCTCGGTCGCGCTGCCCGAGGGTCTCGGCATCAGCGCCAAGACCCAGCACATGGACGCGGTGAAGAAGTTCATCGCCTTCGTGATGAGCCCGGAGGGCCAGGCCGCCATGCAGAACGGCGACGACACCGACTTCTACTTCATGCCGATCGTCCCCGGCGTGAAGCCGAAGGCCGCGCGCGAAGAGATCAAGTTCGTGCTGCTCGACGACCAGACCGCCGCCTCGCACGAGACCGAGTGGAAGCAGTGGTACAAGGAGCACTTCGCGCAGTGATCCGGGCCCGGTGACACTTCGTGCAGTGACCTCGCGGTCATGAGTCTCGCCGGCATGCAGTCGGACGGTGCCGCGGCGGTCGCCCGCGGCACCGAACGGCCGGTCCGATTGGCGCTCCCGGTCAACCTGGCGGCGCTGCTGACCTATGCCGCGTTCGCGTTGCTGATCGCCCTGCCGCTGATCCTGGTGCTGGTCCAGGCGGTCGTGCCCGGCCTCTTCGATCTGCGCGCACCGAGCGCAATCCTGAGCCTCGACCCGCTGCGCCGGGCCTTGGGATCGGACCGGATCCTTATCTCCATCTGGCATTCGCTCGAGCTCAGCCTGATCGCGGCGCTCACGTCGACACTGCTCGGCGGCGCGCTGGCGCTGCTGGCACAGCGCTGCGATCTCCCGGCGCGACGACTGATCGCGATGCTGCCTTGGGCGGTGTTCCTGACGCCCTCTTACCTGAAGGCGCTCGCCTGGGTGCTGCTGATGTCTCCGGGCGGCTATCTGGCGCAGCTCGGCCTCGTCGGCACGGATTTCGCGCACGCTTTCTTTTCGCTGCCCGGACTCATCTTCGTGCAGACCCTCAATCTCTTTCCGCTGGCGAGCTTCGTGATCGGCAGCGCGCTGGCGGGCTTGGGGAGAGAATATGAGGACGCGGCGCGACTCTCGGGCGCCGGGCCGCTGCGGGTCTGGCTGAGGATCAACCTGCCGCTGCTGGCGCCGGCTCTCGCGCTGAGCCTGATCGCGATCTTCGCCGAAGCACTCTCCGATTTCGGCATGGCCGCGACCATCGCGCGCAACGCGCGCTTCGATCTCCTCACCTACGGCATCTACGCCGCCGCCACCGACTATCCGGTCGACTTCCCGCTGGCGGGATCCCAGGCCTTGATCCTGCTCTGCCTGGTCGTCGCCGTGGTGCTGGCGGATCGCCTGCTGCGCCGCCAGGTCGACCCCAACCTGATCTCCGGCCGCTCGCGTCCCGCGCGGCGCTACGCACTCGGCCCCTGGCGCTGGCCGGCTGCCGGAGCGGCGCTGCTGGTGCTCGCGCTGGCGATCGTGCTGCCCGTGGCCGCAATCGCGGTCCGGGCCCTCACCCGCACGCTCGACGGCGGCATCTCTGCCGACAACTTCACCACCGCGCAGCTTGCGGCGGTGCTGACGCTGGGCACCGAGGCAAGCACGGCCTTTGTCCGCAGCCTGTTCTACGCAGGCTGCGCGGCCCTCTTCGCCTGCCTCGCGGCACTGCTGCTGTCGGTGGAGCTGGACCGGGCCCGGCACATCATGCGGCCTCTCGTGCTGGCGATCTCGCTGGGCGCGGTCGCCGTCCCGGGCGTGGTGCTCGGCTTCGGCTATATCCTGCTCTGGAATCGGCTGCCCGGATTCCGCGATGCTCCGTTTCCGCATTACGGCGGCGCCTCGCTGCTGGTGATCGGCTATGCCGCCGCCGCCCTGCCCTATTGTCTCATCATCATCCTGGCCGCGATAGGGCAGCTCGCACCGAGCCTCAACGACGCCGCGCGGCTGCAGGGTGTCGGCGCGGCGCGGCGGTTGCTCAGGATCACGCTGCCGCTGATCGCGCTCAGCATCGCCACCGCCTTCCTGCTGACCTTCATCCGCACCATGTTCGAACTGCCGATCTCGCAGCTGTTGATCCCGCAGAGCGGCCCACCCGTCCCGCCGGTGGTGATTAAGCTCTTCAACCATGAGGGCGACGGCCTCGCCTCGGCGCTGTCGCTGGTCTCGATGATCGCAACCGGCGGCGGCGCGGCGCTGCTCTGGTCCGTCGCGCGGCGTCTCGTGCCGATGAAACGGGGGAGCGTGCCATGAGGGGTCTTGTCATGAGGATCAAACGATGACGGTGGCGCTGCAATGCCGTAGCCTCTCGAAGTCGCTGGGCGGCAAGCTGGTGCTGGACAACCTCAATCTCGATATCGCCGCCGGCGAGGTGGTCTCGCTGCTCGGCGCCAGCGGCTCGGGCAAGACCACCCTTCTTCGCGCGGTCGCCGGCCTGCACGACCCCGACCAGGGCGAGATCGCGCTCGACGGCCGGATCGTCTGGAGCGCCGCCGGCGCCGTGCCGCCGGAGCGCCGACGCATCGGCATGGTGTTCCAGGACTACGCGCTCTGGCCGCATATGACGGTCGCCAAGAACCTCGCCTTCGGGCTCGAGGCCCAGGGCCTTGCGGCGGCGGAGGTGAGGAACCGCATCGACCACGCGCTGGAGATGGCGCGGCTCGCCGCCTTCCGCGAGCGGTATCCCGCCGAGCTCTCCGGCGGGCAGCAGCAGCGCGTCGCGATCGCGCGCTGCCTCGCCGCGCGACCCGCGCTGACGCTGTTCGACGAGCCCCTGAGCAATCTCGATTCGGCGCTGCGCGAGGACCTCCGGGTGGAGATGATGGAGCTGGTGCGCCGCGAAGGGCTGACCGTGCTCTATGTGACGCACGACCAGGCGGAGGCGATGGCGGTCTCCGACCGGATCGCGATCATGCGGACGGGGAAGATCGTGCAGCTCGACACCCCGCAGCGGATCTACGAACAGCCCGCCGACACCTTCGTCGCAGCCTTCATCGGCGGCTTTTCGCTGCTGCCGGGCAATGCCAAGGCGGGCATGTTCTCGATCCGCCAGTGCGGCCAGGCGGCGTTGGAGACCAGGAGCGCCATGACCGGCGAGGGCATCCTGGTGCTCCGGCCCGAGGATGCCCGGCCGCCGGAGCGGCATCCCGGCAACCGGCTGAGCGGCGTCGTGCAATCGCGGGCGTTCCAGGGCCGCTGCTGGCGCCTCGGCGTCGGGCTCGGGCCGCACCGCGTCCGCCTCGATTGGCCGGAGGGGCCACCGGTCGGCGCCGCGATCGAGTTCTCCCTGGCGCCCGAGCGCTGCACCCTGCTCGCCGGATAGGGTAAGCTTCCGACTCGCCACCAGCCTCGAGAATCGCATGACCAGCATCACCACCATCACCTCGACCGTCACCGCATCCTTCCTCGGCTCCTTCGTCGAGGTGGTCGAGGCCTTCACCATCGTGCTCGCGGTCGGCCTCTCGCGGAGCTGGCGCCCCGCCTTCATCGGCACCGGGATCGCGCTGATGGTCCTGGCCGCCCTGGTGGCGCTGTTCGGGCCGCTGCTGACCTTCGTTCCCCTGCATCTCCTGCAGTTCGCCGTCGGTGTCCTGCTCATCCTGTTCGGGATGCGGTGGCTGCGGAAGGCGATCCTGCGCGCCGCCGGCTTCATCGCGCTGCATGACGAGGCGAAGGCCTTCAACGAGGAGACCGAGCTGTTGCGCCGCCAAGCCGCCGACCGGCGCGCCGACTACCTCGCCGGCCTCGCCGCCTTCAAGGCGGTCCTGCTGGAGGGCGTCGAGGTGGTGTTCATCGTGATCGCGGTCGGCGCCGGCCACGGGCTGACGCTCTATGCCGCGTTCGGCGCGATCGCCGCCCTGATCGCGGTGATGGCGATCGGGCTCGTGGTGCACAAGCCGTTGGCCCAGGTGCCGGAGAACACGCTGAAATTCGCCGTCGGGCTGATGCTGACCAGCTTTGGCGTGTTCTGGATCGGCGAAGGTTTGGGGGCCGCCTGGCCGGGCGAGGACCTGGCGCTGCTCGGCATCCTGGCCGTGCTCGCCGCCTGCAGCTTCCTCATGGTGCGCTGGCTGCGCGGAATCAGACAGCCGGTTGCCGCCGGGAGTGCGTCATGACGGTGGTGCGCGCGATACTCGCCGAGCTCGTCAGCCTCTTCATCGACGACGGCGCGCTGGCGCTTCTCGCCGTGCTGCTGATCGCGGCGGTCGCGGCGGCGGTCAAGCTCTTCACCCTGCCGCCGCTCGCCGGCGCGCTCCTGCTCTTCGCCGGCTGCATCGCGATACTCGCGGACAGCCTGCGCCGCGCCGCCGCCAAGCGGCGCGGCTGAGGATCAGGACGCCTTCGGCTGCGGCGGAAGCGGCTGGACCGGGGCGCCCGGGCCGATCTTCTGCAAGTTGCCGGTGATCACCTTGTCGCCTTCCTTGAGGCCTTTGTTGACCACCACATCGTCGCCCATCAGCGCGCCGGTTTCGACGAAGCGCTGCTCCGCCGTGCCCTTCTCGCCCACGACATAGACGAAGTGGCCGAGCTGGCTCGAGCCCAGCGCCACTTGCGGCACCAGCAGCGCATCCGGCTTGTCGGTCAAATGCAGCCGCACGCGGATATACTGGCCGGGCAGCAGCTCGTGGCTCGGATTCTCGATCGTCGCCCGCGCCGTGATCGTGCCGGTGGCGCGATCGACGGTGTTGTCGAGGAAGGTGAGCTTGCCGCTGTACCTTGGCGTGCTCTCGCCGGAGAGCGTGATGTCGACCATGAGATCGCCGTCTCTGCGATACTTCTCGATCAGCGCGAGGTCGGTCTCGCTCGGATTGAAGGTCGCGTAGATCGGCGAGAGCTGGACCAGCGTGTTGATGTCGGTCTGCTGCGGCGTGATCAGCGCCCCCTCATGCACTTGGCTGCGGCCGATCCGACCGTCGAACGGAGCGCGGATCTCGGTGTAGCCGAGATTGAGCTCGGCGGTGCGGATCTGAGCCTGGGATTCGGAGATCGCCGCCTGCGCGCGATACATGAGGCTGGTCTTCTCGTCGTTCACATCTTTGCCGACGATGCCCTGGGCGCTCATGGAGGCGTTGCGCGCCTGGCTCGCCTTGGCATAGCCCATCGCCGCGATATCTCCCTGCAGCCTGGCCTTCGCCTGGTCGAGCGTCGCCTGATAGTCGCGCGGGTCGAGCTTGTAGAGCAGGTCGCCCTCATGCACGTCGGCGCCGTCGGCCACGGCCCCTTGCGCAAGATAGCCGCTGACCTTGGCCTGCAGCGTCACCTGCCGCACCGCTTCGGTTGCGCCGACATAGTCGAGATAGACCGGCACGGTCTGCTTGGAGACGACCGCGACCGGGACCGGCATCGCCGGCGGCATTCCACCCGCTGGCTGTGCCTGCTGCGCGGCATCGGCCCGGGTCAGCTCCGCACCGTGCCAGATGCCCGGGAACAAGAAGGTGACCACGCCGGCTGTCGCTGCAGCCACGACGACAACTCCGAGAAAGGCTCTCAAGACACGCATCGCCGTACCCTCCACCAAACTCTCAATCTCATCATTCGCCGGGAACCGAGATCGGATCCCGGCGCTCCTTCTGCTCGCCGCGCCGCTCGCGCCAGCGCTCGATCAGGGCATAGAAGACCGGCACGAAGGCGAGGCTGAGCAGCGTCGCCGCCAGCATGCCGCCGAAGACCGTGGTGCCGATCGACTGCCGGCTCGCGGCACCCGCGCCATGCGCCACCATCAGCGGCACCACGCCGAGGATGAAGGCGAAGGCGGTCATCAGGATCGGGCGCAACCGCAAGCGACCGGCCTCCATCGCGGAATCCACGATCGAATGGCCCTCGAGCCGACGGCGCTTGGCGAACTCGACGATCAGGATCGCGTTCTTGGCCGAGAGGCCGATCAGCATCACGAACCCGACCTGGGAATAGACGTCGATCTGCATGCCGCGCAGCCAGAGCGCCGCCACCGCGCCGAAGAGGGCCAGCGGCACCGCGAGGATCACCATGAACGGCATGGAGAAGCTCTCGTACTGCGCCGCCAGGAACAGGAAGACGAAGACCATGGCCATGGCGAAGACCAGGATCGCGACCGAGCCCGCTTTCAGCTCCTGATAGGTGATGCCGGTCCATTCATAGGAATAGTCGGTCGGCAGCACCGTCGCGGCGGCGCGCTGCATCGCGGCGATCGCCTGGCTGGAGCTGAAGCCGGGGGCCGCGCCGCCATTGATCAGCGCCGAGCCATAGGCGTTGTAGTGCGAGATGAACTCGGGGCCGACCGTCGGCTGCAAGGTGCCGAGTGTGCTCAACGGCACCATGCCGCCCATGTTGTTGCGCACATAGAGCCGGGCGATGTCGGCGGCCTCGGCGCGGGCACCCTGCTCGGCCTGCATGGTCACGCGGAAGGTGCGGCCGAACTGGTTGAAGTCGTTGACGTAGAGCGAGCCGAAAAAGATCTGCAGGGTCTGGAAGATGTCCGGCAGATCGAGGCCCAGCAGCTTCGCCTTGGTGCGGTCGAGGTCGTAGTTGTATTGCGGCGTCGAGGTCGAGAAGGTCGAGAACAGCGCGTGGGGGTTCAATTCGGGCTGCTTGCGCGCCTCCATCAGCAGCGCCTGGGTCATCTGGTTGAGCGCCTCGGGGCCGCGGCCGGTCAGGTCCTCGAGCTGGAACTCGAAGCCGCCGGTGGCGCCGAGGCCGGGGATCGATGGCGGGTCGAAGCTCAAGGCGATGCCGGCCGGGAGGCCAAGCAGCTTCGGCCGGACCGCGTTGACGATGCTGGACGCATCCTCGCCGGGCCCGCGCTGATCCCATGGCTTCAGCACCGCGAACTCGACACCGGTGTTCGACTGCGCGGCGCCGGTCAGGAAGTTGAAGCCGTTGACCGAGACCACGTCGGAGACGCCGGGCATCGACTTCAGGATGTCGCGCACCTGCTTCGACAGCGCTTCGGTCCGCTCGACCGAGGCGCCGTCCGGGAGCTGCATCACGGCGAAGAAGTAGCCCTGGTCCTCGACGGGCAAGAAGGTGGTCGGGATCCGCTTGTAGATGCCGTAGGTGAGCGCCAGGCCGAGCACGAAGAAGGCCATCACCAGCCAGCGCGCGCCAATGAGATGCCGGATCGCCCAGGCATAGCCATGGGCGGAGGCGGTGAAGCCGCGGTTGAAGAGGCGGAACGGCAGGAAGTTCGATGGGGGCTGGTTGCGCAGGAAGACAGCGCTCAGCGCCGGGCTCAGGGTCAGCGAGTTGAAGGCCGAGAGCGCGACCGAGATGGCGATGGTCAAGGCGAACTGGTTGTAGAGCTGGCCGGTGACGCCGGGCAGGAAGGCGACCGGCACGAAAACCGCCATCAGCACGGCCGTCGTGGCGATGATCGGTCCGGTCACTTCGGCCATGGCAGCCTTCGCCGCCTCGATCGGTCGCAACCCGTTGTGCAGCTGGCGCTCGACGTTTTCCACGACCACGATTGCGTCATCGACCACGAGGCCGATCGCCAGCACCATGCCGAGCATGCTGACGGTGTTCAGCGAGAAGCCGAAGCCGTGCATGATCGCCAGCGTGCCGACCAGGGAGACCGGGATCGCGATCGCCGGAATGAGCGTGGCGCGCCAGCTCTGCAGGAAGACGAAGACCACCAGCACGACGAGCAGCAGCGCCTCGCCGAGCGTGATCAGCACGTCGTGCATCGAGGCCGAGACGAACATCGTCGTGTCATAGACGATGCCCCATTTGACCCCCGCCGGGAACCGGGTGGAGAGCTTCTCCATGGTGGAGCGGACCGACTGGTCCATGGCGAGCGCGTTGGAGTTCGGCGCCTGGTAGATGCCGAGAAAGATCGAAGGCTCCTTGTTGAGGAACGCACTCGAGGCATATTGCTGCGCGCCGAGCTCGATCCTCGCCACGTCCTTCAAGCGCACCGTTGCCTCGCTGTCGGTGCCGGCGCGGATGACGATCTCGCCGAATTGCGCGGGGTCGCTCAGGCGCCCGAGCGCGTTGATCTGGACCTCGAAGGCGGTACCGGCGGGCGCCGGGGATTCGCCGAGCTTGCCGGCGGCGACCTGGATGTTCTGGTTGGCGATCGCGTTCTTCACGTCGATCGCGGTCACGCCGAGATTGGCGAGCTTGTCGGGATCGAGCCAGACCCGCATCGAGTAGCGCCGCTCGCCGAAGATCACCA
Organism: Candidatus Cybelea sp.; assembly: GCA_035542015.1. GTDB lineage: Bacteria > Pseudomonadota > Alphaproteobacteria > Dongiales > Dongiaceae > Dongia. The sequence goes on from DATKMF010000220.1 coordinate 9,821, forward strand.
CGTTGCCGACACCGGGGAGCCGCTTCAAGGGATCGGCCAGCTGCAGATAGGCGAAGTTGCTGAGCGTGGTGAGATCAACCGAGCCGTCTGGCGAGGAGAGATTGACCGCGAGCGTGAAGTTCGGGTTCTGCTTCTGGATGGTGACGCCGCCCTGGGTGACGATCGCCGGCAACTGCCCGTTCGCCGCGTTCACCCGGTTCTGCACATCGACCGCCGCGACGTCGATCGGATAGCCGACATCGAAGGTGATGGTGATGGTGGAGGTGCCGTCATTGGCGCTGATCGACGACATATAGGCCATGCCTGGCACGCCGTTGATCTGCTGCTCGAGCGGCGTCGTCACCGTGTCGGCCACGACCTTGGAGCTGGCGCCCGGATAGGCAGCGGTCACGACGACCTGGGGCGGCGTGATGTTGGGAAACTGCGCGACGGGCAGGAGCTGGTAACAAATCAAGCCCGCCAGGACCAGGATCCCGGCTATTGCAGATGCGAAGACAGGCCGCTGAATAAAGAAACCAACCACTTTGGGAGTCCCGTCCTGTGCTTGCCCCGAACTGTCCGACGGCTCTGCTGGAACGACGAACGAATAATGGCCGGCTCGACACCCGGAACGTGGCAGCAGAGTTAAATGTTTGTTCTGCCTTGTGTGTTCGAGGGCCCTTTACATGTCGAGTGACGGCGATCACACTTCATGTTACTAGTCAGTAACAGCGAGCGTAGTGACCGGTCAGTAACAAGTCAACAGGAATGAGTGCATCTGCGAAGAGTCAGGGGCCGAAGGGTCCGGGAGAAAAGGGACACGCGGCCAAGCGCCAGGTCCCAACCACGTCGCCGCGGGATCGCATCGTCGAGGCGGCCAGCGATCTCTTCTATCGCCATGGCATCCGCGCCGTCGGGGTCGATGCGATCGCGGAGGCCGCCGGCACCAACAAGATGACGCTCTACCGCCACTTCACCTCCAAGGACGAGCTGGTGGCGGAGTGCCTCCGCCGCCACGCGCAGGAGATCGACCATTATTGGGACGAGCTCGCGGCGAACTATGCCGGCGATCCCGAGGGCGAGATCCGCGCCTGGCTCGCGGCGGTATCCCATTGCGTGACCAGCGAGGGCGAGCGCGGCTGCGCCATGGCCAATGCCGCGGTCGAGCTGCCGGAGAAGGACCACCCGGGGCGCGCCGTGATCGAGGCGGCGAAGACCGGGCATCGCGAGCGGCTGGTGGAGCTGTTCCGCGACGCCAAGCTCAGCGAGCCCGAGGCACTGGCGGACGAAATCTTCCTGCTGATCGAGGGCGCCAGGATCAATATCCAGAGCGTCGGCACCGACGGGCCGGCCTCGCGCCTCGTGCGCATGATCGAGGCGCTGATCGAGAGCCGCCGGCCCGCGTCGTCGCACGCCGCCTGATCAGAGGGCGGGCAGCCAGACGTCCAGCACGGCGCAGCGCTTCTCCTCGCGCAGGATGCGCAGCGCCTTCGCGGTTGCCGGCTCGACCTCTTCTGACCGCCTGGCCGAGATCGGCGTCTGGCACTTCATCCTGCTGGGCGCGCTCTCGATCGCCGTCGTCCTCATCGAGCCGCGGGGCATCTGGGGATTGCTGCGCCGTTACCTCCCGCGAGACGTGATCTCGATCTCGCACGCGCCCCCTGAATAAGCCCTCAGCGCGCAGCCGGGACGGCGATCGCCGATGCGACCTCGAGCACGCGCCCGTCCTGCACCCGCACCACCTTGTCGGCGACCGCCATCCAGGCCGGCTGGTGCGAGATCGAGAGCACGGTGATGCCGTCACGCGCCGCCAGATCGCAGACGTTGCGGATGATCTCCGCCTCGGTCGCGGGATCGAGCGCGCTGGTCGCCTCGTCGAGGATCAGCAGCTTGGGCTGGTGGATGAGGGCCCGCGCGAGCGCGATGCGCTGGCGCTGGCCGCCGGAGAGCGCCGCGCCGCGCTCGCCCACGATGTGATTCATGCCGTCGGAGAGGTGCGAGACGAACTCCCATGCGCCGGCTTGGCGCAGGGCGCCCTCGACATCCGCCGGGGTGAAACTCGGCTCACCGAGCGACACGTTGGAGGCGACCGACTCGTGGAACAGGATCAGTTCCTGGGGCACGTAACCGACCATGGAGCGCCATTTCATGACGTCGATCTCGGCCAACGGACAACCGTCCACCAGGATATCTCCGGCGACCGGGCGGTATAGCCCGAGCATCAGATCGACCAGCGTGGTCTTGCCGGCACCCGAAGCGCCGACGATCGCGGTAATCTCGCCGGCGGGAACGACGAAGGACGCGTTGTCGATCACCCGCTTGCTGCCGAAGGCCATCGAGACCCGATTGACCTCGATGCCGCGCTTCAGGGTCGGCGTCTGCCCGTCGCGCAACTCCTCCCTGGCCGCCTTCGCGTCGTCGATCGCGCTGGCGATCGCCCCGTAGCCGCTCTCGGCCACATATACGCCCTGCAAATCCTCCTGCACGCGGCCGATCACGCCGACGGTGCGGATCAGCAGCAGGCTCATCATCATGAGCTCGGCCAACGGGATGGTCGTGAAGGTGAGCGCCAAGTAAAGGGCGACGCCCACGCAGATGAACATGATCGGTTCCTGCAGCACGCGGTTCGCGTGCTTGGCGGCGAACTGCCGGCGCATCGCCTGGTCGAGGGCGCGGACGTCCTTGGCAAAGAGCGCCGCGAACCGCGCCTGGCGGCCCATCGCCTTCATCGGCTTCAAGCCGAGCAGCGTGTCCGCGAGACGCATGAGCATCCGCTTGGTCTGCTTGGTTTGCTTCCGGGCGTGGCGCTTCGTCGTCACCACGAAGCGCTTCAGCGACAGCATCATCACCATGCCGATGCCTGCCGCGACCAGGGCGAGCTTCCAGGAAAAGGCCGACGCGATCGCCAGATAGATCAGCGCCTGGATGCCATGGGCGAGCAGCAGGCTGACCGCGTTGTAAGCCTCGCTTGCGCGCATCGCCTCGACGCCGAGCGCGGCGTTGAACCGCCCCATCGGCTGGCGCACGAAGAAGCCCCATTGGGCATCGAGCAGCGCATCGACCAGGGTGAGCCGCATCTTGGTCGCAACCTCGGCGATGGCGTGGCTGACCTGGTGCATGGCGAGCAGGCTCAACAGCGCCTTGCCGACCAGCGCAACGACCGAGACCAGCAACAGATAGAGGGGATCGGTCGGCAGCCCGATGGACTGGACCGCGTGGAGGATATAGCCGGCGAAGGCCGACGGCTTGCCGCCGCTGCGTGCGCCCCCGGCAGCGACGATGAGCGGAATCAGGCCGGCGATGCCGATGCCCTCGGCAACGCCGCTACCGAGCAGGCAGAGCAGCACGATGACGTTCCGACCGGGCGTGATGGTGGTTGCGATGCGCAGGATCGTCGGCGAATGGACGTGCTTCTTGCGCTCGGTGGACGGGTTACGCTTCTTGGACTTTTTCGACATCTATTCCCATTTGTCCCGAAGGCAGCCGCAATCCGAGTCGAGGACGGGGCGACAGGGGACGGGTCGTGGTCGACAGGGCGGGGATTACCAACTATTCCATTCTGCCGCAACGAGAATGCCCGCTGCGGCTAACGAGCGCGGTGACCTGGCCGAGGCCGGAGGTCGCATGGTCGCACGCCGGCCGACATGGCTGGCCGATCGCGGCGTCCTGGGCTAGAACTGCAACAGCGACCCGTTAATTTGCTGAATCGACAGGTTAACGAGACTTCCGATGACGAGGCCGCGCGGATCGCTGGGGCCACCAACCCCACCGCCTGCGGCGCAAGACGAACCCTGAAAGGCAAGTGTTGGACCAGGAATCTCCCCGGATCGGGTGGCAGGCCGCCGCGCAGAATTCCAAGAGCGCGCCCGGCATCGCGCTTGCGCCCGGCGAGGCGCCGGTCGTGACGCCGCGATTCTTCGCCCTGGATCTGCCGGGCGGGATGGCGTTCATTCCGCTGATCACACTCGGATTCGTGTGCGTGGCGACCGTCATTTCCATAAGCATTGGAACGCGTTTTACGTTGCCGCAGTCCGGCAACATCCCCGGTTTGCACACCAACTACTGGGTCCCGCCCATCGCCGCCGTGATCGGCTACCTGCTGCTGCAATGTGCGGCGCGGTTGCTGGGCCGGAACAAGCGGGCCTGGCGGGAAATCGCCCGGCATGCGACCACGGATTACCTGCTGCTCGGTCTCTTCATCCTGGTCATCTACATCCACTTCAACATCAAGATGTGGGTGCCGCTGATCAACCCGCATCAGTTCGACGCCGCGTATTTCGCCGCCGACCAGGCGCTGCATCCGGTAATGGCGCTGTTCGCCGCGATCCGGAACGGTGTTGCCACCATCCTGCCCGCGACCGATATCTGGTATCAGGCGGCGTTCTTCGCGATCTTCGTGCTCTCGTTCCTGTCGCACGCCCTCGGCAGCCGGCGCTATCACTATCACAACATGGCGGGTCTGCTGCTGATCGAGATGGTGGGGCCGCTGACCTACCTGATCGCCCCGGCCGTCGGTCCCTTCATCTACGAGCAGGGCCCGAACACGCTCGCGACCAACGCCGAGCTCAAGATGTACGACGTCTATCAGCATGTGCGCGAAGGCGGCGCGGCGTGGATCTCGCAGCATGGCGGCTCGTTCTTCGCCGAGCCGCTGGCGGCGATGCCCTCGCTCCATGTCGGCGCGACGCTGGTCATCGTCTATTACGCGATCAAGGGAAGGCTCTGGTCGGCGCCGATCTCGGTCATCGCCTTCCTCTGGATCTTCATCGAATCCGTGGTCGCGCGCTGGCACTACCTGGTCGACCTTCCGGCCGGGATCGCGCTCGCGATCGGCGTCATCGTCTTCGTCAACTGGCTCTGCCGCGACGCGGTTGCCGCCGCCGACAAGAGCGACGGCAATTCCGGCGCCGGTCGCAACGACCAGCCTGCGGCGAGCCTCGTTGCCCGGAATAATGTCCCGGCTGAACGAATCGCGGCCGAGCGAAGCGCCGGGGACGACGCTGGAAGCGAACCGCGCGTCTGGGTGATGCAATGCCATCGCGCCGGCGACCATAACCAGAGCTTGGCGCTCGCGCAGGCGCTCGGCTGGCCCTTCGAGGTGAAGAAGACGGTCTTCCGCTGGTACGAGGCGATCTTCGCCCTCTTCTCCTGGCCGAGCATGGCGGGGCTCGACAAGAGCCGATCGAGCGCATTCGCGGCGCCGTGGCCCGATCTCATCATCCTCGCCGGAAGGCAGAACGAGATTCCGGCGCGCTGGATCCGCGAGCAGTCCGGCGGACGCACGCGGGTTGTCGTCATCGGCCGCAACTGGACGCCGGCGGCCGAGCTCGACTGCCTGATCACGACGCCGCAGTTCCGCCTGCCGCGCCATCCGAACACGCTCTTGAACCTCTGCCCGCTGCATCTCGCGACCCGCGCGCGGATGGAGCAGGCGGCGGAGATCGTACGGCCGCGCTTGGCCGGCCTCCCCGGCCCCTATCTCGCGCTGATGGTCGGCGGATCGAGCGGGCCCTATGTCTTCAGCCGCGAGACCGCACGTCGACTCGGCCGCGAGGCCAGCGCGCTCGCCCGCAAGCTCGGCGCCTCGCTGCTGGTGAGCACCAGCGCGCGCACCGGATGGCGCGCGACCGAGGCGCTGGAGAACGCCCTCGACGTGCCCTATCAGATCTATCGCTACCAGCCGAACGACGACGAGAATCCGCATCTCGGCTTTCTCGGCCTCGCCGACGCGGTGATCGTGACCGGCGACAGCCTTTCGATGATGACCGAGGCGTGCGACACGCTCCGCCCGGTCTATCTCTTCGAGTTCGGCGCCGGCCCTGCGGCCATGCGCGGCCCCCGCTCCGCCGATCCGCGCCTCACCGGGTGGTGGCGCTGGCCGCAGCTCAAGGACCAGGGCGTGCTCGGCCTGCCCTACGCCTTCTGGATCCAGGGCCGGGCATGGCGGCTCAACCGCAGCCGCGATCTCCGCCTGGTGCAGGACGAGATGATTGCGTCGGGTCGCGCCCGCTGGCTCAACGATCCGAACCCCGAACCCTTCCGGCCGGCGCCGCTCGAGGATCTCGACCGGGCGGCGAAACGGGTGCGCGGACTGATCCTCAGCCCCCCGAGCCCGCTTGCCTTGCGGGGCGAGGAGCCGGCAGGACCGCTGGCGGGCAAGGGCAGGACGGGGGCCGGCCAGCCCGCGTGACGGCCGCCAGGCCGGCTGGTAGTTTCCAAATCATGCCATCCTTGAAGTCCGATATGGCGGCGCGGCCCGCCGCCCCCGCGCCGGAGCAAGCGTCGCCTGCCGGCGCGCCCAGCGTCTGGCTGGTCCTATCCGACAAGGCCGGCGACAACACCCAGGCCATGGTGATCGCCGAGGCGCTGCCCTGGCCCTGCGAGATCAAGAACATTGCGGTCACCGAGCGGTTCGTGCTCGGCAAGCCCGTGGTCAAGGCCTCGCTTCACCACGTCGACCCGAAGCGATCGGACAGGCTCGAACCACCCTGGCCCGATCTCGTGATCACCGTCGGGCGCCGCATGTCGATGGTGGCGCTCTGGATCCAGGAGCAGTCCAAAGGCCGTACCAAAGTGGCCCTGCTCGGCGCGCCGAAGGGCCAGGTCCGGCGCTTCGATCTCGCGATCGTCTCCGAACAGTATCGCTATCGCTCGCGCCCCGGCATGCTGCGCATCTCCTATCCGCTGCAGCGGATCGACCACGCGGCGATCGCGGCCGAAGCCGAGGCCTGGCGGCCGGAGCTTGCCCATCTGACGCGCCCGCTGATCGCGGTGATGATCGGCGGCCTGACCAAGGAGGTGAAGTTCGACGGCGCGATCGCAACCAGGCTGGCGCGCGAGCTTACCGCGTTGGCCGAGGAGCTGAAGGGCACCCTCTATCTGACCACGAGTCGACGCACACCTGCCGACGTGATCGCCGCCCTGGAAAAGAACCTGCCGAAGAGCGCCGTGCTGCACCGCTGGCAGGCCGAAGGCGGACGCAACCCCTATCGCGCGCTGCTCGGACTCGCCGACCGCTTCGTCGTCACCAGCGACAGTCTCTCGATGCAGATGGAAGTGGCGCGCCTCGGCAAACCGCTGGCGATCTACCGCCTGCCGCCGGGCTCCTGGCTGACCGCCGGCCCGCTCTCCGCGCTGACTGAAGGCATGCTCGGCTCGAAGCGGCTGCCCTTCCCTTTCCTCGCCCGTTGGGAGCAGGGGCTCGGCGCGTTCCTCGACTGGGTGGGATCGCTGCGCCACCACCGCGATCTCATGGCCGTGCC
>DATKMF010000221.1:0-14581 GCA_035542015.1 Candidatus Cybelea sp.
CGCCAGCGTAAGGCCGATGATGACCAGGAGCTGGCGCGCGACCAGGGCGAACAGGATGCGCATCGCGGTCGCGGCCATGAGACCGATCAGGATCACCTTGGCGCGCATGCGACGGGGCAGGCCGGCCGCCGCCATGCCGACGACGATCGCGTTGTCGCCCGCGAGCACGAGATCGATGATGATGACCTGGCCGAGCGGAATCAGTGCTGCGACGATATGGTCGAACAGCATCATTCCGCCGGCGCCTGTCGCGGCGCCGGGCCCTTAGCGTTCGCAATTGCGAAGCCGCCCAGGCACAACCACGGGCGCAACAAACGATCCTGCGCCTCACGCATCTGGAAAACCGGCCATCGCCCTTACCGCGCCCGCGTCCCTTCCCTGCTCCCGCATGGCCCGGAGGGCCAACGCGCCGTCGCGCTTGGAGAGCCGGACCCCCGACTCGTTCGTCAGCAAGACATGGTGGCGGTATTTGGGTGTTGCAAGCCCCAACAAGGCCTGCAGCAGCCGGTGGAGATGGGTCGCCGGCCGGAGATCCTCGCCGCGGATGACGAGGGTCACGCCCTGGATCGCGTCGTCGAGTGTCGCCGCCAGGTGATAGCTGGAGGGGGCATCCCGTCGGCCGAGCACGACGTCCCCTAAACGTTCCGGTTCGGCCAGGATATCGTGCCAGCGCAACACGCCGATCTCGGTCGCTGACGAAGCTGCAGGTTCGGCATCACAAAACACGAGCGGGCCGATACGGGCCATCGCTTTCCCGACGTCGAGCCGGAGGGCGAAGGGATCGCCCGCCGCCTTGCGCCGCGCGGCCGTCGCCGGATCGAGGTTCCGGCAGATGCCAGGGTAGAGCGCCGCCTCACCTTGGTGCGGTGCGCTGGCGGCAGCGGCGATGTCCTTGCGGCTGCAGAAGCAGGGATAGAGCACACCCATCGTCTCCAGACGCTCGAGCGCGGCGCGATAGTCCGCCTCATGCTCGGACTGGCGCCTGACCGGCAGCTCCCAGTCGATGCCCAGCCAGGCGAGATCGCGATAGATCGCCGCCTCGAACTCGCTCCGGCAACGGGCGCGGTCGATGTCCTCGATGCGGAGCAGGAATCGCCCGCCGGCGGCCTTCGCCGTCTTCCAGGCGAGCAGCGCCGAATAGGCATGGCCGAGATGGAGATGGCCTGTCGGACTGGGCGCGAATCGCGTAACAATCCCGGCCCCGGGAGCGGAGACCATGGCCGGCAGACATAAAGAAGACCCCGCGGTGCTGCAACAGGCGCTCGATCACTTGGCCGGCGCCGACCGCCACATGGCTCAGGCGATCGCCGCGATCGGCCCCCCGCCGCCGCGCCATCGGCCCGCCGGTTTTGCGACGCTGATGGATGTGATCATCGCCCAGCAGGTCTCGACTGCCTCGGCGCGGGCGATCTCCGGCCGGCTCGCCGAACGCCTCGCCGAGGTCACGCCGGAAGGTTTTGCGGGATTGACCGACGACGATCTCCGCGCCGTCGGCTTCTCGCGGCAGAAGACGGCCTATGGCCGCGACCTCGCCGCAGCCTTCCTCGAGGGCCGCCTGTCGGTGCCTAAGCTTCGGCGCATGAGCGACGAGGCGGCGATCACCGCCCTGTCGTCGGTCAAGGGCATCGGCCGCTGGTCGGCGGAGGTGTTCCTGCTGTTCGCGCTAAAGCGCCCGGACGTGATGCCGGCGCAGGATCTGGCGCTGCTGGTGGCGGCGCAAAGGCTGAAAGGTCTGCGCGCGCGCCCCGACCCGAAGAAGCTCCTGAAGATCGCCGAACCCTGGCGGCCGTTCCGCTCCTATGGCGCGCGCATGCTGTGGCACTACTACCGCAACGGCCGGCCGCTCTGAGTATGGTAATATGCATACGGGGATGAACCGCGCATGATCACGCTTGACGGACCCGGCCTCTCACCGAAATCGGGAGCGACCGCGAAGCAGCTCGTCGTGTTCCTGCACGGCTATGGCTCGAACGGCGACGATCTCATTTCGCTGGCGCCCTATTGGGCCGATCTGCTGCCCGATGCCGCCTTCGTCTCGCCCAACGCGCCCTTCCCGTGCGAGGTTAATCCGTTCGGCGGCTATCAGTGGTTCGGCTTCGAGAACCGGAGCCCGGAGATGATCCTGGGCGGCGTGCGCGCCGCGGCGACCATCCTCGACGCCTATCTCGATGCGCAACTGGAAGCGCATGCGCTCGATGAATCCAGGCTCGCTCTGGTCGGCTTTTCGCAAGGAACCATGATGGCGCTCCACGTCGCCGTACGGCGGGCGAAGGCGGCGGGCGCCATCGTCGGCTATTCGGGACGGCTGATTGCCGAAGACCTGCTGTCGTCCGAAATCAAGTCAAAGCCGCCGGTGCTGCTGGTCCACGGCACCGCCGATCCGATGGTACCCTTCGCCAACCTCGCTTACGCGATCGAGGCGCTGAAGGCGGCCGGCGTGCCGGTGGAAAGCCTGGTCCGGCCCGGGCTGCCGCATTCGATCGATCAGGAGGGCCTGATGCGCGGCGGCCAGTTTCTGCGCGAGAAACTCCGGTAGCGTCGACCGGCGATGCGAAACCCGCAATGAATCCAACCGACTTCCGCCCTTAAGGAATCGTTTACGTCCGCTAGGACTATAATTCCCGCCCCGGTTGACTTCGAGCAGTGCGGCCATGTCGAACGGAGACGGCGTGGAGTCCCTTCCGCAGGATTCCGAGCAGAGTGCCTATTGGCGGGCGATCGTTTCCGATCTCGATGACGCCATCATCCGCTATGCGCCGGACCTGACCTGCCGCTGGTGCAACGGCACCTATGCGCGACTGCTCGGGCGCGCGCCCGACGAGGTGATCGGCCGCTCGCTGCGGGATTTCCTGGACGAGCGCAAGGTCCGCATCGCGCGCCAACGGGTGCGGGAAATCCTGTCGCACGGCGCGGTGAGGGCGGTCGAGATCAATTGGCAGATGCCGGATGGCGGCACCCGCTGGTGGAGCTGGAACGCCCAGATGGTGCGCTCGCCGCTGACCGGCGAGATCGAGCTGCAGTCGGTCGGGCGCGACATCGAGGCGCTGAAGCAGCGCGAGGTCGATCTTGAGGCGGCGATGCAGCGGCTCGCCAAACAGGCCGAGGACATGCGCGGGCTGCTGCACGAGCTGCGTATCGCCAAGTTCGAGGCGGAGAACGCCAATGCGGCGAAGTCGCGTTTCCTGGCCAGCATGAGCCACGAGCTCCGGACGCCGCTCAATGCCATCATCGGCTTCGCCGAGATCATGCAGCGGAGCCTGTTCGGCGCCATCGGCAGCGAGACCTATCGCGAATACATCGACGACATCTGGAAGAGCGGCACGCACTTGCTGGCGCTGATCTCCGATATGCTCGACCTCTCGCGGATCGAGACCGGCCTCCGGCGGATGCGGCCGGTTACCATTGATCCGCTGGCGCTCGCCAAGGACACGCTGGCGTTGGTCCCGCCGCATCTCGGCAACGGTGCGGCATTGTCGCTGCGGGGCACCGAGGAATGCGGCCCGTTCATCGCCGATGCGCTCGCGGCCAAGCAGGCGGCGCTCAATCTGCTGTTCAATGCGTTGAAGTTCACCCCCACCAGCGGCGAGGTCTGGCTCGCCTTCCGCCGCTTGCCGGACGGCGTCGAGATCGAGGTCGGCGATACCGGGCCCGGCTTGACGCTTGCGCAGATCCATGCCCTGCTTTCGCCCTCGGGCGAGATCGCGGACGACCGCCTGATCAGCCGCAAGGGCCGCGGCGCCGGTCTCGGCGTGCCGATCGCGAAGTCGCTGGCGGAGGCGCATGGCGGCTCGCTGCGCTTCGAGAGCGAACCGGGCCAAGGCACGCGCGCCATCCTCTCCTTCCCGCAGCCGTGGCCCACCGCCCCGCACTGAGCCGAAGGACTCCGCGAAGGATTCCGTTGGGGGCCAGGTTGCACTAAGCTGGCGCGGAATCGCACCGCTTGATCGAGGAACCTCATCGCTTGAGACAGGATCTCCAGTATCTCACCCGGCGCTCGTGGCTGCCGATCGTGATCGCCGGCGTGTTTGGTGTCATCGTGGTGATCGTGCTTGCGATCTTCGTGCTCGGCCACGGGGGACCGAAGGGGCCGTCGCCGGAGGAGCTCGCCGCCGATTACGCCAAGGGCCAGCAATACGAGCACGGCACCGGCGTCACGACCGACTACGTCCAGGCGCTCGACTGGTACCACAAGGCAGCCGATCTGGGCTATGCGCCGGCCGAGTTCGCGGTCGGGGTCATGACGCGGGCCGGGCGCGGCATCGACATGGACGAGAAGGGGGCGCTCGTCTGGTTCAGGCGCGCCGCCGATCACGGCTCGGCGGAAGCCCAGGTGCTGCTCGCCGCGGATACGCTGAGCGGGCGCGCGACGCAAGACGGCAAGCCCGACAAGATCGAGGCGCTGAAGTGGCTGCTGCTCGGCGCCGACGGCGTCTCCGATCCGCTGATGAAGCAGGTCGCCGCCCACACGCAGCAGGAGCTCGCAAATCAGCTGTCGGAGGACGAGCAGGCCGAGGCTGCACGGCGCGCGGACGATTGGCGCAAGCAGCACGGGATCGGCGGCTGAGGCCGGCGCGCCTCAGCGCGGACGCGCCGGATCGACGGCCACGCGATTGCGACCCGCGCGCTTGGCGGCATAGAGCGCGGCATCGGCCCGCTTCAACGCCTCCTCGGTCCCCGCCTCGAGATCGACGAGCGCCACGCCGACACTGACCGTGATCTCGAAGGCCCGCCCCTCATGCGCCAGCTTCCGCTTCGCGATGCGCGCACGCAGCCGTTCGGCGATCAGACGGCCGCCTTCGAGATCGGTCTCCGGCAACAGCACCGCAAACTCCTCGCCGCCGATCCGCGCCAGCACGTCCTGGCGCCGGAGCGTCGCCTTCGCCTCCTGCACGGCCTCGATGATGGCGACGTCGCCGGCGGCATGACCGAGCGTGTCGTTGACCCGCTTGAAGTGGTCGATGTCGAAAATCAGCACCGAGAGCGGCCGTTCGTAGCGCCGCGCCCGGGCGCGCTCAGTCTCCGCCAGTTGCATGAAATGCCGCCGGTTGTAGGCGCCGGTCATCGGATCGGTCTGGGTGAGCTCGGTGAGGCGCCGGTTGGCGAGGCGGAGCTCCATCTCATCGACCGCGACGGCGGCGAGATCCGCCAGCCGGTCGAGTTGCTCCTGGGCGAGGCGCCGTGGTGCGCGGTCGATGACGCAAAGCGTGCCGAGATTGACACCGGCACGCGTGCGCAAGGGCGCTCCGGCATAGAACCGGATTTCCGGATCGCCGGTCACCAGCGGATTCTCGGCAAAGCGCGAGTCCTTCGCAGCGTTCTCCACCACGGTGACGCCATCGCCCTCGATCGCATGGGCGCAGAAGGCGATCGCGCGCGGCGTTTCCGGTAGATCGAGTCCGAGCCGCGCCTTGAACCATTGGCGATGGGCGTCGATCAGAGTCACCAGCGAGATCGGCGTGCCGCAGATATAGGCGGCGATCCGCACCAGCCGATCGAATGCTTCTTCCGCGGGCGAGTCGAGGATGTCCAGGCGGTGCAGTTCGGCAAGCCGCCGGGCCTCGCGTTTTTCAGGTTGATCGGTCGCATCGGAGGAGAGACGGATCGCCATACCGACCTCCAGGGGACTGCATCCACTGTGGCGAATAATAAGAACCGGCAAGGACCAAGTCACCGGGTCCGCGTCCGGGTCCAGCAAATCGTCGTGACGAACACACGGTGAGGTCGTTCGGCCGCATTTCGTAGATTTCCTTACCGCCGTCTTAAGATTTTGGTCACAAAATTTGGGTCAGAATCCCCGGCGCAGCGCGAGGCGCGAGCGGGGTGACATCCGGTGGTCTTCAAGCCGCCGCTTCGGCGGCGAATCTCCGCCGAACCCATGCCGGCGAACCCTCGCCAGGAAGACGGTCTTGAGCAGAGAATTCACGCCCAGCACAACGGAGCCGGCTATCGCGCTGACGCGCTCATCGTCCGTCCAGCGGCTCTGGCGCTCGTTGGCCCGGCTGGGGCGACGCCGGGCGGAGCTGCTGATCCGGGGCTTCTCCCTTTCGCTGGCGGTGATCGCGATCGCGGTGCTGGCCGCCTTCATCGCCCTGCAGCAGCACGATGTCCTGCACGACACGCGCGTCGACCTGTCGAACGCGCAGCACAACCTCGCCTTCAACATCGATACCAGCTACGAGCGCGCCGCCAGCTTGCTGGAGGTGACGGACGACTGGCTGATGCTTCAATCCACCAAGCCCGACCACGCAGGCCTCGGCGCACTCAAGGCGTATCTTGCAAGGCTCACCGCCACCGACCCGAGCGCCGTCTCGATCGTCGCCCGAGACGCGGATTTCGATGTGATCCCGCTGGCGGACGGCGCACCGCAGGAGTTCCACGACAATCCCGAGGAGCTGGCCGAGGTTGCCGGCCTTGCCCAGGCCGCACCGGCGACGATCCACGTCGGACTGGAGCGCTTCGACCTCTATGTCGGCGCGGAAGTCCTGCCCTTGACCATGCATACCAGCGGCAATCTCTTTGGCATCGCCTACCTGCAGGCCTTGATCCGGGTCTCGCTCGGCGAGGGCCCTTACGCTGCGCTCGCGACGGCAAGACCCTCGCATGCCGGGATCATCCGCCAGAACGGGCAGATCCTGCTGTCCTGGCCGACCGGGAACGGCAGCGTCGGGCGATACGCGAGCGACTTTGTGAAGGTGGCCGCGGCGAACCCCGGCGGCAACGCCGATTTCGTCGAGGTGGCAAACTTCCCGGGCATTGGGCATGCCTATGTCAGTTATGCGCCGCTGAAGGTCGCGCCGGTCGGCGTCTATTCGGCCATACCCGCGGACTATATCGCCGACGACATCCGCCAGCGCATCGAGATCCCCTGTCTGGTGACCGTGCTGGGCGCCGCCGTCACCCTCGCCGGCGGCTTCCTGATCGCGCATCTCTTCCGCAGCAACCGCCTCGAAACCGAGAACACCAAGCAGGCGCTGAACGCCGCCGAGGCGGCGAACGAAGCGAAGCGCCAGTTCCTCGCCAATATGAGCCACGAGCTGCGGACCCCGCTGAACGCCATCATCGGCTTCGCCGAGATCATGCATAACCAGCTGTTCGGGCCGCTGGGCAACCCGCAATATGTCGGCTATTCCCGCGACGTCTACAATTCCGGCCGGCATCTGCTCGGCATCATCCAGACCATCCTGGACATGGCCCGCTTCGAGGGCGGCAACATCGCCATCGGTGACGGCCCCGCCGACCTTCGGGACCTCATCCGCGAGACCATCGGCACCCTGCGCGAGCGGATCGCCGGCCAACGATTGGACGTGCACGTCGAGACCGAGCGCTGTCCCCTCCTCCGTGTCGACCCGCTCCACATGCGGCAGGTGCTGATCAACCTCCTCGGCAACGCGATCAAGTTCTCGCGGGCGGGCGGCGTGATCACGATAGAAACCGAGATGGCCGGCGACGGGTTGGTGCTGCGCGTCTCCGACAGCGGGGTCGGCATCGCTCCTGAAGCGATCGGCAAGCTGTTCAAGCCGTTCGCCCAGGTCGACAACGCCTATGCGCGCAAGCATGACGGCGTCGGTCTCGGCCTCTCGATCTGCAAGAGCATCGTCGAGGCCTATGGCGGGACGATCGCGCTCGATTCCACCCTCGGCGTCGGCACCACGCTGACGATCGTGCTGCCCCCGTCGCGCATCATCCGCGAGAATCATTCGTCCGCAGATGCGATGGCGGCCGAGTAGGGTGCTTACTCGGCTATCCAGTCGAGCGCGGGCCCGATCGGAACGACTCCGCTCGGATTGATCGCCTTGTGGCTGCCATAGTAGTGCCGTTTGATATGGTCGAGACGTACGGTCTCGCGCACGCCGGGCACGCCGAGCAGCGCCTTCAGATAGCGCGAGAGGTGGGGATAGTCGGCGATACGGCGGATGTTGCACTTGAAATGGCCGACATAGACGGGGTCGAAACGCAGCAGCGTGGTGAAGAGCCGCCAATCCGCCTCGGTCAGGCGATCGCCGCAGAGATAGCGACGGGATGAGAGCCGCTCCTCGAGCCAGTCGAGCGTTTCGAACAGCGGATAGACCGCTTCCTCGTACGCCGCCTGGGTCGTGGCAAAGCCCGCTTTGTAGACGCCGTTGTTGAGGGTCTCGTAGATGCGCGCGTTGAGCCCGTCGATCTCTTCGCGCAAAGCCTCCGGATAATAGTCGCCCGGCGCCGCGCCGATGCGATCGAAGGCGCCATTCAGCATCCGGATGATCTCGGAAGACTCGTTGTTGACGATGGTCCGGCGCTCTTTGTCCCAGAGCACCGGCACGGTCACCCGGCCGGAATAGCGCGGATCGGCGGCGAGATAGACCTGCGAGAGCGCGGTCGCGCCGAGATTGGGATCCGGCACCACGCCGTCGCCGGGCTCGAAGGTCCAGCCGCGCTCGCCCATGTGCCAATGCACGACGGAGAGCGAGATCATCTCCTCGAGCCCTTTCAGGGCCCGAAAGATCAGCGTGCGATGCGCCCAGGGACAGGCGTACGAGACGTAGAGGTGATAGCGGCCCGGCTCGGCCTTGAAGCCGCCCGCGCCGCCCGGACCCGGGGTGCCGTCCGGCGTCACCCAGTTGCGGAACCGACTCTCGGCCCGCACGAAACGGCCCTTCGCGGAGGCCGTGTCGTACCATTTGTCCTGCCACACGCCGTCCACCAGCAGACCCATGCCGTCGCTCCTTCCGCTCGGCGGAACATGGGCCATCGCCTCGGGGAAATAAAGGCGCGGATTTGCGAACAGTGCGTTTCCCCCCGCGGCGCTGAAGCGCGAAGAGAGGACGTCACCCGCGGATGACGTTGCTATTTGTTGGCGCCGCAATAGGCTTCGAGCCGGTAGCCGTCGGGGTCGATGACGAAGGCGGCGTAGTAGTTGTCGCCGTAATCCTTGCGCAGGCCCGGCTTGCCGTTGTCCTTGCCGCCGGCCTTCGTGGCGCCTTCATGGAACGCATCGACCGCCTTGCGCGTCCCGGCGTCGAAGCAGAAGTGCAGGTTCGACTTCATGTCGGCCGGCACCGGATGCTCGGCGGCGCCGATCCAGAGGGCGACCGCCTCCTTGCCGTAACCGAGCGACGCCGGATCCTCGCTCAGGCATTTGAAGCCGAGCGGCTTCAGGGCAGCGTCGTAGAACTTCTTGGCGCGCGCGACATCGCGCACGCCGATCGAGATGTGGTTGAACATGGTCGGTGCTCCTGGTTGCTGAGACGACTAGTCCGCGGCACGGCGGGCGAAGAACTCGACGTGACGGCGCCACTTGGATTGGCCCCCATTGATCTCCCCGGCGCCCTCGTCCACATCGGCAGTCCAGTGGAAGCTGTTCGGCGTGATGTCGGTGAAGCGCCAGCGGCGCGCCGGCGTCTCGTTGACGGTGACCTGCTCGATGTCCTTGCCGTCGGCGCGGCCGAGCATCCGGCTGTAGAATTGCTTCACCGGGTCGAGCCAGAAGATGTGCCAGGCATCGATGGCCGGATCGTAGATGCGGAAGGTGGAGCCGTAGAAATCGGCGGCGGCGCGGATCGGATCGCTGCGCTGCCCCCGCGGCGGGGTGATCCAGACATCCTGGATGGCGCGGCCTTCGAGCACCCAGCCGAAATGGATCTCGCCCCTGCCGCGGTATTCGGCATCGTTGGCGAGATGCACCAGCACGTCCATCTCCCAGGCGCCGATCAGCCAGCCATAGAGGCCCATCTTCTCGGCGCGGTCGACGGCAGGACCCTGGGCATGGAGCGCGTCGATGAAGCTGGGCGAGCGGCTGGCCTGCTGTGGCGTCATGCGCGTGATCGCAGCGGACATGAAGTCCTCCTTTGCATTGCGTGCCATGACGCCCATCTAGGCAGTCGACCCGTGACGCCGCTTGGGAAAAGTTGCTAATCTGTACCGATGGCCGTTGCCGAACCCATTGCCCGCAGTCTTGCTTCCGGTCCCGGCTGGATTGCGAACGACGTCGTCTGCACGGCAGGGCCGAAGGACCGCCCCTTCGCGGAGCAGCATGGCTCGGTCGCGATCGCGCTGGTGACGGGCGGCACCTTCCAGTACCGATCGACGCTGGGCGCCGCCGTGCTGACGCCCGGTGCGCTGCTGCTGGGACGCCCCGGGACCTGCTTCGAATGCGGGCACGAGCACGGCACCGGCGACCGCTGCCTCTCCTTCCATTTTGGGCAAGGCTATTGGGATGCGATCCTCGCGGCGGTGCCGGGTGCCAAGGCGGCACAGTTCGCACACCCGCAGTTGCCGCCGCTGGAAGCGCTGGCGCCGCTCGCCGCCGAGGCGGAGGCTGCGCGCGATGACGCCGATGCGGAGGCCTTCGAGGAGATCGGCCTCAGGCTCGGCGGCGCGGTGGCGGCTTTGCTCGCCGACGCGCCGCGCCGCGGCCGCGACCCGAACAGCCGCGACATCCGCCGTGTCACCGCGAGCGTGCGACGCATTGCGGGAAGCCCTGAGGATTCACATCCCCTGGAGCGGCTCGCCAGCGACGCGGCGATGAGCCCCTATCACTTCCTGCGCACCTTCCGGCAGGTGGTCGGGATGGCGCCGCATCAATACGTGCTGCGGACCAGGCTGCATCGCGCGGCGCTGCGGCTCCGGCGCTCGCGCGACGAGATCGCCGCCATCGCCTTCGAAGCCGGGTTCAACGACCTCTCCACCTTCAACCGCCGCTTCAAGAAGGTGATGGGCATGGCGCCGGGTGTCTATCGCGCAGGCGGCTCGCGGCGGTAGAACCAGGTCGGCCAGGTCTTGTAAGTGCCTTCGGCGACCTTCGCGAAGCCGCATTTCTCCGCGACCCGCACCGAGGCCGGATTCTCCGGCGCGAGGATGCAGACCACCGCGCTCCTGAGCTGCGCATCGCTCCAATCGAGCACTGCGCGCACGGCCTCGGTCGCATAGCCCTGGCCCTGAGCCGAGGGCGTCATCACCCAGCCGGCCTCCGGCAGATCGCCGATCGGCGGGTCGGTCTCGCGCTGGAAATTGGCGATGCCGACTTCGCCGATGAAGCGCCCGCTCGCCTTCTCCTCCACCACCCAATAGCCATAGCCGAGGAATTGCCAGAGCCCGCCATAGCGCAACAGCCGCGCCCAGGATTCCTCGCGGGTCGAAGGCTTGCCGCTGATATGCCGCGCCACCTCGAGATCGCCCCACATCGCGGCGACCGCATCGAAATCCGAGCGCCGGTGGCCGCGCAAAGTGAGACGCGAGGTTTCGAGCTTCGGCGCGGGCGAGACTCTTTCCAAAGGCGGCATCGTCCTCGTGTCCTCGGTTCTATGAATGCGTGATTGGTCAGCGGCGTTTGATCATCCGGCGGCCGGCCAGGATGAGGGCGATCCCGCCGGCAAGGAAGCCTCCGGAAATGAAGAGATAGCCGACGAGCGACTCCAGCACTGTGCCAATGCTGGTGCTTCCGTTCGTCACGTCCATGATCCCGCCGATGAATCCGCCGCCGACGCAAAGGCCGGAAACCAGCGCGACCAGCGCGCCGACGACGATGAGCGCGACGGGCCAGCAGCCGGTCTTCGGCGGCCGAACGGGCTCAGCTGAAGACATTCGGGCTCGGCGGCGGCGGCTTGCGTTTGCCCCATTTGCGGGCGGCGAGGATCATGGCGATGCCGACCAGGCAGGGAATCCCGCCGAGCATCAGCGCCAATTCGGCGAGGCCGGGGCCGCTGAGCTCGCCGCCGGAATTGTCGCTCAGCCCGGCGATGACGAAGGTTCCGGTGCAGAGCCCGGTGGTGACCGCGATCAGCCAGCCGAAGATCATGACGACGATCGCCCAGCCGGCGTAACGCGAGGCGGGTGGGCGCGGGACCGGCGCTGGAGGAGGTGCCGCGTCGGACATCAGACCGGCAGCACCACGCCGCGCGCGGCAGCCTTGCGGAATTTGTCGACCAGCCGGTTGCGATAGAAGAGGTTGTAGGTGTCGAAGGGGATGATCTGCAGCTCCGGCGTCACGAAATGGATGCAGGACCGCTTCACCGAGGCGATGCAGAAGTTGAAGCGGTCGAGGAACTGCACGATCACGACGCGGAACACCTTGTCGTAGCCCAGGGCCGCTGGCACTTCGAATTGCGGCAGGCAGCAGAGGAAGTTGGCGAGCGTGGGCTCGGTGCTCTCGCCGGCGCAGGAGAGCGACATCAGCTCGAACAGGCGCGCCTTCAGCGCCGGGTTGCGCTCGAAGGTGATGGCGTTGGGCGCCGCGTCGAGCAGGGTCTTGTGGTCGAAGAAGCGGGTGATCGGCGTCACGTCCCGCCCATTCCGGAGGCCGTAGCCGATGGCGATCGCGTCCGGGTTGCAGGGCAGCGGCATCATGTCGTCGGCGTTGAAGACCGGAGACTGCTCGATCACGCCGCGCCGGATGTCGGAGAGCAGCACCCGGTCGCGGTTCTTGTCGAAACCGAGATTGCGACCGGCATCCTGGATCGGCTGGAAGGTGACGCCGCGGACGCAGGCATAGTCGAGGGCGTGGTCGATGACGGCGCCGATCTCGGCGTCGTTGACGCCTTTCTTGATGACGCAGACCAGCGTGGTGGAGATGCCCGCGGCTTCGAGGTTGGCCAGGGCCTGGTCGCGTATCTTGCGCAGATCGGCGCCGCGGATGTTCTCCAGCGCCGCTGCCTTCAGGGAATCGAACTGCAGATAGACTTCGAAGCCGGGGCGCAAATCGGCCAACGCTTTCACGAAGTCCCTGTCCTTGGCGATCCGGACACCGTTGGTGTTCAGCATCAGGTGGCGGATCGGCTTCGATTTGGCGAGGCGCAGGATCTCGAGGATCTGCGGATGGATGGTCGGCTCGCCGCCGCTGATCTGCAGCAGGTCGGGCTCGCCCTCGGCCGCGACCAGCAGATCCATCATCCGCTCGATCTCTTCCAGCGACCGATGCCCCGTGCGGGCGGTCGAGGATTCGGCGAAGCAAACCGGGCAGTTGAGGTTGCAGGCCTCGTTGACCTCGAGCAGCGCCAGACAGGAATGCTGCTCGTGGTCGGGGCAGAGGCCGCAATCATAGGGACAGCCGTATTCGGTGCGGCTGCTGAGCAGCTTCGGCTTGTCGGGCGGCTTCAGGTAGTCGTGGCAGCGTCGGTAATAGGCAGCGTCGCTGGAGACCAGCGTCTTCTGCACGCCATGCTCGAGGCAGCGCTTCTGGAACCAGACCAGGTCGCCCTCGATCAGGATCTTGGCCGGCACCAGTGCCAAACAGGTCTCGCAGAGCGAGGTGGTCTGGCCGAAGAACAGATGATCCTTGATCTCACGCGCGTACGGTCTCAACCCCGTCGGCTGGTTCATGACGCCGCCACTCCCCCCAGAACATGACAACACTGTATGCGAATAGCCCGAGCATCAGGAAATGGAAGATATCGAACGGCCCCAGCACCCGCGGATAAGGCTTCAGGAACTCCCAGCAGAAGCGCTGCACCGCATACCATCCGACCAGCAGGTAGAAGCTGCCACGCAGCCAAGGTGAAGGCGATTCACTTCGGCGGCCGCGCTCCAACATGAGCAGGAACCAGCCGAGGAAGCCCACCATGGCGAAGCTCTCGTAGAGCTGCACCGGATGCCGCGGGATGCCGTCGCCGAAATCAACGCCCCAGGGCAGCGCGGTCGGGGTGCCATAGGTGTAATCCGGCAGGCCCGAGAGGAAGCAGCCCCAGCGCCCGATCGCGATCCCGATTGCCAGCGGGGCGACGAAGACGATGCCGGTCGAACCCCGGATGCCACGGGCGAGCTTGTAGCCCTCGGCGCCCACGATGCCGCCGGCAATCGCCCCGGCGATGCTGTGGCCGAACGGCGGCAGCCCAGCCAGCGCCATGTTGCCGCCGCCGGCGAGGTAGGCGCCGATCCCCGCGGTCAGCGCCAGGGCGATGACGTAGCCCGGGTGCTGGGAGAGCTTGAACGGCGCCAACCCGTCATCCCGCAAATACCGCCGCCGCACCCACCAGCCGGTCGACGCGCCGGAGCTCCAGGCCAGGAGATCGAAGACGGTGTGGACGTGCATGGCGCAGTGCAGCTCAGCCAAAAACTGCAGGGATATCCGGTGGTGGGAGCCGTCGGCCCCAGATCAGCGCGCTAAGGACCAGGATCACACCGATCGCGAAGGGAGCGCCTGCTATCAGTGCCGTCCATTTGAGCCGCCATGCCTCTCCTGTTGGACCGGGCTGTCCATCAAGATCCACCACCTGCATGCCGAAATAGAGCATGCCATACACAAAGAGCGGAACGCTGATGATCAGGATGCCACCGACGTGCAGCAACAACTCCGCCCATAGGCGGTATCGCCTGGACCGCTTCTCTGGATCAACCGACTTGGCGGCCACCATCAGCGTGCGGCCGAGGAGGGTCGTCGCAGAACCGAAGCCCAGGATCGTAGGTAATGACATCGACCAATAGTCGCTGAGGCCGATCATCCGCCACGCATAGACCAGCACGACCACTGCGCCGATCCCCGTGATTAGTCCGCCGATGCTTTCAAGCATCAGGGCCCAGACCGGCCAATCGCGCCGGCGCATGCCCCGACCCTCGGGCTCTAGCGCCATCGCTCCCCCGATCCAACAACGCGCCTCGATTTCAAGATCGT
>DATKMF010000222.1:0-11545 GCA_035542015.1 Candidatus Cybelea sp.
TCGAGCTTTCCTTCGGCCTCACGCGCGACGCGCAGTTCGGCCCCGTCGTCATGCTCGGCGCCGGCGGCGTGCTGATCGAAATGCTGAAGGACCGGCGCTTCGCCCTCCCGCCCTTCGGACCCGACGAAGCTGCGCGCCACCTCAACGCCCTCGCGCTCCGCCCCTTGCTCGACGGCCATCGTGGCGCGCCGCCCGCGGACTTCGCCGCGCTCTACAACGCACTCTCGCGCTTCTCGGTGCTCGCCGCCGATCTTGGCGACCTGATCGCGGAGATCGACATCAACCCGCTGCTCGCCGGCCCCAACGGCTGCGTCGCCTTGGACGCGCTGATCGTACCTCGAAAGGACTGAGATGGACCTCTCGCTCTCCAAAGAAGACCTCGCCATCCAGGCGCGCGCCCGCGCCTTTGCCGAGCAGCACCTCTTTCCCCATGAGATCGCGACCGACGAGCGCAAGCTCGCGAAGAAGACCCTGGTCGAGATCCGCAAACAGGCGATCGCCCACAAGCTCAACGCCTACAACCATGCGAAGGAAGACGGCGGCCACGGCTACACGCCGCTGCAGCAGGTGCTGATCTGCGAGGAGCTGGGCAAGGCGACCTGCGGCCTCTGGACCGTGGTGTTCAAGGCCTCGACGCCGCTGAAGCGCGGCACGGAATGGCAGCGCGAGACCTTCCTGAAGCCGTTCAACGCCGGCAAGGGCCGCTCCTGCTATGCGATCACCGAGAAGGACGCCGGCTCCGATCCCAGCCTGGTCAAGACGACCGCGGTCAAGAAGAAGGGCAAATGGGTGATCAACGGCGAGAAGTGGTTCGTCACCTCGGCCGACGCCTCGACCGTGGTCATCGTCCACGCCCATGTGGACGGCGACCCGAAGAAGCCGACGCTCTTCATCGTCGATATCGACGCGCCCGGCGTGAAGGTCAAACGCATCCCGCAGTTCATGCATTCCTATGTCTATGAGCACTACGAGATGGTGTTCGACGACGTGACGGTGGACGACAACCGCCGCCTCGGCGACGTGGGGCAGGGCTTCGACCTCACCAAGGAATGGTTCACCGAGACGCGGATCGAGATCGCCGCGCATTGCCTCGGCGCCGCCATCCGTGCGGCCGAGATCGCCGACGCCTATGCCTCGAAGCGCGTGCAGTTCGGCAAGCCGATCCGCGATTTCCAGGCGATCGAGTTCATGCTTTCCGACATGGCGGTCGAGATCATGGCGGCGAAATCGCTGCTCTACCGCATCGCCGCCGACGTGACCGCAGGCCTGGACCCGAAGCTCGTTCACGCCCGCGCCAGCGCGGTCAAGCTTTATAATTCGGAAATGGCCGGCCGCGTGGTGGACAAGGCATTGCAGATTCTCGGCGGGCGCGGCTATATGCGGGAGAGCCCCGTCGAGCGCCTCTATCGCGACGTCCGCGTGGACCGGATCTGGGAAGGCACTTCCGAGATCCAGCGCGTGGTGATCGGCGGACAGATCCGGAAGCGCGGCCTCGGCATCTACACCGGCTGGGGCCAGGGTTAGCGGCCGAGGGCCGAGCGGAGCGGGCGCGTGGAAGGAAGCAGGACGCATACGGTCCCTCCGGCGGAATCCTCCGGCCGCATCGCCGCGCCGGGTGGCCACATCTGGTATCGCAGCAACGGCGACCGCCACCAGGGCAAGATCCCGCTCGTCGGCATTCATGGCGGCCCCGGCGTGCCGCATGAATACCTGCTGCCGCTGACCGCGCTCTCCGGCGAGCGCCGCGTCATCCTCTACGACCAGCTCGATGTCGGCCGTTCCGAACGCCCGGGCGATCCCAAGAACTGGACCGTCGAGCGCTTCGTCGCCGAGCTGGAAGCGCTGCGAACCGCACTCGGCCTCACCAAGTTCCATCTGTTCGGC
This sequence comes from Candidatus Cybelea sp., assembly GCA_035542015.1. Lineage (GTDB taxonomy): Bacteria > Pseudomonadota > Alphaproteobacteria > Dongiales > Dongiaceae > Dongia. Next base: position 1,885 of record DATKMF010000222.1, read on the forward strand.
AATTCCTGGGGCGCCACCATCGCCGCCGAATACGCGATCGGCCGCCCCCAAGCGCTGAAGAGCCTGACGCTCTGCGGTCCGCTCTTGAGCACCGCGCGCTGGATCGCCGACAACGACGACTACATCCGTGCCCTCTCGCCGGCGGCGCAGGACGCGCTGGCGCGCTCCGGCGGCAAGGGCGCGGAGCACGATCCCGCCGTCGCAGCGGCGGTCGCCGAGTATAACCGCCGCCATCTCTGCCGTGCCGACCCCTGGCCGGATTTCCTGGAAGCGGCGCTCAACGGCACCAACACCGAGGTCTACAACGCGATGTGGGGGCCGACCGAGTTCATCTGCACCGGCACCCTGCAGCGCTACGACTGCACGCCGCGCCTCTCCCACATCCAGGCGCCGACCCTGATCATCTGCGGCCAGTATGACGAGAGCGCGCCCACGACCTGCCACGAGTTCAGCAAGCTGATCCCCGGCGCCCAGCTCGCGGTCATCCCCAACGCCTCGCACCTCCCGCATATCGAGCGCCCGGACCCCTTCATGATGATCCTGCGGACGTTCCTGAAGGAGTGCGAGTAGCCGTTGCATACCATGGCAGCGCAGCCTTTCGACCCGGTCGCCTTGTTGGTGGAGCATCGCCTGCTTGCATACGAGGATATGCAGGTATATGCGCTCCGGGGCGGATATCTTAACCAGGTGTTTCGCGTCACGGGCTACGGTGTCGACTGGGTGGTGAAGCGCTTCATGCCCGAGACCGAGCTGGCGCTGTTCCCCAATCTTCCCGCCGACGAGGCCGAGGCGATGAAGCGCGTCGCCGCTCTGGGGCTGGCGCCGAAGGTGATCGCATTTCTCGGGCAACTTGAAGCACCGGTGCTGGTCTATGAGTTCTATGAAGGCGCGATGTGGCGCGAGGGCGTCGCACCCGTCGCACGCCTGATCCGCCGCCTGCGCTCGGTAGATGCGGCCGGATTCCGGGAGGTCGCAAACACCCCGGCGGCGCTGCTCGCCGAAGGGGATGCCTACCTGCCGAAGCTGTCACCGGAGATGCGCATGCACCTCGCCGCCGTGCGCCCGACGCCGGTCGAGATCGAGCCGGTGTCCCGCAGCTTTCTTCACACCGACATCGGCCCAGGCAACATCATCGTGGGGGGTGACGGAGCGCTGAAGGTGATCGATTGGCAATGTCCCGCGGCCGGTGACCCGGTCGAGGACCTTGTCGTCTTTCTCTCGCCGGCCTTCCAGATCCTCTATGCGCGCAAGCCGCTGGGCGAAGGAGAGGTCGCGGAGTTCTTTGACGCGTATGATGATCCGGCGATGCAGGATCGTTACGGCCGTATGCGGCGATTCTACGACTGGCGCATGGCAGGATACTGCGCCATGCGCAAAGACAAGTATGAAATCACGCGGCCCGACGTCGCGTACCGCTACGACCGCGCGACCGCAGCGCTGCTCTCGCGGTTGGAGCAGGCGCCATGAGCCGCGTGCATCTCTTCCTGCAGAGCTACTGCTACCGCCATCACTACCTGCACGAGCCGGGCTTCGACGTCTTTGCCTTCCTCGATCGCGCGGCGGCCGACGGCTATACCGGTGTCAGCATCAACATCAACGGACCCAACTACCGCCAGCTCTCCGGCACCTCCAAGGACCACATCCGGCAGGTCCGACATCGCTTGGAAACCAACAAGCTCCGCTGCGACATGGAGACCAGCGGCACCGACGAGGCGCATTTCACCACCATGCTGGAAGTCTGCGCCGGCCTCGGTGTCGAGCAGCTCCGCACCTACATGCGCCACGCCGGATCGCCGCGGGAGACCATCGCGCGCACCATCGCCGATCTCCGCGCCGCGGCGCCGCGCTTCAAGGCGGCCGGCGTCACGCTGCTGCTGGAGAACCACGAGGACTTCACCGGCGCCGAGATGGCGGAGATCATGCGCGGCGTCGAGGGCGAGCGGGTCGCCGCACTCTTCGACTACGGCAACTCCATGATGGTCGGCGAGCAGCCGGAAACGGCGCTCGAGGCGATGCTGCCCTTCATCCGCTCGGTGCATCTCAAAGACCACGCCTGCCGCCACCTAGATGACGGCACCGTCGAGATCCTCGGCGTGCCGATCGGCAGCGGTGTCCTTCCGATCGCCGACCTCACGCGAAAACTCATCGCCAACGGCCTCGACCGCATCATCCTCTCCAGCGTCTGGGCCTATCGCGCGCCGGTGCGCGACTGGCGCGGCGGTTCGCGGTGGGGCGAGGGCGTCTTCCACGCCGATGCCCATGCGCTCGACCCGATGCTCCGCCCCTGGGATGCACCGGCACTCGAAAAGGCCGATCCCGCGCATCTCATCGCGCTGGAGGAAGAGGCGGTGCGCTGGGGCCAGTCCTGGCTCCGCAAGACGCTGAGGCAGATCGGCGTCGAGGTCGTCGCGCGCGGGTGAGTGTAGTCCGAAAGAATCTTCGACCCCTCACCCAACCCTCTCCCTCAAGGGAGAGGGCTTTTTATCGAGTCCGCTTCTTCTTCCCTCTCCCCTTGAGGGAGAGGGTTACGAAGGGTTAGCGACGTCAAAGGCCGAGCTTACCCGAAGTTGGGTGAGGGGTTGCTCGAACTCTCCGCAAAGAACTCAGTCCGGGATGAACGGCACGATATCGACCGGCCCGTTGCGCTCCGCCACCAGGATCTGATTGGGCGGCACCTCGTTCCAGGCGCGCTGATCGTCCTCGTCGAGGGGCTCGGAGACGACCAGCAGATGGTCGTCGGCGCGCGACCAGTAGAGGCTCGGCGGCGCCTCGTCGGTCGAGTAGCGCACGGCGAAGATGCGCTCACCGTCGGCCAGGGTGGCGGTGAGGCGGAACGGATGATCGACCTGCGCCGCGCGGGCCGCAGCGTTGATGCGGCCGACACTTCGAGTCAAAGCGCCGAGCGGATCGCGCTCCAGGCCTTCGCTGAAGAGCAGATAGAACAAGAGCTCGGTGTCGGTGGTGCCGAGTCGATACTGATAGAAGCTGTCGTCGATCATCGCCTCGAGCCTGCGCCGCAGCCGGTCATAGCCGCCGATCTGGCCGTTGTGCATGAAGAGCCATTGGCCGTGGCTGAACGGATGGCAGTTGGAGCGTGCGGTCGCCGTGCCGGTCGAGGCGCGCACATGGGCGAGGAACAGGCTGGAGCGGATCTGATGCGCCAGACTCTTCAGGTTGGCGTCGTTCCAGGCTGGCAGGATGTCGCGATAGACGCCGGGCACGTTGCGCTCGCCATACCAGCCGACACCGAACCCGTCGCCGTTGGTGGTGACATGCGAGTGCCGCGCATGCAGGCTCTGGTTGATCAGCGAGTTCCTGGGTTCGAACAGCACCTTGTCGAGATAGATCGGCGCGCCGCAATAGGTGAGCCATCGGCACATGATGTTCAGATCCCCTCCCGCAGATTGACCTCGCCGCGCGCGTGACTCGGCTGCTGCAGCGCCTTGTCCCAGACGCCGTCGCTCAGAAACGCCCGGATCTTCTGCTCCCAAGGCGCCACGTCGAAGCCGGTCTCGGCGAGCCAGGCGTCGTTGAAATAGGAACGCTCATAGCGCTGGCCGCTGTCGCAGATCAGGGTGACGATGGAGCCGTGCTTTCCCGTCGCTTTCATCTCATGGGCGAGCTGCAGCACGCCCATCAAGTTGGTGCCGGTCGAGCCACCGACGCGCCGGCCGATCAGGTCCGAGAGCACGCGCATGGCGGCGAAACTCGCGGCGTCCGGCACCTTGATCATGCGGTCGATGAGGTCGGGGATGAAGGAGGGCTCGACGCGCGGCCTGCCGATCCCCTCGATGCGCGACCCGGCGGCGGCGATCTCGGACCTGCCGGTGGCATAAAAGTCGAAGAACACCGAGCGCGCCGGATCGACCACGCAGAGCTGGGTCTCGAACTGGCGATAGCGGATGAAGCGGCCGATGGTGGCGGAGGTGCCGCCGGTGCCGGCGCCACAGACCACCCAGCGCGGGCATGCGTGCTCCTCGCGCGCCATCTGCTGGAACATCGCCTCGGCGATGTTGTTGTTGCCGCGCCAGTCGGTCGCGCGCTCGGCATAGGTGAACTGGTCGAGATAATGCCCCCCGGCTTCGGTCGCGAGCCGACGGCTCTCGGCATAGACCGCGCCGGGCTCGTCGACCAGATGCGATTGCCCGCCGTAGAAGGCGATCTGCGCGATTTTCTCCGGCGAGGTAGAACGCGGCATCACCGCGATGAACTTCAGCCCGAGGAGCCGCGCGAAATAGGCTTCCGAGATCGCGGTCGAGCCGGAGGAGGCGTCGACCACCAGGCTGCCTTCCTTGATCCAGCCGTTGCAGAGTCCGTAGAGGAACAGCGACCGCGCGAGGCGGTGCTTGAGGCTGCCGGTCGGGTGCGTCGACTCGTCCTTCAGGTAGAGCGGAATGCCCGGCAGCCCCGGCAGGTCGAGCCGCTCCAGATGCGTATCGGCCGATCGGGTGAAATCCGCCTCGATCTTGCGGATGGCGTGATGGGTCCAGTCCTGTGCGGACATGCTGTCTTCTCCCCCGGAGAGAAGCCTAGGGCCCCGAGCTTAACAAAGCTTCACTGGGGGCGCCGAGACCCTATTCGAGCACAATCCGCGGGAAATAGAACGAGACCACCCAGTTCGGCATGTCGACGATCTCGCTGATGCGGAGGTCGCCGCAGACCGAGCACAGCATGTAGGCCTCGACCGGTGCGATGTTGTGGCGCTTGGAAAGGAGCTCGACCATGCCGCCGACGGCGGCCTTGGCGCCGGTCATGAGATCGGGACCGACGCCGGTTGTCACGTCGTAGCCCTTCTCGTCGAGATGCCGCGTGACCGGGCCCGGCGTGCGGAAGCGCGGGAAGGGGAGGTTGGCACCCTTGACCAGCTCGAGCTTCACGGTGACGTCCAGCTGGCTCTCGATCGCGGTGCCGCAGACCTCGCCGTCGCCCTGCGCTGCATGGGTGTCGCCGAGGGAGAAGAGGGCGCCCTTGACCTCGACCGGCAGGTAGAGCTCGGAGCCCTTGGCGAGATCGCGGATATCCATGTTGCCGCCGACCCGCCGCGGCGGCACGACCGAGTGATGCCCGGGCTCGGCAGGTGCCAGGCCGATCGTGCCGGCGAAGGGTTTCAGCGGCACGCGCGCGGGCCCGAACATGGCCGGCGCGAGGCTCGTCGCATCGTATTTCCAGATGTTGATCGCGGGCTCGGTGAACTGATCGGCCAGCAGGCCGAAGCCCGGAATGTTGGCGGTCCAGCCCCAGCCACAGGGCTTGAAGTCGATCAGGGTCACCTTGATCGCGTCGCCGGGCTCGGCGCCGTCGATGGCGATCGGCCCGAGGGTCGGATTGACCCGGGAGAAATCGAGCCCCGGCACATCCTTCGGGGTCCATTGCGGCGTGATCTGGCCGCCGGACGAGTCCTTGCAATTGAGCTCGAGGATCTCGCCGGAGCCGACCGTCAGGATCGGCTTGAAGGAATTGTCCCAGCCAAAATGATGCTGGTGATCATGGATGGTGTGTCGAGCCGCAGACGCCATCGACCCTTCTCCCCTGTCGCGAGGCTTCGCAGCATAGGGGGCGGGCAGGCCCGGTCAACTTGGCTGAAACGGCTAGGGGGGAGCGCGGAGTGGCGGAGCTACTTCGCCAGTCGCGCGATCTGCATCGAGCGACGCTGCTCGCGGGCGAAGAACTCCGGCGTGTGGTCGCCGAACGGACCATGTCCCGCGCCAGCATGATCGTCGTCGGCGTTGCCATGCGCCGCGGCCCGCCGTGCGTGACGGTTGCCACGGTTGCCGTTGGAATGAGAGGGGCCGCCGTCGGCGGTCACCGGCCGGTGTTCGGCCCGGTGTTCCCCCCGGTGTTCCGCTGGGGCGACGATCGCAGGCGCCGGCTCCTCGAAGGCGACAGCGATCTCGGGGAGCGCGGTCGCTGCTTCCAGAACGTCCTTGCGATGCATCTCCGCCGAAGGATGGGGGATCGCCGCCTCGATCGCATCACCGCCCGACGGACGGCGCCCGTTGCGGCCACCGCGGCTACGGTCGCGATCGCGGCCCTTCTTCTCGCCCCCATGCGCCTCGGCACCGGGACGGCCGCGCCCGCGGCCACGGCGGCGCGGCGCCTCGTCGGACAGCTCCTGCGTGGCGATGCCGTCGATGGCGATCACCGGGATCGGCTTGCCAATCAGCTTCTCGATCGCCTGCACCGCGCGGCCGTCTTCCGGCATGGCGAAGGTGAAGGCGCGGCCTTCCTTGCCGGCGCGGCCGGTGCGGCCGATGCGATGGACATAGTCCTCGGCATGATGCGGGGTGTCGAAGTTGAAGACGTGGGAGAGGCCCTTGATGTCGAGGCCGCGGGCGGCGACATCGCTGCACACCATCAGCCGCGCTTCGTTGTTCTTGAACTTCTCGAGGGTCTCGGTTCGCTTCGCCTGTGGCATGTCGCCATGGAGTTGCACCGCATCGAAGCCGTGCTTGGCGAGCGAGCGGAAGAGGATGTCGACGTCCTTCTTGCGGTTGCAGAAGATGAGCGCGTTGGCGACGTTCTCGCTGCGGATCAGCCGTCGCAATGCCTCGCGCTTGTCCATCTCATCGACCACGACCAGGCCCTGGATCACCGTCGTCGCAGCGGTTGCCGGCGGGGAGACCGTGATCTCCTTCGGGTTCATCAGGAAGGCGTCGGCGAGGCGCCGCACTTCGGGCGCCATGGTGGCGGAGAAGAACAGGGTCTGCCGCAGCTTCGGCAGCAGTGACACGATGCGCTCGACGTCGGGGATGAAGCCCATGTCGAGCATGCGGTCGGCCTCGTCGATCACCAGGATCTTGACGTCGTTCATCAGGATCTTGCCGCGCTCGAAGAGATCGATGAGGCGGCCCGGCGTCGCGATCAGCACATCGACGCCGCGGTCGAGCTTGCGCTCCTGATCGGTGAAGCTCTCGCCGCCGATCAGCAGCGCCATCGAGAGCTCGCAGTTCTTGCCGTATTTCTCGAAGCTCTCCGCTACCTGGGCGGCGAGCTCGCGGGTCGGCTCGAGGATCAGCGAGCGCGGCATGCGCGCCTTGGCGCGGCCGTGGTTGAGGATGTCGATCATCGGCAGGACGAAGGCGGCGGTCTTGCCGGTGCCGGTCTGCGCACAGCCCAGCACGTCGCGTCCCATGAGGACGGTCGGGATCGCCTGAGCCTGAATCGGTGTGGGAGTCTGATAGCCGAGTTCGGCGACGGCGCTCAGCACTTCGGGGCTGAGCCCCAGGTCTGAAAAATTCATGTTGTCCGAAGCGGGCGAGTGCAAAGGGCTTGAGGGGGCGGCCGATGCCCGCGAATCCAGGCCGCCTAAGCCGCCGGAAATATATGGAAAATCCGCATTTTGTCAACGTCCGGGGCCTCCGCTATGTTTGCGCCCCTGGTCACGATGACGTGCATCCCTCCGGCTCGAGGCAGGCCCCCACCGTGCTGATCGACCGTTTGAAATCGCAGCTGTTGCTGGTGGATGTGCAGGAGCGGCTCGTCCCCGCCATGGCCGACAGCGCCGACCTCCTCAGGACCTGCGGCATTCTGCTGCGGGCGGCGACGGCGCTCCGGATCCCGGTCCTCGCCTCGGAGCAGTATCCCCCGGGCCTCGGACCCACGATTGCCGACCTCGCCGCCTTCGTACCCGAAGGCCGGCGCCTGCCCAAGCGCGAGTTCTCCTGCTGGGGCAATCCAAATCTCCGCGCCGCCCTGGTCGGGGCCGAGCGTCCCCAGGTCGTCGTGGCCGGGGTCGAGGCGCATGTCTGCGTGTTGCAGACCGCGCTCGACCTCATCGGCAACGGCTTCGAGGTCTTCGTGGCCGTCGACGCCATCGCCTCGCGGCGGGCCGCCAGCCGGGAGATCGCGCTCCAGCGGCTGGAGCGCGCCGGCGCGGCGCCGGTCACCGTCGAGATGGTGCTGTTCGAATGGCTGGAAAGCGCCGCCGCGCCGGAGTTCCGGGACTTGAGCCGCCTGATCCGCTAGGGCGAAATCAGCAACTCGGGAACATGCAGAACGGATTGTTGTCGTGCATCTGCTCGTCCGTCTTCGGGAAGAGCTGCACGGTCGCCTGCCGGAGGAAGCTCTGGAACCGCGGATCGTTCGGTCCGGTGATGTCGTCGACCGAGCCGACCAGATAGGTGAGGGCGGCGTCGCCGCCGCGGCAGAGCGCCGCGACCATGGTGATGGTGCCGTTGACCATGCCCTTGGCGCCGCCTTCCTGGCAGGCGGAGTGGCGGTCCGCTGCGGTTGCTCCGAAGGCGATGTGCACGCGCGGACCCTGTCCGATGGGGCTGCGCGCGTTCGGCGGCTGGATGTAGGCATTGACCAGCTGCTCTAAGTCCTCCTGCGACATGCCGAAGGGATTGCCGGTGACTTCGGCGAAGATCGGGCCGGTATAGGGCAGATGCGCGTATTGGCTCGCGTCGTAGCTCGAATCGACGTTGACGAAGTTGATCTTGCCGGCCGAGCAGCCGGTAACGAGCGCGGCAACGGCCGCGAGTGCAGTCGCATTGCGGGCTGCGACGGTGCGGGTGATCGAACGCGGGAACATGGTCAGGACTCCTCCAGGGGCTTGATCCCGGATACGGCTATGCTCTAAGCCGATCCACGATCGCAGCCGAAGTTCGCTCCGCCCCCACGGGATACGCCCAGGCTGATGAACGACTGCGCGGACAACAACCTTCGCGTCTTTTCCGATTCAATCGCATGGTCGCTCATCTTGTCAAATTGTGCGTCGGCGTCGAAAGCATCGACGAGCTGGTGGCTTGGTTCGCCAGCGAGGAGTGCAGGAAAGCCAGGAAACGCAAGGGTCTCAGGAGTGCCAGCGAGCATGCGCACTGGACCCGGATGCGCCCGAAACGGGCCGAGGACGTGCTCGACGGCGGCTCACTCTATTGGGTGATTCGCGGTAGAATCTGCGTGAGGCACCGGATCCTTCGCCTCGACGACGTCGAGGACGACAAGGGCAAGCCCTATTGCGCCATCGTCTACGACCCGAAGGTGATCCTGACCGAAGAGCGGCCGCGGCGCGCGTTCCAGGGCTGGCGCTATCTCGAGGACGAGGACGCGCCGCCAGATCTCGCCGATCAGCGCACTGCGCTGCGTGCGGCGCGCGCCGAAGCCGATCTCCCGCCGAAGATGATCGCCGAGCTGAAGTCGCTCGGCTTGTTGTGACGCGCGGCTTGTGTCGCGTTGCACTGCGTCACAGGCGCACGGTGCTTGTCATGCGATGATCGCTTGCCCACATGCATTTGGCGCGGCGGGTTTTCTGCTTTACAAGCCGGATCGACTCGACTAGAACCCGCGCACCCGAGCGGGACGCCTTGTGCGGAGCGCTTGGGGTGGATCGGTGATGCGGCTCGGTTCCGACTTCACGGTTTGTGAGTCGAGCGCTTGAATCACCTCCCCATCTTAACTATAGTTAGCGGTTGCGCCTGGGCCGAATCGCCGAGGTGCTTCCGATGCGGTTCGCCGCGTGCTGTTTGACATTGTAGTTTAGACGAGAAGGGATACGCGGGCGGCGGGTCTTTAGGTTTGGGCGAGAGCTCGGGTCTGGGGCTTGCTGAACGTGTCATCCTGGGGCATTGCGGCGGCTTGGCTGAGAGGCTGGGCGGCAAGTGATGTTCCCGTGCAGTAAGGAAGACGCGTTTGTGCAAGGACCAACGTTGATCGGCCTGGT
>DATKMF010000223.1:0-55538 GCA_035542015.1 Candidatus Cybelea sp.
CCGCCCGAGCTCGAGTGCAGCCCGGCGGATCGACTCGGCGTCGAGCCGCGCCACCTCGTTGTCGTTCTCGATGTTGAAGGAGCCGATCACCGGCACGGCGATGCCGCGATCCTCGACGAACTTGCGGAACAGGCGATTGACCGAGTCGATATAGGGCGTCAGCAAGGCGATGCGCTTGACCCCCATCGCCTTGAAGCCGGCGATGGCACCGGTGATCGGCGTCGTGCACTTGGCTTGCGGCCAGGCCTCGTGGATGCGGCGGAACACGTTCTCCTCGCCGATCACGACCGTGCCCGAGGTGCAGCCATAGGCCACCACGTCGAGCGGCGGCCCCGGCCGGATCACCGCCGCGGCGGCGCTGAGGTCGCGCTCCATCGCGGCGAGCGTCGTGGGGTTGATGTCGGCGGCGTTGGGGATGCGGCTCTCGTAGAGTGCCACCCCATCGAGCTGGAAGATCTTGCGGTATTCGTGTTCGAGCGTCTGGTCGGTCGCCAGCACGATGACGCCGATCGCCGCGCGACGGGCGATCCCCTGATCCAAGTCAAAGCGCATGAACTGACGATTGACCAATAATCCGTCCCCGAGCGGTCCATCCTGTGGTGAAGGCCGCAGCGAACGCGTGTCGGGCTCGCGGAGAGTTGAGATCGCCATGCCAAGGGCTCCCGTCATTTCGTGGTCGCAAGTTGCGGAACCGGACTGCGCCGCCAATATTCGTTATTGTAGCGGCCGTCGCCTTCGCGGTCATCGCGAAGAAATGGAGTAGGCCATGCCTGGCAAGCCGATGATTTCGCTGCCGATTCATTGTGCCCCGTGCGGCATAGCCCGGTGCAGGGTAGTCGCCGCCGCGCTACTCCTCGGCATGGCGCTGGCCCCGACAGCGGCTTCAGCCCAGGCCGTGGCCCCGGCGCCCGCCGGGAATGCCGAGGTGCATGCCGTGGACTACGCTCCGATTCCGTCCGGTGCCAGCTTCGAGACCCAGGCGAACGACGACAGCGAGCTCAATCAGGAAGCGCTCGGGAAGTTCAATGCCGGGCTCGCCGGCCGCGGTTACGCCGTCCAGTCCGGGTCGGCGCTGGTGATGGTGGTCGAGACCGATCTGGTGCGCGGCCAGAAGCAGGACAACCCGCTCGGCCAGGCCTCGGTCAACAACAAAGAGGCCCGAGTCCAGGCCAACCTGTTCTCGACCACGCAGAACAGCCTGCTCAATCCCAAGCGGCCGATCGGTCCGGCCGACCGGCTCTATCGGATCAGCGTCTCGGTCTACGACCGAGCCAACGGACTCTATGTCTGGCGCGGCAGCGTCACCCGCAGCGATCCCGGCCTCGATGTCGCGCAGGCGACGGACGAGATGATCGCGGGCCTGATCGGCGCGGTCGGCAAGACGGTGAACCCCGTTCCTGCGGCAGCGGCGCCCTAGTCACCCGCCTCAACGCCCCGGCAGCACATAATAGATCAGGAACGGCAGCGCCGCGAAGGACAGCAGCGTCGAGATGATCACCATCGCGGCGACATCGTCCGGGCGGCGCTGGTAGTGCTGCGCGAACAGGAAATTGAAGACGGCGACCGGCATCGAGGCCTGGATCAGCAGCACGCCGCGGGCCATCGGCGGCAGATCGAGCGCCCAGCTCACCAGGAACGACATCGCGAATCCGCCCAGCATCCGCACCAGGGAGAGAAAGAGATTGCGCGGCAGGGCGCGCATGCCGAGGCTCGCCAGCGCCACGCCGAGGGCGAGCAGCATCAGCGGGATGGTGAGGCCGCCCAGGATCTCCAGCGTGTTGGCGATGAAGGGCGGAACCTGGACCCCGGTCACGATCACGAAGATCGATCCCAGCACGGCATAGACGACCGGCATACGGAGCACGTGGCGGAGGCTCGCCGTGCCCGCGGCGATCGAGACGCCGGCGGTGAATTGCAGCGTCGCCGAGATCGCGAAATAGACCACCGCGAGCGAGAGGCCCGGATCGCCGAAGGCAAACAGCGCCAACGGCAGGCCCATGTTTCCGGAATTGGAGAACACGACCGCCGGCAGATAGGAATGGTTCGGCAGCCGCATGATCTTCAACACGGCGAGACCGAGCAGGAACATGCCGGCGAAGACCGAAAGCGTGGCAAACGCCATCTGCCCCAGGGCCGCGGGCGCGACGTGCAGGCTGGTGAGCGCATGGGCGACCAGGCAAGGCGAGCCGATCAGGGAGACCAGCTGGGTGATGAGCCCGTTGTCGAAGGGCCGTCGCATGCGCGACCAGAGATAGCCGATCCCCGCGATCACGATGACCGGCAGGATCACCGCCGCCAGCTGCCCGAGCATATCCCCCTCGCCTTGCCGCCCCGGAGCGAGGTCGGCTAGAATGCCCGTCGTTCACTTCGCGCCCTTTCAGAGGCGCCGCAACAAGAATCTTCGGGTTGGAAATCGCACATGGCGGTCAATGAAGCACCGGCCCGTCAGGGTCCGGTCAATCAGATTGGCGGTCACGCCGTCATCAGCCTGCTCGAGGCCTACGGCGTCGATACCGTATTCGGCATCCCCGGCGTGCATACGCTGGAGCTCTATCGCGGCATCGCCGATCGCCGCATGCGGCACATCGGCGTGCGCCACGAGCAGGGCGCCGGTTTCATCGCCGACGGCTATGCGCGCGCTTCCGGCACGCCCGGCGTCTGTTGCCTGATCACCGGCCCCGGGCTGATGAACGCGGCGACGCCGATCGGGCAGGCCTATTCGGATTCCGTTCCGGTTCTCGTGCTTTGCAGCGTCAACGCGACGCCGGACCTCGGTAAAGGCCGCGGCCGCCTGCATGAGATCAGCGATCAGCGCGCGGCGATCGCGCCGCTGACCGCCTTCACCCGGACCGTGATGGACGCGAAGGAGATGGTGAGTGCCGTCGCCGACGCCTTCGCGGTCTTCGAAACGAAGCGACCGCGACCGGTCGTGCTCGAGTTTCCGCTGGACGTGCTGGCGGCACCCGCGGATATCGGCCAGCCGCAGCGGGCCCGCGCCGCGCGGCCCAAAGCCAAGGTAGAGGATCTCGATGCCGCGGCGAAGCTGATCGATGGTGCCCAGCGTCCCCTGCTGCTGGTCGGAGGCGGCACTGTGGATTGCGCGCCGGGGGTGCGCGCCTTCCTCGAAAGGTCCGGCGCGCTCGGTGTCACCACGACGGCGGGCAAGGGCGTGATCTCTCCCGCGCACGCGGCCTCGCTCGGTTCGTCGCTCGCGACCAAGCCCACGCAAGCCTATCTCGCCGAGGCCGATGTCGTGATCGCCATCGGCACCGAGCTCGCCGAGACCGACAGCTGGGTCGACCGGCTGGAGATCAAGGGCAAGATCGTCCGCGTCGATCTCGATGCCTTCACCCTGACGCGCGATTACCCGCCCGCCGTGGCCATCCTGGCCGATGCCGGCGAGACGCTGGCTGCCCTCTCGCAGCGGATCAAGCCGGGCCGCAAGCCGGACACGGCGCGGGCAGCCGAGATCCGCAAAGCGATCCGCGATGGGCTGTCGCCGCTCGAGCGCAAGCATGTGAAGGTCCTGGACGCGCTCCGCGCCGGCCTGCCGCGGGACGGGATCGTGGTCAGCGACATGACCCAGATCGCCTATACCGCGAATGTCCACTTCCCTTGCGACGAGCCGCGTACCTGGTTCCACCCCTGCGGCTTCGGCACATTGGGCTATGCCATGCCGGCGGCGATCGGCGCCAAGATCGCCAGGCCCGACCGGGCGGTGGTCGCCCTGGCGGGCGATGCCGGCTTCCTCTTCACCGTGCAGGAGCTGGGGACCGCGGCGGAGCTCGGCCTGCCCCTGCCCATCCTGCTCTGGAACAACGACGCGCTGGGCCAGATCGCCCTCAACATGCGCGACGTCGGGATCGAGGAGATCGCGGTCAAACCGCGCAATCCGGACTTCGCCACCCTGGCCAAGGCCTATGGCATCCGCCATGTGCGCCCCGAGAGCCTCGGCGGCATCTCGGCCGCACTGGCCGAGACGTTCCGCGCGAATGGGCCGACGCTGATCGAGGTCAGGGAGGACAGCGCCTACCTGTCCTGAAGAGGGCGCGGGGTTAGCGGGGCAAAAGATTCCGGTCGGGCATTGTGTCGCGGCCAAATCTCCCTGATTGCTTAACCAGTTATTACCAAATGCCCGGTCTAATGACGCGGGTCGGCTCTGTATGCGCCCTCGATTGTGGCATAACGATTGCTGGAGGTGACATGGTCCAAGATTCAAAGGAGAAGACTATGGACACCGCCCTGGCCCGGCGGCTCGATCCCGAGGACGAGCCGCTCGCCAACGAAGAGCAGCGCAAGCTGTGCTTCGACCTGTTCAACCGCTACTGGGAAGACGCCGCCAACCGCGGCATCGAGTTCGACGTGGTCGGCACGATGTCGATCTCGGCCGCCCTGTTCGCCATCGTCGCCAAGCACGGCAGGGAAACCACGGCCGAGTTCATCGACGACCTGGCGAAGAGCGTCCGCAACGACGAGTTCAGCTTCCAGAACCGGGGAAACTGACACCGGTCAAGGCTCGCGCCTGCCGGTTTCCTTCCTGTCGGCTTCGCTCACAGCCAGTCGCTGACCGGCCTGGGAAAAGCCGCCCAACACGGTGACTTAGCCACCCTGCCCCCAATTGACGCCATGGGGCGGGCAAGCGGATAGTGCGCGACGGCCGGCGCCGCATGCGGCGGTCCGGTAGTGACTCTTGGGGATTCTCGTTCGCGCAGCAGATCGGCGTCACATGCTTCGGTTTCGGCTCTCTCGTCTTGCCGGCTTCGCGCTGGCCCTCCTGATCGGCGCGCTCGGCGCTTGCTCCTCCAGCCCGCCGCCCACCATGGACACGGTGAAGAAGCTGGTCGCGGAGGACCGTACCTTCGACGCCCTGGCGACCCTGATCCCGCTGGCACAGAAGGGCGACCCCCAGGCGCAATACGAGCTCGCCGGCTTCTACCACTACGGCTATGTCGGTGCGAACGACTTCGCCAAGGCGATGAAGTGGTACCGGGCCTCCGCCCGGCAGGGCTATGCCGACGCCATGGTCGGCCTCGCCGTGATGTATCTCGGCGGCCAGGGCGTCACCCAGGACCGGCGCGAGGCCTTCGTCTGGCTCAATCTCGCGGCGCAATACATGGGCGACCAGCATGCCGTCGCCAGGATCAAGGCGGTGCGCGACGAGGTCGGAAAGAATCTCACCAAGGACGACATCGCCTTCGCCAAGGCGGAGACCATCCTGCTGCAACCCGAGGGCACCTCGGTGCAGCCGAACGAGGCGGAGTCGATCGAACACCTGCCGGACCAACTGACGCCGGTGAGCACACCCGTGGTCAGCGAGCCGCTGCAGAACGTGCCCCCGGATACGGGACCGACCAGCAGCCTGCCGTCGGTCCCGGAGATCCAGCTGCAGAACGCGCCGCCGGCACCGCCGAGCCCAGCGCCCGCCGCCGCTGCGACCAGCACCCTGCCGACCACGACTGCGCCGGCAAGCACCACGGCGACGACGCCCGTTCAGCCGCCGGCACCAGCGACGGCCGAACCGCAGACCCCGCCGCCGCTGCAGCAGGTACCGGCCTCGAGCGCGCCCGCGACGACGCCTGCTTCTCCGGCGCCGGCGAACTCGACGTCCGCGCCGCCGGTGGAGCCGGTGCCGGACTTCTAAGCGCCCTCGCGCTGCTCAGCCGGCCTGGTGGGCGGCGACGACGAAGCCTGCCATCACCCGCTTCCGACCGGCCTTGTCGAACTCGATCTCCAGCTTGTCGCCTTCCGCCGCGACGACGGCGCCGTAGCCGAATTTCTGATGGAAGACGCGGTCGCCGCTGGCATAGCGGCTCGGGGCGCCTTCGACGGTCGCGACCGCGGTCGCCTCGATCGTGGCCGGCGCACGCCGTGCCATGCGCTGCATGTAGGAAGCTCCGGTCCAGCGCGATTCCGAGAGGCCGGAGCCGTGGAAGCTGCCCTGGGAGCGATGATAGGTGCGGTCATCCCGCCGCTCGGTATGGTCCGCCGGCAGCTCGGCCAGGAAGCGCGAGGGCAGCGCGTTCTGCCACAGATTGTGCACGCGCCGGTTGGCGGCGTGGCTGATGAAGGCGAGCTTGCGCGCCCGCGTCAGCCCCACATAGGCGAGGCGGCGTTCCTCTTCGAGACCCTTGAGGCCGTTCTCGTCGAGAGATCGCTGTGAAGGGAACAGGCCCTCCTCCCAGCCCGGGAGAAAGACGATGTCGAACTCCAGCCCCTTGGCGCCGTGCAGGGTCATGATCGAAAGCTGGTCGCGGTCGCCGGATTCGGCGTTTTCCATGACCAGGGAGACGTGCTCGAGGAAGCCGCCGAGGTTCTCGAACTCCTCCATGGCATGGACCAGCTCCTTGAGGTTCTCCAGCCGACCCGGCGCCTCGACCGACTTGTCCTGTTGCCACATCGCCGTGTAGCCGGATTCGTCCAGTACGATCTCGGCGAGCTCGCCGTGCGGCATGCCGTCCGCAAGGCTGCGCCAGCGAGCGAGATCCTGCATCAGACCGGCGAGCGCGCGTCGCGTCGCGGGTTTGAGCTCGTCGGTCTCGACGATGCGTCGCGCGGCTTCAGGCAGCGAGACTTGCTGCGCCCGCGCGAGGTCGTGCAGCCGACGCACGGTGCTGTCGCCGATGCCGCGGCGTGGCGTGTTGATGATACGCTCGAAGGCGAGCCCGTCATCCGGCTGGTTGACCAGCCGCAGATAGGCGAGCGCGTCGCGGATCTCGAGCCGCTCATAGAAGCGCGGGCCGCCGATCACCCGGTAGGGGATGCCGAGCGTGATGAAGCGCTCCTCGAACTCGCGGGTCTGGAAGCCGGCGCGCACCAGGATGGCGACCTCGCGCAAGGCATGGCCCTTGCGCTGCAGCGCCTCGATCTCCTCGCCGATCTGCCGTGCCTCTTCCTCGCCGTCCCAGGCGGAGACCACGCGCACCTTCTCGCCCTCGCCGCGCTCGGTCCACAGCGTCTTGCCGAGGCGCCCCGCATTCTTGGCGATGAGGCCGGAGGCGGCGGCCAGGATGTGCGGCGTCGAACGGTAGTTCTGCTCGAGGCGGATCACCTTGGCGCCGGGAAAGTCCTGCTCAAACTTCAGGATGTTCTCGACCTCGGCACCGCGCCAGCCATAGACCGACTGATCGTCGTCGCCGACCACGCAGAGATTGCGATGCACCTGGGCCAGTAACCGCAGCCAGAGATACTGCGCCACGTTGGTGTCCTGGTACTCGTCCACCAGCATGTAGCGGAACTGCTGCTGGTATTTCGCCAGTACATCCGGTGCCTTCTGGAAGAGCGCGATGTTGTGCAGCAGGAGATCACCGAAATCGCAGGCGTTCAGGGTCGCGAGGCGCGCCTGGTATTCGCGATAGATGTCGAGGATGCGGCCGGAGGCGAGCTCGGCCTGCTCGGCGCGGGTCACCTTGTCCGGCGTCAGGCCGCGGTCCTTCCAGCGCTCGATGATGCCGAGCACGACGCGCGAAGGCCATTTCTGGCTGTCGAGGTTCTCGGTCTGGATCAGCTGCTTCACCAGGCGGAGCTGGTCGTCGGTGTCGAGGATGGTGAAGTTCGGCTTCAACCCCACCTGCTCGGCATGGACCCTGAGGATGCGCGCCGCCAGCGCATGGAAGGTGCCGAGCCACCAGCCCTCGACCGGCCGGCCGAGGATGGCGGCAATCCGGCTCTTCATCTCGTTCGCCGCCTTGTTGGTGAAGGTGACGGCGAGGATCTGGCTCGGCCAGGCGCGCTGGGTCGCGAGGATGTGCACCAGCCTCGTCGTCAGCACACGGGTCTTGCCGGTGCCGGCGCCGGAGAGCACCAGGACCGGGCCGTCCAGCGCCAGCACGGCCTCGCGCTGGCGGTCGTTCAAACCGGTGAGATAGGGCGCGTCGAGCTCGGGAGAATCGTGGAGAGAATGGTCCATGAGGGCCTTATAGCAGCGGCCGGACCGGGGCTCAAACCGACACGGCGCGCGCCGGTGCGGCCGCGCCCGCCTTGACAGGAAATGCGCCGCTCGGCTCTACTTCAAGCACGTCGACAACACGAATTTCCGGCAAACTTCGCGAGCTAGGAGCGGGTGGATCGCGGCAAACGCGACGGCCGCGATAGAAGGGATTTGCTGGCGTCAGGGGCGGCAATGGCAAAGAGAATCGAACGCATTTCACTGGGCTCGATGAGTCCCGGCACCGAACGCCATCTGCTGGCGCACCGCTACGGCAGAATCGGTGCCCGACCCAAGGCCTATCTGCAGGCCTCGATCCACGCCGACGAGATCCCGGCGATGATGGCTGCACATCATCTCATTCGCCTGCTGGACGCCGCCGAGGGACGCGGCGAGATCACCGGCGAGATCGTGGTCGTGCCGGTCGCCAATCCGATCGGGCTCGGCCAGAACGTGGCCGGCAACCATATCGGGCGCTCGGAGATCCGCGGCGGCGGCAACTTCAATCGCAACTGGCCCGATATGTTCGATGGGCTGCCCGAGGCGCTTGAAGGGCGGCTCGGCGCCGAGCCCGAGCGCAACGTCGCCGCGATCCGCGAGGCCATGGGGCGGCGGCTCGCCAACATGGTCGCCGAGGCCGAGTTTTCGCGGCTGCGTCTCGAGCTCTACCGGCTCGCCTACGATGCCGACATCATCCTCGACATGCATTGCGACGACGAGGCGCTGATGCATGTCTATCTCACCACCGATTTCTGGCCGAACGGCGCCGATCTCGCCGCCGAGACCGGTTCGCGCGCCGTCTTCCTCGCCACCGATTCCGGCGGGCGCAGCTTCGAGGAGCAGATCTATCTCGCCTTCCGCAAGCTGAGACTCCATTTCGGCGACAAGTACCCCATCCCGCCGACGGTGCTGACCTCGACCATCGAGTTCCGCGGCCAAGCCGACGTCAACGACGAGTTCGGCACCCATGACGGCCAGGCGCTCTTCCGCTTCCTGCAGCGCCGCGGCCTCATCGCCGGCGACCCCGGCCCGCTGCCGCCGCTGCTCTGCGAAGGGACTCCGCTCGACGCCGCCGACTACATGCAGGCGCCGAAGGCCGGCCTTCTCGCCTACAAGGTCAATCTCGGCGACGTGGTGCGCAAGGGCGACCTGATCGCGGAGATCATCGATCCTCTGGCCGAGGATCAGGCGAATGCACGGACGCCGATGCGCGCCGTGACCGACGGCATCGTGGTCTCGCGTTGCTCCCACAAGCTCGTCGCACCCGGCGAGGGGATCACGATGATCGCCGGCAAGGAGCCGCTGCCGCACCGCAAAGGCCTGCTGCTGTCGGACTGAGAGAGCCGTCATCGCCGGGCTCGACCCGGCGATCTCTTTCCGGCGGCGCGAGACGCCCGGGCATGACGCGACATTCAGTGATGGGCGGCCTTGATCGCTTCGCCGAGCAGGCGGAACTCCCCTTCGCGCGCCGAAGTCTTGCGCCAGATGAGGCCGACGCGGCGACCGGGTTTGCCACCCGCGAAGGGCCGCGCCACCAGTTCCGAGCCTTTCAAGAGCTTCGCCTCGAGGGCCATCTTCGGGATCAAGGTGACGCCGAGTCCGTTCGCCGCCATCTCCACCAGGGTATGCAGGCTGGTCGCGGCGACGTCGGTGCCTTGCGGGCGGCGACCGAGATGGCAGGCGTCGAGCGCATGATCGCGGAGACAGTGCCCGTCGGTCAGCAGGAGCAGCGGAGCTTCCGCGACGTCGCCGGTCGAGAGCCTGGTCTTCGCCGCGAGCGCGTTGTCCTTGCGGCAGACGAGCGCGAAGGGATCGTCGAACAGGATCATCGCCTCGGCCTCACCGATCTCGACCGGCAGTGCCAGCAGCACGCAGTCGAGCGCGCCGGCATGGAGCTCGTCCACCAGGCGCTGGGTCAGGTCCTCGGTCAGATAGAGCTTGAGCTTGGGATAGGCCTTCCGGAGCTTCGGCAGCACTTTCGGCAGCAGGAACGGGCCGATCGTGGGAATGACGCCGAGGCGCAGCGTGCCCGAGAGCGGCTCCTTCGACGCGGCCGCGAGCTCGGCCAACTCCTGGGCCTCCCGCAGCACCACGCGGGCCCGCGCCGCGATCTCGCGACCCAGTGCGGTGAACACCACCGAGCGGTTGCTTCGCTCGACCAGCGAGGCACCGAGCAGCGTCTCCAGCTCCTGAAGGCCGGCGCTCAGGGTCGATTGCGAGACGAAGCAGGCGCCGGCGGCACGGCCGAAATGCTTGTGCTCGTCGAGCGCCGTCAGGTAGCGCAGCTGCTTCAGGGTGGGGAGGAACATGATCGCCTCGGTGGTTCCGCGTGGGATCGTCTAGGTCGATTGATACGTTGCATATAATCAATTGGAGCGATCGTGCAAGATCGGCCAGATTGCGCCCCGGAACCAATCCCGTGTGCAAACCCTGAAGGAGATTCCCAGAAATGCTGACCGTGGGCGACAGATTTCCCCAGTTCGAGCTGACCGGCGTCGTCTCGGAGGACATGAACCATGCCTTCCAGCCGGTCTCCAGCGAGAGCAATCCCGGCAAGTGGAAGATCGTGTTCTTCTGGCCGAAGGACTTCACCTTCGTCTGCCCGACCGAGATCGCCGCGTTCGGCAAGCTGAACGACGATTTCAACGACCGCGACGCGGTGGTCTACGGCGTCTCGACCGATTCCGAGTTCGTGCACCTTGCCTGGCGCAAGAGCCATGACGACCTCCGCGGCTTGCCCTTCGCCATGCTGGCCGACATCAAGCGCGAGCTCTCGGCAGCGCTCGGCGTGCTCGACAGACGAGAAGGCGTGGCGCTCCGCGCCACCTTCATCGTCGATCCCGAGGGCATCATCCGCTTTGCCGCGGTGAACGACCTCTCGGTCGGCCGCAACCCGCAGGAAGTGCTGCGCGTGCTCGACGCGCTGCAGACGGACGAGCTCTGCCCCTGCAACTGGCAGAAGGGCCAGGAGACGCTGAAGGCGGCGTAGTGAAGCGAGTGCGGATGGACCCGTCACCGAGGAGAACGACATGACCATCGAAACTCTGAAGTCAGTCTTGCCGGAATATGCGAAGGATCTGCGGCTCAATCTCTCGAGCCTGGCTGCGGAAGCGGCGCTGAGCGAGCGGCAGCGCGCGGGGACGTTCGTCGCTTCGGCGCTGGCCTCGCGCAATGCGGCGGTGACCCGGGCGGTGCTGGCGGAGTTCGGGCCGAAGCTGGACCCCCAGGCGCTGGAGGCAGCCAAGGCCGCGGCCGCGATCATGGGGATGAACAACATCTACTACCGCTTCGTCCACCTGGCCTCGGCGGCCGACTACAAGACGCTACCGGCGAAGCTGCGCATGAACGTGATCGCGAAGCCCGGCGTCGAGAAGGCGGATTTCGAGCTCTGGTCGCTGGCGGTCTCGGCCGTCAACGGTTGCGGCATGTGCATCGACGCCCATGAGCATGAGCTTCGCAAGGCGGGCCTCTCCACCGAGGCGATCCAGGCGGCGGTTCGGATCGCGGCCACGGTTCACGCCGTTGCCGCCGTGCTGGATGGCGAGGCCGCGATCGGCGCGGGTGCGCCGCGCCTGGCTGCGTAAACAGTGCTGACCTGTAAAAGGTCAGCGGTTCAAGAGCGTAGCAGCCCCCTTGACTGAGCGCACACAATAGTGTAAGTTCTTGCACGGAACTTACGGTGTGGCACGAGGGTCGTATTCTACCTCAAACGGGCCGCCGTCGCGCGGCCCGTTTCGTTTGCCGGCGCCTGCACCGTGGCGAACCTGTCATGGCGCCGAAGGGGCAAGCTGCTATAGTCGCCGCCGCTGATAACCGGGCCGCAAGACCCGTCAGCAGAATCCATCCGCCAATGATCCATGAGGACCAGCCATGTCAGCCAATGCCAGCCTGCATCAGCGGCGCGGCGCCGCCGTGCCGCGCGGCGTCGGGAACGCCTTCGCCATCTATGCGAAGTCGGCCAACAATTCCGAGATCGTCGATGAGGACGGCAAGACCTATATCGACTTCGCGGGCGGCATCGCGGTCCTCAACACCGGCCATTGCCACCCGAAAGTGATCGCGGCGGTCAAGCAGCAGGTCGAGAACCTGACCCATGCCTGCTTCCAGGTGACGCCCTACGAGCCCTATATCCGGCTCGCCGAGCGGATCAACAAACTGACCCCGGGCAAGTTCGCGAAGAAGACGATCTTTCTGACGACCGGCGCCGAAGCCGTCGAGAACGCGGTCAAGATCGCGCGCGCCTATACCAAGCGCGCGGGCGTCATCGCCTTCTCCGGCGCCTTCCATGGCCGCACCCTGATGGGCATGGCCCTGACCGGCAAGTATGCGCCCTACAAGATCGGCTTCGGCCCCTTCCCGACCGATGTCTACCACGTGCCGTTCCCGGATCCGGCGCTGAAGGACGACGGCGCCGCGGCGCTGAAGCATCTGGAGACCATCTTCAAGGCGGATATCGGCCCCGACAACGTCGCCGCCATCATCATCGAGCCAGTGCAGGGCGAAGGCGGGTTCAACATCGTGCCGTTCGGCTTCATGCGGGCGCTGCGCGAGATCTGCACCAAGCACGGCATCGTCTTCATCGTCGATGAGATCCAGTCGGGTTTCGCGCGCACCGGGAAGTGGTTCGCGGTCGAGCATTCCGGCATCGAGCCCGACATCATCACCATGGCGAAGTCCATGGCCGGCGGCTTCCCGATCTCGGCCGTGACCGGCAAGGCCGAGATCATGGACGCGCCGGCGCCGGGTGGGCTGGGCGGCACCTATGCCGGCTCGCCGATCGGCTGCGCCGCCGCCAACGCGGTGATCGACGTCATGGAAGAGGAGAAGCTGGTCGAGCGCGCCAACGTGATCGGCAAGCGCATGCTGGAGCGCCTCTCCGACATGAAGCGCAAGAACAGCTTCGGCAACCGGATCGGCGACATCCGCGGCCTCGGCGCCATGGTGGCCTGCGACGTGGTGAAGTCCGACGGCTCGCCCGACGCGGATCTCACCAAGGCGGTGATCACCAAGGCCGCGGAGAACGGCCTGATCCTGCTCTCCTGCGGCGTCAACGCCAACGTGCTTCGCTTCCTGATGCCGCTGACCATCCCGGAGAAGCAGCTCGAGACCGGCTTCGATCTCTTGGAGAAGTCGATCGGCCAGGCGATCGAAGGCACGGCTTCGGCGAAAGTCGCGTAGGCGCGCCGGATTGTCCGGCACGACTTTTCCGGCAACATCACCGCTGCATCAACCCCCTCCCTCACCCTCCCCCGATCTCCGCCTTCGCTGAAGCTTCGGCGGACGGGTCGGGGGAGGGAAACCAAGACAGAAGCGCGCTCGAACACTCCCGCCCCAAGACTGGGGGCGGACCCGCGGAGGGTGTGAGGAGTTGATGCGCCCGAGCGCTTCTGATCCAGCGCCAAGTCTATCCAAGTAAAACGGCCGCGACAGTTGCCCGTCGCGGCCGTTCTTTATTGGTGTTGGCGCAGGGTCAGTTGACCAGCGACTTCGACTTCAGGATGCCCATGAGGGCGTTGATGTCGCCGTTGTGCTGGCTCATCACCGAGGCGAATTCCTGGCGATGGGTGTCGGCGAGGCTCAGGCCCTCGACCCGGATGTCGGTCACCAGCGGCTGACTGCCGTCGGTGCGGATCTCCCAATCGACCCGGGCGCCCTGGTCCTCACCATTGGCCACGGCGGTGAACACCGTCGCCGAGGTGCCCTGGTCGCGCACCCGTTTGATCTCCAGCTTCTGGCCGTTGTACTGCTTGAAGCGCTGGCCATAGACCGAAGCGATGTAGTTGACGAACGCGCCGGTGAACGCCTGCTGCTGGTCCGGCGTGATCTTCTTCCAATAGGCGCCGAGCACGTGCTTGGCGAGGCCGGGCATATCGAAGTATTTCAGGAGAATCGGCTTCAGCGCAGCGGCCCGGGCCGGATCCGTCGGACCGGCGTTGCTCAGCTCGGTGATGGACTGATCGGCCACCTCGTTGACGAAGGCCGAGAGATCGTCCGAGGCGAAGGCTGGGCCCGCGCTCAACAAGGCCGCACCGGCTGCGGCCGCGAGAAGGATATCGCGTCTGGTCTGCATGGAATTCAGTTCGCCTGGCTTACTTGACCCTGCTGAACGGGACCCTCCGGCGCCTTCTGCGGCGCCAGCATCACAGTCGGCGCCTCCGCACCGTCCGCGGGTATCGCATTCTCGTTGGTGATGCCGCTCATCACGTCGTTGGGATCTTCGCCATTCCGGATCGCGTCGTTCCGGTGCTGGCGATAGAGGCTGCGGATGGTGGCGTAGAAGTCCACCGAGCCCTTCTGCAGCTCCTCGATCGCCTGCATGTTACGCGCCCGAGTATCCAGCCCTTCGAGGCCGCCGCGGACCGTGTTGATCCAGCCGACGTTGTAGATGTAGCCCACCCAGGTCAAAGGATCGAGGGCGTAGTCCACCACCCGGCCGGTGAGGTCGCGCGGGTTGCTCGGCCCGAGAACCGGCAACATCAGGTAAGGACCCTCGCCGACGTGATACCAGCCGAGGGTCTGGCCGAAGTCCTCATCGTGATACTTGATGCCGAAGCTATCGGCGACGTCGAACAGCCCGCCGACGCCGATCGTGCTGTTGATCAGGAACCGGCTCGCCGTGTCACCGGCGCGCCCGAGGCTCCCCTGAAACATGTCGTTGGCGAGAATTGTCGGAGAATGCAGGTTCCGCAGCGCGTTCCGGACGCCGTCCTGGGCAAACTGCGGCAGCGCGGTGTGGTAGTAGCCGGCGAACGGCTTCAGGATCATCTCATCCAGCAGATGGTTGATCTCGAAGAAGTAACGGTTCATCGGCTCGAGCGGATCGTTGGCCTCGTTATAGGCCTCAACCGCCGCCTCGTCGTTCGGATCCGGCCGAGAGGCGCAGCCGCTGCTCAGCGCGGTCGCCGCAAGCACACCAGCCGCCAAGGCGATCTGCCGGAATTTCCTGTCGAAATGCATGGATCCCCTTAGTCCTTAGTCCCTGTACTGACCCGCTCGGCCGATCGCGCGACCACTGACGCTCACCTTCCGGTCAGTGCGGCCATCCGCCCGCCCGGTTCGATCCCACAGCGACGCCATCCAAGGTCCCCTCTCGGATTGCCCTGGCATGGTCACAGCAAGACATTAACCAAAGGTAACGGCAGCCGTCCTGCCCCCATCCGGGGGAATTCGCCCCGGACCTCGGCTTCCGCCCCGATGGCTGATCGTGCGTACCACAGGAAACGGGCAAAAACCAGCAGACTCATGGGATTGGTGTGTGCCTGGAATCACAATCTGTTGCACGGAAGCATCAGGTCACACACCTGACAGCGTGAACGGCGAGGAACCGGTTTCAGGCGGTCGTTTCAGCGTAGTGACAGGCAACCCATCGCCCGGCCACGTCGCGCAAGTCGGGGGATTCCTGCGCGCAGCGCTCGGTGGCGAAGGGACAGCGCCTATGGAAAGCGCAACCGGGCGGCGGATCGATCGGCGATGGCAGCTCGCCCTTCACCATGAGCCGCTGCGACCGGGCCTTGGGATCGACGGAGGGCGTCGCCGCCAGCAGCACCTGGGTGTAGGGATGGCGCGGCTCGTTGAACACGCGATCCTTGGTGCCCTGCTCCACCGGCCGGCCGAGATACATCACCATCACGTCATCGGCGAGGTGGCGCACCACGCTGAGGTCGTGGGAGATGAACATGTAGGCGAGGTCGAGCTCGCCCTGGAGATCCATCAGCAGGTTGAGGACCTGGGCCCGGATCGAGACATCCAGCGCCGAGACGGGCTCGTCCGCCACCACGACCTTGGGCCGCAGCATGAGCGCGCGGGCGATCGCGATGCGCTGGCGCTGGCCGCCGGAGAACATGTGCGGATAGCGGCCGTAATGCTCGGGCCGGAGCCCGACATGCGCCATCATCTCGCGCGCCTTCTCGCGGCGCTGCGCACGATCGAGCGGGGTGTTGATCTCCAGCGGCTCCTCCAGGATCTGGCCGATCTGCTTCCTGGGATTGAGCGAGCCGTAGGGATCCTGGAACACCATCTGCACCCGTGCCCGCAGGCGCCTCAGGGTGGCGGTGTCGGCGGTCGCGACATCGGTGCCGTCGAGCTCGAGATGGCCGCTGGTCGGCCGCTCGATCATGGTCACCATGCGGGCAAGCGTGGACTTGCCGCAGCCCGACTCTCCCACGACCGCGAGGGTCCGACCGGCGCGAAGCTCGAAGCTGACGCCGTTGACTGCCCTCAGGATCGCGTGACCGCGCAGCAGCCCACGGGAAACGCCGTAGTGCCGGTGAAGATCGGTGGCGCGGAGAACCGGGCCGGCGGCGGCGGGGGTCGGCGCGGCCATCGCGACATCGGTCATGACGGCAGCTTCCCGCCGGCACGCGCGGGCTCGGGCACCGCCGCCGCGTCGGACGACCCCGGCTGGCCGGTCGGGCGTCCCTGCTCCAGCGGATAGTGGCAGCGCACGCGCTCGTCCGCGCCGCCCGCCAGCAGCGGCGCCTCGGTCTGGCAACGCGAGGTGGCAAAGCCGCAGCGCGGATTGAAGACGCAGCCCAACGGCCGGTCCGCGATGCCGGGCACCATGCCGGGGATGGTGGCGAGGCGCCGCTTGTCGAGGCTGCGCTCCGGCAGCGCCTCCAGGAGTGCCGCGGTGTAGGGGTGGTGCGGATTCTCGAACAGACGCGCCGCGGGCTGCATCTCCACCTGCTGGCTGGCATACATGACGATGACGCGCTCCGCCGTCTCGGCGACGACGCCCATGTCATGGGTGATGAGCACGAGCGCCATGCCGCGCTCCTTCTGCAGCGCGACCAGCAGATCGAGAATCTGCGCCTGGATGGTGACGTCGAGCGCCGTCGTCGGCTCGTCGGCGATCAGGAGCTTCGGATTGCAGGCGATCGCCATCGCGATCATCACGCGCTGGCACATGCCGCCCGAGAGTTGGTGGGGGTAGGCGGAGAGCCGCGTCGATGCCGCGGGAATGCCGACCTGCTCCAGCAGCTCGAGCGTGCGGCCGCGGCGCTGACGCCGGCTGCCGCCTTCATGCGCCGCCAGCGCCTCCATGATCTGGAAGCCGACGGTGAAGCACGGGTTGAGGCTGGTCATCGGCTCCTGGAAGATCATGGCGATGTCTTTGCCGGTGATCTGCCGCCGCGCCTCCGGCGAGAGCTTGAGGAGATCGACACCGTCGAAGGTCATGAGATCGGCCTTGATCCGGCCCGGAAACGGAATGAGGCCCATCACCGCCAGCATGGTGACGCTCTTGCCCGAGCCGGATTCGCCGACCACGCCGAGCAGCTCGCCCTTCTCCAGCGTGAGGTCGACGCCATCGACCGCGCGGAAGGGCCCGCGATGGGTCTGGAACTCGACCGAGAGGTTGCGGATCTCGAGCAGCGCCAAGTCGGGCCTCAGCGCTTCAGCTTGGGATCGAGGGCGTCGCGCAGACCGTCGCCCAGCAGGTTGAAGGCGAGCACGGTCACCAGGATCGCGAGGCCGGGGAAGGTGACCGCCCAGTAGGCGCGCTCGATGTATTGCCGCGAATCCGCCAGCATGGTGCCCCATTCCGGTGTCGGCGGCTGGGCGCCGAGGCCGAGGAAGCCGAGCGCCGCCGCGTCGAGGATCGCCGAGGAGATGCCGAGCGTGGACTGCACGATCAGCGGCGCCAGGCAGTTCGGCAGCACGGTCTGGAACATCAGGCGGAGCGTTCCGGCGCCGGCCACCTTGGAGGCGACCACGTAGTCCTTGGTGAGCTCGGTGAGGACCGCAGCGCGGGTCAACCGCGCATAATGCGGGATGTTGGTGATGGCGACGGCGATCATCGCATTCCTCAGGCCGGCGCCCAGCAGCACCACGATGACGATCGCCAGCAGCAGGCTGGGGAGCGCCAGGATGATGTCCATCAGGCGCATGATCAGCGTATCGACCGTGCCGCGATAGAAACCGGAGACGAGGCCGAGCAGAACGCCGATCCCGAGCGAGAGCGTCACCACGATGCAGCCGATCAGCAGCGAATATTGCGATCCGAAGATGATCCGGGAGAGCATGTCGCGGCCGAGCGCATCGGTGCCCAAGGGATAGGCCCATTGACCGCCTTCGTCCCAGGCCGGCGGCAGAAGCGCGCGGTTGATCGCGTCCTGGGCGGAAGGATCGTGCGGCGCGATCAGCGGCGCGGTGATGGCGCAGAGGATCAGCAGCAGGATGACCACGAGCGCCGCCAGGGCGCCGCGATTGGCCCGCAGCGAGAGCCAGATCTCGCGGCGCGGCGTCAGCACCTGCGTCGTCGGCTCGAGCTTCCCGGCGGTCATGGCGGTGTTGGTCATCGGCGCCCCCGGATGCGCGGGTTCAAAAGACCATAGACGAGATCGACCGAAAGGTTGACCAGGATGACGAAGCTCGCGATCAGCAGCACGCCGCCCTGCACCGAGGGATAGTCGCGCTGATAGATCGAATTCACCAGCCAGGAACCGACGCCCGGCCAGGAGAAGATGTTCTCGGTGAGGATGGCGCCCGCCATGAGGGTGCCGACCTGGAGACCGATCACGGTCACCACCGGAATGAGCGCGTTCCTGAGCGCATGGATGCCGACCACGCGAAACCGGCTGAGGCCCTTGGCCCGCGCGGTGCGGACGTAGTCCTCGCCCAGCACTTCCAGCATGGAGGATCGCGTCATGCGCGCGATCACCGCGAGCGGGATGGTGCCCAGCACGATCGAAGGCAGGATGAGATGGCTGACCGCCGAGGTGAAGGCGCCGTCCTGGTCCGAGACCAGCGAGTCATAGAGCAGGAAGCCGGTGCCGTTGTCGAAATAGTAGTCGAGGTCGATGCGGCCGGAGACCGGCGTCCAGCCAAGGTGGATGGAGAACAGCAGGATCAGCAGCAGGCCCCACCAGAAGATCGGCATGGAATAGCCGGTCAAGGCGGCGCCCATCAGCGCGTGGTCGTAGACCGAGCCGCGCTTCTCGGCGGCGAGCACGCCGGCCGGAATGGCGAACATGAGCGCGAAGATCATGGCGCAGGCCGCGAGCTCCAAGGTCGCCGGGAACAGGGTGAAGAAGTCCTGCCCGACCGGGTTCTTGGTGACGATCGACTTGCCGAGATCGCCCTGCGCCACGTGCCAGATGTAGTCGAGGAACTGGACGCTGAGCGGCCGGTCGAGCCCGTATTGCGCCAGCATTGCCGCCTTGCGTGCGGGATCGATCACCTTCTCGCCCAACATCATCTGGATCGGGTCGCCGGGGATCATGTGGATCAGCGTGAAGGTGAGCAGCGCGGCCCCGAGGAAGGTCGGGATGATCAGCAGCACGCGATGCAGGACGAACCGGATCATGGCCGGCAGGGATCTCCCAGGGGGTCTCCAAAAACGCGCACCGGCGGAGGCTGGGCCCCCGCCGGTGCCAGTCCGTTCAGCGAGCGGCTACTTCTTCGAAACGCCCTCGAAGTTGTGGAAGCCGAGGGGATCCATCACGTAGCCCTCGACCTTGGTGCTCATCGGCATATAGACCACCGAGTGCACGATCGGCACGATCGCCGCCTCGTCATGCAGCAGCTGCTCGGCCTTGGCATAGATCGCCGTGCGCTGGGCCTGGTCGGAGGTCTCTTTGGCCTGCTTCAGCATCGCGTCGTAGTCGTTGTTGCACCACTTCTCATTGTTCTGGCCCGGAGGCGTCCCGGTGCCGCCGCAGCCATGCAGGTAGAGGAAGTTGTCGGGATCGCCGATATCGCCGGTCCAGCCGATCTGCGCCATCGGCGCCTCGCCGGCATGCAGCCGCTTCAGATACTCGGCCCAGTCGTAGGTGACCAGGTTGGCCTTGATGCCGACCTTCTCGAGATCGGCCTGCATCAGCTGGCCCATGGTCTTGCCGTCGAGGTTGTAGGGCCGCGACACCGGCTGGTACCAAAGATCGACGCTCAGATCCTTCACGCCGGCGGCTTCCAGCATCTGCTTCGCCTTGTCCGGATCGTAGGGATACGGCTGGACCGCGTCGTTGTAGCCCCAGATGGTCGGCGGCAGCGGGTTCTTGGCGGCAACGGCGCCGCCCATGTATTCCGCCTTGATGATCGCGTCCTTGTTGATCGCCATGTTGATCGCCTGGCGCACCGTCTTGTTGTCGAACGGCGGCTTGGTGGCGTTCATGGTGAGATAGGCGATGTTGAGGCCCGGGCTCTCCATCACCTTCAGCTTGGGATCGGCCTTGAGGGCGGCGACGTCGGCGGCCGCGGGATACGGCATGATATCGCACTCGCCGGCTTCGAGCTTCGCCTTGCGGACCGCCGGGTCCTTGGTGATGGCGAAGACCAGATTGTCGATCTTCTGCTTGCCGCGCCAATATTCCGGGTTCGCCTTGTAGCGGATCACCGCGTCCTTCTGGTAATCGACGAAGGTGAAGGGGCCGGTGCCGACCGGGATCTGGTCGATCTGCTCCTTCTTGTTCTCCTTCTCCAGCTTGTCGGCGTATTCCTTGGAGAGGATCGAGGCCCACTCCATCGCGACCTCGGAGATGAACGGCGCCTCCGCATGGTTGAGCGTGACCTTGACGGTCATGTCGTCAACCTTCTCCACGCTCTTCATCGTGTCGGGCATGCCCATGCCTTCGAAGTAGGCATAGGAGCCGCCGTTGACGTCGTGATACGGGTTCGACTTGTCGAGCATCCGGTTGAAGCTGAACACCACGTCGTCGGCGTTCAACTCACGGGTCGGCTTGAAGCCCTTGATGGTCTGGAACTTGACGCCCTTGCGAAGATGGAAGGTGTAGGTGAGCCCGTCATCCGACACTTCCCATTTCTCGGCGAGGCTCGGCATCGGATCCGTGGTGCCGAACTTGATCTCGACCAGGCGGTTGAAGACCGGACGCACCGCATCGAGCGTGGTGCCTGAATCATAGAGCTGGGGGCCGAATCCTTCCGGGCTACCCTCCGAGCAATAACGCAGCGTGGTCGTCGCCGCCTGCGCCGACGCGCCCAACCCCATCAGCAGGGCGACGGCAGCAGTGGCCGTGAAGAGCCGAACGTTCATTTGAGTCTCCCTCTTGCTTTCTGCGAGCGGCCTTTGTCGCTTCTATTGATTGAACGGCCCCCCGTTGGCGGGAACGGTATGCCCGATCCTGGAACGGTGTCAATTGCCGGCTTGATCTTCCTCAGGTATTTCACGGGCTTGGGAGGTTTCATTGGACCGTTGGGTTGAATGGCCGCGGCCGGCGAAACAGCGGTCCGCCGCCGATCTGCCGGGCGCTTGACCGCCCCTCCTCCACCCAGCATGGTGCCGCCCCATGGCACCCGATTCCGCGACCTCCATGCCCGCCCCTTTCCTCTGCAACACCCTCACCGTCCGCCCGGAATGGATCGACGGCAACGGGCATATGAACGTCGCCTATTATCTGAAGGCCTTCGACGAGGGTTTCGATGCCGCCTATGACGCGATCGGCTTCGGGTTCGATCTCATCGAGAAGCGCGGCGTCTCCACCATGGCGGCGGAGATGCACATCACCTATCAGGGCGAGCTGTTCGAAGGCGATCCGATCCGGATCGAGACCCAGCTGATCGACTTCGACCGCAAGCGCTTCCACTGGTTCCAGTCGATGCGGCACGGCCAGACCGGCGCGCTGGCCGCGACCTGCGAATGGCTGATCCTGTTCATCGATATGACCAAGCGCCGGGTCGGCGAGATGCCGGACGATATCTTCGATCTGGTGAGCCGGGTGAAGGCCGGCCATGCGCACCTGCCGCTGCCGCCCGAGCTCGGACGCCGGATCGCGCTGGGGAACAAGCGGCGGGGATAGGAGCCATTTGCTCGAGAGGTCTCAGGCCGCGGCAAGGAACTGCCTGTGGCGGGGCAGACCGAAACTACTGCGCCTTCACGACCTGACCGTTGAGCTCGCATTCAACGACGGCGAGCGGCACGAATCTCTCCGCGATCTCCTCCGGCGTCGGCAGGGTCTTCGGGTCCTCGCCGGGATAGGCCTGGGCGCGCATGCCGGTGCGGGTGCGGCCGGGGTCGATCAGGTTGGCGCGCACCCTGGTCTGCTTGATCTCCTCGGCATAGGTCACGACCAGCATCTCCAGCGCCGCCTTCGAGATGGCGTAGGTGCCCCAGAAGGGTCGCGCCCCGCGGGCTGCGGCCGAGCTCACGAAGATGCCGCGGCCCGCTTCGGAGCGGCGCAGCAGCGGGTCGAGGCTGCGGATCAGACGCCAGTTGGCGGTCAAATTGAGATCGAGCACGCGCTGCCATTCCGCGGGTTCGATATGGCCGATGGGGGTCAGGGTGCCGAGGTCGCCGGCATTGCCGACCAGCACGTCCAACCGCCCGAAGCGCTCGTAGAGCGCCCGGCCAAGGCGATCGATCGCGTCGAACTCGCGCAGATCGAGCGGCACCAGGAGGCTGGTCTTGCCGGTGAGCCCGCGGATCTCGTCGTCCAATTCCTCGAGGCCGCCGACGGTGCGGGCGATCAGGACGAGATCGGCACCTTCCTCGGCGAAGCGCTTGGCGACGGCACGGCCGATACCGCGAGACGCCCCGGTCACGAGCGCGATCCGGCCCGCGAGACGCCCTCCGGCAGATGCCATCAAGCGCGTTCCGCGAGCAATGAGAGCTGGTGGGTGCCGTCGCCGCCGGACTGGTCGGTCAGCTCGGTCGGATAGTCGCCGGTGAAGCAGGCATCGCAATATTGCGGCTGGCGCGCGTCGCGGTTCTTGTGCCCCATGGCGCGGTAGAGCCCGTCAATGGTGATGAACGCGAGCGAATCGGCGCCGATGAACTCCGCCATCTGCTTCTCGTCCATGCGCGCGGCCAGCAGCTGCTTCCGTTCCGGCGTGTCGATGCCGTAGAAGCAGGAATGCGAGGTGGGCGGGCTGGAGATGCGCATATGCACCTCGGTCGCACCCGCGGCGCGAATCATCTCGACGATCTTCTTCGAGGTGGTGCCACGCACGATCGAGTCATCGACCAGCACCACGCGCTTGCCGGTGACCTTGGCCCGGTTGGCGTTGTGCTTCAGCTTCACGCCCAGGTGCCGGATGTGGTCGGTGGGCTCGATGAAGGTGCGGCCGACATAGTGGTTGCGGATGATGCCGTATTCGAACGGGATGCCGGACGCCTCCGCATAGCCGAGTGCCGCCGGCACTCCAGAGTCAGGAACAGGGACGATGACGTCGGCATCGACCGGCGCCTCGCGGGCAAGCTCCGCGCCGATCCCTTTGCGCGCGTCGTAGACGCTGGTGCCCTCGATCACGCTGTCGGGGCGGGCGAAGTAGATGTATTCGAAGACGCAGAAGCGCCGCGGCGCCGGCGAGAACGGCTTCATGCTGTGGACGCCGTTGCGGTCGAGAACCACGACCTCGCCCGCCTCGACGTCGCGGACGAAGTCGGCGCCGACGATGTCGAGGGCGCAAGTTTCCGAGGCGAGGATATAGCCGGTGCCGCGCTTGCCCAGCACCAGCGGCCGGACGCCCAGAGGATCGCGCACGCCGATCACCATGTCGTTGGCGAGCGCCACCAGCGAATAGGCGCCTTCGACCTGGTGCAGCGCATGGATCAGGCGATCGACCACGTTGCCGCGGAGATGGGTCGCCATCAGGTGCTGGATCACCTCGGTGTCGGTGGTCGATTGGAACAGCGAGCCGCGCTTCACCAGCTCGCGGCGCACAGCATAGGCGTTGGTCAGATTGCCGTTGTGGCCGACGGCGAAACCGCCGAAGGCGAGTTCGGCGAACAGCGGCTGCACGTTCCGCAGAATGGTGTCGCCCGTGGTCGAATAACGGGTGTGTCCGATCGCCGCATGGCCGCGCAGCTGCTCGACCACGGACTGCTTGTTGAAGCTGTCGGCGACATGGCCGAGGTCGCGATGGGCGTGGAAGCGCTGGCCGTCGAAGGTGACGATGCCGGCCGCCTCCTGGCCGCGATGCTGAAGCGCGTGGAGGCCGAGCACGGCATGGGCCGCGACGTCATCGACGCCGTAGATGCCCACAATGCCGCACTCTTCCTTGAGATGATCGTCGTCGAAGGGGTGCGTGGTGAGCATGTTCCGGTTCGGCGTCCCGTCCTGCCCTCAGTCCTGCTTGCGAGGCGGGACCCGGTCATGGACCAGGCCCAAAGCCTGCGCGGCGCCGGTCTGAGACCCGAGGCGCCGCTACTGGGTACTCTGGATCAACCGGTCAAGGTCGTTCCGTTGCGCGTCCTTATACCCGGCCGCGGTTGCTTGTCCATCGGGATTTCCCTGCGGATTCGCATTGGAGCCCTGCGTGCCGCCGCTGCCTCCGGACGTCCCCGGCTGGGGCGCCGGCTGCGGCGCCTCGGGCGCCGGATTGGCATCGGGCTGCTGGGTCGGCGCGGTGTTCTTCGGCACCAGATTCTCCGGTTCGCCCAGGGTCTTCGCGCCCTGCTCGAGGACCGCCTGGCCCTTCTGGATCACATAGTCCGGAACCATGCTGCGCAGCATCTCCGAGCCGCGCTGCACCAGCGGAAGCGTCCGGGCCTGGGCGATCGAGTCGGGCCAGTCCTTCTGGTTCGGGGCGAAGCGCTCGAACAGCATGTAGGCGCAGGAAATGATCACTCCGCCGATGATGAGGCCGAGCAGGAGACCGAGCACGCGGTCGAGCGCACCGATGGCGCTGCCGCGCACGATGCGCGAGATGATCTGGTTGATGACGGCGCAGATCAGCAGCGCCACCAGGAAGAGACCGACCGCGGCCACCACATTCGCCGCCAGCGGGTTGCTGATGTATTTCTCCGCGATCGGCTGAACGGTCGGAAAGAAATAGACGGTCGCGAGCACGGCGACCACCCAGCTCGCGATCCACAGCACGACGTTGACGAATCCGTTCGAGAAGGCGATCAGGCCCGAGAGCGCGATCACCACGAGAACGACGATGTCTACGAAGTTCACTTCCCCTTCACCCTTTCGCCGCCGTTCTCGACGATGTCAGCCCCTTGGCAGAGGCCGCGCGCGACTCATTATAAAGCCAGTCGATCAACTCTTGTAGGTGACCGATCTCGGTAACGGCGAGGCCTTCGATCTGCGGATTGGCGCGCCCCGGCGGTCCCTTGGCGCCGCCCGGCGCCTGTGGCGCAAGGGCGCGACGAAAGCCGAGCTTGGCCGACTCCTTCAGCCGCGACTCGGCCTGGGTCACCCTTCGGACCTCGCCCGAAAGCCCGACCTCGCCGAAAATGGCGACGTCATCCGGCACCGGCCGGTCGGTCAGTGCCGAGACCAGCGCGAGGGCACAGGCGAGATCGGCCGCGGGCTCGGCGATGCGGAGGCCCCCGGCGATGTTGAGATAGACCTCGTTGCCGGCGAAGCCAAGACTGCAGCGCGCCTCGAGCACGGCGAGGATCATGGCCAAGCGGTTGCCGTCCCAGCCGACCACGGCGCGCCGCGGCGTCGCCTGGGCCGAGGCCGAGACCAAGGCCTGCACCTCGACCAGCACCGGCCTTGTCCCCTCGATGCCGGCGAAGACCGCGGCGCCGGAGACATTGCCGCGGCGCTCGGCCAGGAACAAGGCGGAAGGATTGGCGACTTCCATCAGGCCGGCATCGGTCATCTCGAAGACGCCGATCTCGTTGGCCGGGCCGAAGCGATTCTTGACCGAGCGCAGGATGCGGAACTGGTGGCCGCGCTCGCCTTCGAAATAGAGCACGGTATCGACCATGTGCTCGAGCACGCGCGGTCCCGCGATCTGGCCTTCCTTGGTCACATGGCCGACCAGCATGACGACGAAGCCGCGGCTCTTCGCGATCCGGATGAGCTCGGCGGCGCAGCTCCTGACCTGCGCGACGGTGCCCGGCGCGGAGTCGAGCGTGTCGAGATACATGGTCTGGATGGAGTCGATGACGACGACGTCGGGCGCGTCCCCCGTGTCGAGGCTGGCGGCGATGTCGCGCAGGCTGGTCGCGGCGGCGATGCGCGTCGCACCCGGGGCAAGGCCGAGACGCCGGGCGCGGAGCTGCACCTGCTCGACCGCCTCCTCGCCGGAGACATAAGCGGAGACGAGCGGCGGCTTCTGTCGCCCCAACGCCGCCACGACCTGCAGCAGCAGGGTCGACTTGCCGATGCCGGGATCGCCGCCGATCAGGATCGCCGAGCCGCGCACCAGGCCGCCGCCGGTGACGCGGTCGAACTCCGGCATGCCGGTCGCACGCCGGATCGTCTCCGGCACCTCGCCGCCGAGATCGATCAGGTCGATGCCCCGGCCCTTCTTGCCCGAGAGTCCCTTCGGCAGCGCCTCGCGCGGCGCCTCCTCGACGATCGCGTTCCAGGCGCCGCAGGATTCGCAGCGCCCGCTCCAGCGCGCGCTGGAGGCGCCGCAATTCTGGCAGACGTAACGCGCGGCTTGCTTAGCCATAGCGGCTAGAGCGACCGCATCGGCATGCGGATCGGGCCGTCGGCCTTGCCTTGGACGAACTGCTCGACATGGGGGTTGCCGGAGTTGTCGATGTCCTTGGCGAGGCCGGACCAGATGATCTTGCCCTCGTAGATCATCGCCGCATAGTCGCCGATCTCGCGGAGACTGTGCATGTCATGGGTGATCGAGAGCGCGGTGGCACCCAGCGCGTCGACGCAGGTGACGATGAGTTCGTTGATCACCTGGCCCATGATCGGGTCGAGGCCGGTCGTCGGTTCGTCGAAGAAGATGATCTCCGGCTCGGCGGCGATCGCGCGGGCGAGGCCGACGCGCTTCTGCATGCCCCCGGAGAGCTCGGCGGGATAGAGCTCGCCCACTTCCGGGCCGAGGCCGACCGCACTGAGCTTGCGGATCGCGACCGCCTTCGCCTCGGCACGATTCATGCCGCGGCCGGAGATGAGGCCGAAGGCCACGTTCTCCCAGACCGGCAGACTGTCGAACAGCGCGGCGCCCTGGAACAGCATGCCGAACTTCCTCATCACGCGCTCGCGCTCGCGTGCGGGCATGCCGACCACTTCCTGGCCGTCGATCAGGATCGAGCCGGCGTCCGGCTGGATCAGCCCCAGGATGCACTTGATCATCACCGACTTGCCGGTGCCGGAGCCGCCGATCACCACCAGCGACTTGCCCTTGGGCACGTCGAGGTCGATGCCGTCCAGCACGACGTTCGCACCGAATCGTTTCTTCAGGCCGCGCACCTTGATCTTCAGCTCATCGGCCATCGGTCACCGCGCGAAGAACAGTTCGGTGAGGATGTAGTCGAGGGTCAGGATCAGAATCATCGACGCGGCGACGGCATTGGTGGTCGCCTTGCCGACGCCCTGGGCACCGCCCTTCGAGTTGAAGCCGTGATAGCAGCCCATCATCGAGATGGTGTAGCCGAACACCGCCGCCTTGACCAAGCCCGAGAAGATGTCCTTGAACGTCGCATCCTGGGCGATGTTGTTGAGGAAGTTGCCTTCGTTGAAGCCGAGCTTATGTACGCTGACGAAATAGCCGCCGAGGATGCCGATGACGTCGGCGACCGCGACCAGCAGCGGAAGCATCGTGACGCCGGCCCAGAGCCGCGGCGCGATCAGATACTTGTAGGGATTGGTGCTCAAGGTGGAGAGCGCGTCGATCTGCTCGGTCACGCGCATGGTGCCGATTTCCGCCGCCATGGCCGCGCCGACCCGGCCGGCGACGATCAGCGCACCCAGCACCGGGCCGAGCTCCCGGGTCAAGGAAATGAGCAGGATGGTCGGCATCGCGCTCTCGGCGCCGACCCTGAAGCCGGTATAGGTCTGCAGCACCAGCACCATGCCGGTGAAGACCGCGGTCATGCCGACATAGGGTAGCGAGTAGTAGCCGATCTCGATCATCTGCCTGAGCATCAGCCGCGGATAGAACGGCGGCGTCACGCAATGCCGGATGGCAGCCAGCGAGAACAGGGCAAGCCGCCCCATCGCGGCGAGTCCGTTCAGGAACGTGCGGCCGACCGGCTGAAGGACGACGATCACGGGGCTCGTCCGTCGAGGTGCAGATAGCGCCGCTGGTAGCGCTTGCCGAGCGCGGTCAGGACCTCGTAGCCGATGGTGCCGGCACTTTCGGCCAGCGCGTCGACGCTCTGCTCGGGGCCGATGATGTCCACGAGATCGCCGACCGCGCAGGCGGCGACCGGCAGATGACCGATCTCGGCCGTCGTCAGGTCCATCGAAATACGGCCCACGATTGGCGCCCGCTCCCCTGCGACGAATACGGCGCCGCGATTGCCCAGCGATCGGAAGATTCCGTCGGCATAACCCACGCCGATAACCGCGAGGCGCGACCTTCCCTTGAACTGGTGCGTGGCACCATATCCAACGGTCATACCCAAGTCAACGTCCCGTATTTGCAGGATTTTTCCCTGCAGACGCACGACCGGACGCATCGGATTCGGACGCCCGATCAACGGCGCCAAGCCATAGAGCGCCGCCCCCGGCCGGGCGAGATCAAAGTGATAGTCGGTGCCGAGGAAGATGCCCGATGACGCAGCGAAGCCGAGCGTCGGCTTCTTGCCTGGGAGCGATGGAAGATGCGCCGCAAGACTCTGAAAGCGCGCCAGCTGCATAAGGTTCAGGCGATGCTCCGCCTCGTCGCTGCAGGCGAGATGGCTCATCACATGGACGATCGGGATGCCGTGCAGCGACCGCGGGTCGTTGGCGAGGCGCCGAACTTCCGCCTCGCCGAGGCCGAGCCGATTTATGCCGGTGTCGATCTGGATCGCGGCGGGCCTCGGTCCTGCCGCGGCGCAGAGCCTGCCCCATTCCGCGATCTGCTCCAAGGTCGCCAGGACCGGAATGAGCGCGGCCTCCGCCAGCGTCTCCGCGGATCCCCCGGGCAGCCCGTTCAGCAGATAGATGGCGGCGTGCGGCAGGACCTGGCGCAGCGCCAGACCCTCGTCGAGCGTCGCCACGAAGAACTGCTTGCATCCGGCGCGCTGCAGAGCGGGCGCCACCATGGCGGCGCCGAGACCGTAGGCGTCGGCCTTGACGACAGCGGCGCATTCCGCAGGTGCCACCTGCTCGGCGAGGAACCGGTAGTTGGCGGCGATGGCGGCGAGATCGATGGTGAGGATCGCCGTCGTTGCGTCAGGCATCGGCGGCGGGTCAGCCGTACCGGTCGGGCAGCGAACCGTCTTCCGCGAGATCGCTGAACCGGGTGATCATGCCGTCGAAGTAGAGCGCCTTGGTGCCGATCGGGCCGTGGCGCTGCTTGGCGATGATGACGTCGGCCTTGTTGTGCACTTCCTCGCCGCGCCGCTTCCAGCGCTCCATGCGCTCATGGAACTTGTCATCGGCCTCGTCCGAGCGCTGCTTCGGTTCGGCCCGCTCGTGGTAATACTGCTCGCGGTAGACAAACATGACGACGTCGGCGTCCTGCTCGATCGAGCCCGACTCTCGGAGATCGGCGAGCTGCGGCCGCTTGTCGTCGCGCAGCTCGACCGCGCGCGAGAGCTGCGAGAGTGCCAGCACCGGCACGTCGAGCTCTTTGGCGATCGCCTTCAGGCCGCGGGTGATCTCGGAGATTTCCTGCACCCGGTTCTCCGACCCTTTGGAGCTCGAGCCGCGCATCAGCTGCAGGTAGTCGATGATGATGAGATCGAGCCCGTGCTGACGCTTCAAGCGCCGCGCCCGGGTTCGGAGCATCGGGATGGTGATTGCCGGGGTGTCGTCGATGAAGAACGGTACCTCGTTCATCGCCTGCGCCGCCTCGACGATGCGCTGGAAATCGTCGTGCTTCACCTCGCCGCGGCGGATCCGATCGGAGGAGACGCCGGACTTCTCCGCCATGATGCGGGTCGCGAGCTGCTCGGAGGACATTTCGAGCGAGAAGAACGCCACGCGGTGCCGCTCGCCGGTCTCGGGATCGCGCGCTGCTTCCGCAGCGTTGAAGCCGATATTGGTGGCGAGCGCGGTCTTGCCCATCGAGGGCCGGCCGGCGAGGATCACCAGATCCGATTTCTGCAAGCCGCCCAGCATGCGGTCGAGATCGCGCAATCCCGTGGTGACGCCGGTGACATGGCTGTCGCGCTTGAAGGCGGCTTCCGCCATGTCGAGCGCGCTGGCGAGCACCGTGCTGAAGCTCTGCGGCCCGCGCTCGGTCTGGCCGCTTTCGGCGAGATTGAACAGCTTGAGCTCGGCCGCCTCGATCTGCCCGAGCGCCGTCTCCTCGACGTCGAACACATAGGCCTCGTTCACCACCTGCTCGCCGAGATCGATCAACTGCCGGCGGAGAAAGAGGTCGTGCACCGCGCGGCCGTAATCCTCGGCGTTGATCACGGTGACGACCGATTGCGCCAGCTCGACGAGATATTGCGCGCCGCCGATCTCGGCGAGAGCGCCATCCTGGTCGAACAGGTTCTTCAGCGTGACCGGATTGGCGATCTGACCGCGCTGGATCAGCTTGCCGATCGCCTCATAGACGCGGCCGTGCAGCGGATCGGCGAAATGCTCCGGCCGCAGGAACTCGTTGACCCGATCATAGACGAGGTTGTTCGCCAGGATCGCGCCGAGCAACGCCTGCTCGGCGTCGTAGTTGACCGGCGGCGTGCGCTGCGGCGTGATCGTATCGCCACTCCGCAGTCGAGTGACGTTGGTGGTTCCCCCGGCTTCCATGTTCGCGACCATAGCAGCACGACCCGAGGCAGTAACGCACGATCGTCTGTGAATAAGGTGGATATGAAGGATTGATTCTAGGTCGGCGCCCGAGTCGACGCCTAGGCAATTTGTGCCGCCCCAGTGTGCCGTCCCTGGTGCGGAAAAAGCTTCGGCCGCTTCCCTCGCGAGAAGCGGCCGACGCGATGCGATTCGATCTGCGCTGGGCGTTACGGCTGCGCAGGCTCGCTGGCGGGCGATGCGAGCTCGGCTTCCGCCAGCAGCTTGTCGAGATCGGCATCCGCCTGCGCCTCGGCCTGCTGCGGCACGAAGCCGCCGGCCTTCTCCTGCGCCGCCGCCTCGTCCTCGGACTTGGCGACGTTGGCGGTGACCGTCACGATCACCTCGGGATGCAGCGCGACGCGAACCGGATGCAGGCCCAGGCTCTTGATCGGCTTGTCCAGGATCACCTGGCGGCGGTCGATGGTGAAGCCCGCCTTGGTGACCCCCTCCGCGACGTCGCGGCTGGAGACCGAGCCGAACAGGATGCCGGTCTCGGAGGCCTGACGGATGATCACCACCTTCAGGCCGTCCACCTTGCCCTTGATCTTCTCCGCTTCCTGGCGGCGCTGCAGGTTGTTGGCCTCGATCTGCGCGCGCTGCGTCTCGAAGCGCTTCTTGTTTTCTTCGGTCGCGCGCAGGGCCTTCTTCATCGGCAGCAGGAAGTTGCGGGCATAGCCCGGCTTCACCTTCACCACGTCGCCGATCTGGCCGAGGCGCTCAACCCGTTCGAGCAGAATGACGTCCATTTCCCGGCCCTCCCTACTTGATCACGTAAGGCAGGAGGCCGAGGAAGCGCGCGCGCTTGATGGCCTGGGCCAGCAGGCGCTGCTTCTTGGCCGAGACCGCCGTGATCCGGCTCGGCACGATCTTGCCGCGCTCGGAGATGAAGCGCGACAGCAGGCGCACATCCTTGTAGTCGATCTTCGGCGCGTTGTCGCTCGAGAACGGGCAGGACTTCCTGCGCCGGAAGAACGGGCGACGGCCACCGCCGCCGCCGGAACGGCCGCCCTCGCGGCCGCCATCACGATCACGATCACGATCGCCGCTCATGCGACGTCTCCTTCAGTCGAAGGTGCAGCAGAGGCTTCGGGGCGGGCGGCGCGGGCGGGCCGGAAGCGATCGTCGCGATCGCCGCGATCCCGATCGCGCGGGCGATCGTCGCGATCGCGCGGCGGGCGATCGTCGCGGTCGCGCCGCGGGCCGTCGCGGTCACGCCCATCGCGGTCGCGACCACCCTTGCTCTGCATCATGGCCGACGGGCCCTCTTCCAGCGCCTCGACGCGCACGGTCAGCTGCCGGAGCACGTCCTCATGAAGGCGCATGTTGCGCTCCATCTCGATCACCGCGGCGGCCGGCGCGTCGATGTTCAGCAACACGTAGTGGCCCTTGCGGTTCTTGCGGACGCGGTAGGAGAGGCTCTTCAAGCCCCAGTATTCGCGCTTGGTGACGTTGCCGCCCTGGGCGGCCACGATCCCGGCGAATTGCTCGGTCAGCGCCTCCACCTGCGCGGTGGTGACGTCCTGACGCGCAATGAACACGTTCTCATAGAACGGCATGAACGACAGACTCCCTCTGGCTGTTCGCGGTCCGGAGCTGCCTCGACCTGAGACGAGCCGGCCGGACCTAGCCAATCCCACAAGCTCGCGAGACATCTTGCCTCGGAGCCGGTTTCAGGCGCGAAGGCCCAAAGACCGTGGACTGGCAGGGTTTGCGGCGGCGGAATATACAGGCCGAAAGCCCAAAAGCAAGGCGTTTCCGGGGCTTGCCGGAAGCCGGCGGCGCGGCTTGACAGCGCGGCGGGCGAACGTGTCTAAGCAGCCCAGCCCATCCCCGCGACTCTCCTGCGGCGCACCAGGAAAATATGCAACCAAACGAGAGGGTTACATGATAGCCGCCTTCGTCTTTCCCGGCCAGGGCTCGCAGGCCGTCGGCATGGGCCGGGCGCTCGCCGAAGCCTTCCCGGTGGCCCGGCACGTGTTCGAGGAGGTGGACGAGGCACTGAAGCAGAGCCTCTCGCGCCTCATGTTCCAGGGACCGGAGAGCGAGCTGGTGCTGACCGAGAATGCCCAACCGGCGCTGATGACGGTCAGTTATGCGGTGCTGAAGCTGCTGGAGAGCGAGGGCAAGTGGGCCTTGCCGGCCAAGGCCCGCTTCGTCGCCGGCCACAGCCTCGGCGAATACTCGGCGCTGGCCGCCGCCGGCAGCCTGACCCTCGGCGACGCGGCGCGGCTCCTGAAGCTACGCGGCCAGGCGATGCAGAAGGCGGTGCCGGTCGGGATCGGCGCCATGGCGGCCCTCCTCGGCCTCGACCTCGCCGAGGCGCAGCCGATTGCCGAAGCCGCGGCGAAGGAGACCGGCCTCGTCTGCACCTGCGCCAACGACAATGCACCGGGCCAGGTCGTCGTCTCCGGTCATAAGGAGGCGGTCGAGAAAGCGATCGCCCTCGCCGCCGAGAAGGGCGCCAAGCGCAGCGTAATGCTGCCGGTCTCCGCGCCCTTCCATTGCCCGCTGATGAAGCCTGCGGCCGATGCCATGGGCGAGGCTCTGCAGAAGACCGATCTCAAGGTCCCGTCGGTGCCGCTGATCGCCAACGTGACGGCTGCGCCGGTCAGCGATCCCGCGACTATCCGCAGGCTGCTGGTCGAGCAGGTTACGGCGACGGTGCGCTGGCGCGAGAGCGTCGAGGCGATGAAGGCGGACGGCGTCACGCGCATCTTCGAGCTCGGCGCCGGCAAGGTGCTGGCCGGCCTGACCAAGCGGATCGCGCGTGAGATCGAAGCAAGCTCGGTCGGCGCGCCGGAAGATATCGAAGCCGCGCTGAAGGCGCTGAGCTGAGGAGAAGAATGATGTTCGATCTATCCGGCAAGACCGCGCTCGTCACCGGCGCTTCCGGCGGCATCGGTGGCGCGATTGCGAAGGCGCTGCACGCCCAAGGCGCCGTCGTGGCGCTCTCCGGCACGCGGCGCGAGGCGCTGGAGACTGCGGCGGCGGAACTGGGCGAGCGCACCCATGTTCTGCCCTGCGATCTCGGCGATCCCGCCGCCACCGAAGCGCTGGCCAAGGATGCCGAGACCGCGATGGGAAAGCTCGACATCCTGGTCAACAATGCCGGCCTCACCCGCGACAACATCTCGATGCGCATGAAGGACGAGGACTGGCAGAAGGTCATCGACGTCAATTTGACCGCCGGTTTCCGCCTCGCCCGCGCGGCGATGCGGGGCATGATGAAGCGCCGCTGGGGCAGGATCATCGGCATCACCTCGATCGTCGGCGTCACCGGCAATCCCGGCCAGGCGAACTACGCGGCGGCGAAGGCCGGCATGATCGGCATGTCGAAGTCGCTGGCCCAGGAGCTCGCCTCGCGCGCCATCACCGTCAACTGCGTGGCGCCGGGTTTCATCGAGACCGCGATGACCGACGCGCTGACACCCGAACAGAAGGCGCGGATCATGCCGGCGATCCCGGCGGGACGGCTCGGCGCGCCCGCGGATATCGCCGCCGCGGTGGTCTATCTGGCGAGCGACGAAGGGGCCTA
Organism: Candidatus Cybelea sp.; assembly: GCA_035542015.1. Classification (GTDB taxonomy): domain Bacteria; phylum Pseudomonadota; class Alphaproteobacteria; order Dongiales; family Dongiaceae; genus Dongia. The sequence goes on from DATKMF010000223.1 coordinate 34,010, forward strand.
TGTGACCGGCCAGACGATCCATGTAAATGGCGGCATGGCCATGATTTGACGGAGCTTTTTCCGCATTCCCCCGGGTGCTGGTCAAAGCCGGACAACTATGTTAATTCACCGCTCGACATGCGCCGGCCCACTGGGATTCTCGGGGGATTGCGGGCCTCGGATGCGGCCGGTGACTGACCTCGAAAAATGGGAACGGACGCGCTTAGTTTTCCCGCCGGCAATCAGCGACATGGGCGGCGCAGCAGAGAGGAACTCGCGATGAGTGATATTGCGGAACGGGTCAAGAAGATCGTGATCGAGCATCTTGGCGTCGAAGAGTCGAAGGTCACCGAAGGCGCCAGCTTCATCGACGATCTCGGGGCGGACAGCCTTGACACCGTCGAGCTCGTGATGGCGTTCGAAGAAGAGTTCGGCTGCGAGATTCCCGACGATGCGGCCGAGAAGATCCTCACGGTCAAGGATGCCATCGATTTCATCAAGTCGAAGTCGAGCTGAGTTGCCCAGCCGCCGACCCGCCCGCATCCTCAGCCGCCCGCGTTTCGTCTCGGCGGCAACGTTTCCGCGCTGACAAGGCAGGTCATTATGCGTCGAGTGGTGGTCACTGGAATCGGCATCGTCTCGCCTTTGGGCGTCGGTACCGAGCACGTCTGGCGTCGCCTGGTGAACGGCGAATCCGGCATCAGCTCGATCCAGTCCTTCGACGTCTCCGACCTGCCGGCGAAGATCGCCGGCCAGGTGCCGCGGGGCGAGACCTCGTCGGGCAACTTCAACCCCGACGACTTCGTGACGCCCAAGGACCAGAAGAAGATGGACGACTTCATCGTCATGGCGATGGCCGCGGCGCATGAGGCGGTGACCGATGCCGGCTGGATGCCGACCAACGACGAAGATCGCAACCGGACCGGCGTGATGATCGGCTCGGGCATCGGCGGCCTCAACGTGATCTACGAGACGACGCTGATCCTGAACGAGAAGGGTCCGAGGCGCGTCAGTCCGTTCTTCATCCCGTCGGCGCTGATCAACCTCGCTTCCGGCCATGTCTCAATCAAATACGGCTTCCGCGGCCCGAACCATTCGGTGGTGACCGCCTGCGCTACCGGCAGCCATGCGATCGGCGACGCCTCGCGCATGATCGCGCTCGAGGATGCCGACGTGATGGTGGCCGGCGGCGCCGAATCCACCATCAACCGCCTCGGCATCGCCGGCTTCGCCGCTTCGCGCGCGCTCTCGACCGGCTTCAACGACAATCCACCCGCGGCCTCCCGCCCCTGGGACAAGGATCGCGACGGCTTCGTGATGGGCGAAGGCGCCGGGATCGTCGTGCTCGAGGAATACGAGCACGCGAAGCAGCGCGGCGCCAAGATCTATGCCGAGATCGTCGGCTACGGCATGTCGGGCGATGCGCATCACATCACGGCGCCCTCCGAGGACGGCAACGGCGGCTACCGCGCCATGCAAGCGGCGCTGAAACGTGCCAAGCTCAACCCCACGGACATCGACTACATCAATGCCCACGGCACCTCGACGCCGCTCGGCGACGAGATCGAGCTGGGCGCGGTGAAGCGGCTGTTCGGCGACCACGCCTACGCGCTCACCATGTCCTCGACCAAGTCGGCGATCGGGCACCTGCTGGGTGCTGCGGGTGCGGTCGAGGCGATCTTCTCGATCCTCGCCATCCGCGACCAGGTGGCGCCGCCCACGCTCAACCTCGAGAACCCCTCCGAGGGTTGCGACATCGATCTCGCGCCCAAGCAGGCCAAGCCGCGCCAGATCCGCAACGTGCTCTCGAACTCGTTCGGCTTCGGCGGCACCAACGCCAGTCTGGTCTTCTCCGCCCCGCACTGAGCGCGGGGGCGAACGCCTTGGTCCGCGGTTTCGTCCGGCTCATCAAAGCCGTCGTCTTCTTGATCATCCTGCTCGCCCTGCTGCTCGGCGGTGCGGCAGCCTGGCTCTGGCATGGCTTCAACGCCGCGGGGCCGCTCGCGGACGAGAAGATCGTCGTGGTGCCGAAAGGGATCGGCACCGCCGGCATCGCCAAAGTGCTGGCCGATGCGGGGGTGATCGACAACGCGCTCGTCTTCAACCTCGGTGCGCGCTTCGCGGCGCGTGGCGCGGCGCTGCATGCCGGCGAGTTCAAGTTCCCCAGCCACGTCAGTCCCCGCGACGCCATGCAGGTGCTGATCGACGGCCATGTGCTGATGCACCGGGTGACGATCGCCGAGGGCCTCACGGTCAGCGAGATCTTCGCCGTGCTGCAGGCGGCGCCGGATCTCGAGGGCGCGCTGCCGCCGTCGCCGCCGGAGGGCACGCTGCTGCCCGAAACCTATTTCTTCGTGCTGGGCGACACGCGGGCGCAGGTGGTCGATCGCATGCGCTCGCAGATGGACGCGACGCTCGCCTCGCTGTGGCCCGGGCGCGACCCGGAGGTGGCACTCGCCTCGCCGCAGGATGCCGTGGTGCTGGCTTCGGTGGTCGAGAAGGAGACCGCGAAGGAGGACGAGCGGCCGCGCATCGCCGCCGTCTTCTACAACCGCATGAAGAAGGGCATGGCGCTGCAGTCGGATCCGACGGTGATCTTCGCCCTGACCCAGGGCAAGTCGAAGCTCGACCGCGCGCTCACCGGCGACGACCTCAAGACCGACAGCCCCTACAACACATATGTCGTCACCGGCCTGCCCCAGGGCCCGATCGCCAATCCCGGCCTCGCGTCGCTGAAAGCCGTGCTGCATCCCCTGAAGACCAAGGAGCTCTATTTCGTCGCCGACGGAACCGGCGGCCACGCCTTCGCCGAGACCCTGGAAGAGCACAACAAGAACGTCGCCAAATGGCGTAAGCTGCAGAAGAGCCAGGCGGGACAGGACCAAGGTGCAGCAGGGGAGAACTGAGATGCGCAGGATGATGCTTGCCGTAGCGATGCTCGGGTCGGCCATGCCGGCTTTCGCCCAGGACCAGACCGCTCCAGCCGAACAGGCCCAGGAGAAGCCTTTGACCGGCAGCTTCTACATGGCGCCGCCGATGGAGTCCGACGATCCCAAGGCGCCCAACGACCACATCTTCCTCACCATTACCGGCGATGCGGCGAAGTCGATGTGGGACGCGATGAAAGCGAAGGTGACGCCGGACGAATGCATCGGCCGCATGTCGAAATGGGTGAACGACCTGATCTGCTACGGCCCCGCCGTCGCGGGCACATCGCTGGCCCCGACCGATTCACCCTTCGAATGCTATCTCGGCATCAACTTGAAGACGGCGACGCTCGAGGTCGGGCAGGACTGCTGAGCGGCTCACCCCTCCCCGAACTCGACATCGGCCACGGGCGCCTCGGGCAGCTCCTTGTCGAGGCTGGCGCGGAAGGCGATGCAGCCGCGCATGAATCTAGGCCAGGGCGGCACTGCGACCTCGGGCGCGATCGGCTCCGGGAGCAGGCCCCAGAGCTGCGGGTGATACCAGCAGAGATCGTGGCCGGAACTGTCGCGATGCGCGCGGATGCCGGCGCGCAGCCGCTTCACCTCGGCGATCAGCGCCGCGCGATCCATCGCCTCGAGATCCTCGTCCATGCCGATCACTCCTTCTCGAAGCCGTATTCGCGCTCGACCTTGGCGATGCGCACGCGATAGGCTTCGTACCAATCGGCGCGGCCGCGGCGCTGCGCTTCCAGGTGATCGACGTTGCGTTTCCAGGCGGCGATATTCTCCAGGCTGCGGAAATATCCCACCGTGATCCCCAGGCCCTCGCGCGCTGACTCGATGCCGAGGAAGCCTGGCTGGGTCTTTGCCAGCGCCTCCATGCGCTCGGCCATAGCGCCGTAGCCGTTGTCGCCCTCGGTCCGGAGCGAGGTGAAGATCACCGCATAGTAGGGCGGCTGCGGCGTGGTTGCGATCGTATCGGACATGGTGACTCCCCCGAGGCTCCTGCGGCGGTCATCGAACCTTGCCCGGGCCGCTTCGGCAATGTCGCAATCGGCATGACTGCCCTGCGACGGATGCCGTGTCGATGGATTTCGCTAGTCGGACACTGCCATTCGGCCGTCGAGGGCGGTCTGCGCCTCGAGCCAGGCATTCTCGGCATCGGCGAGCTTCTGGCTCACTTCGGCGTGCTTCTTCTGCCAGTCGGCCGCCAGGACCGGATCCCCTTCGTAGAGCTTGGGGTCGGCGAGCCGGTTCTCGACGATCTCCAACGCCTTGGTCAGCTTCTCGACGGCGAGACCGGCGCGCTCCGCCGCTTCCTCGAGCTGCGCCCGTCGCACGGCGCGCTGATGCGCGGCCTGCCGCCGCTCCTCCTTGCGCGACGGGCGGTCGCCGCGGGTGCGCTCAGACTGCTTCCGCGCGGCGGCGCGGCTGTCTTCCAGGAGCAGGCGGCGATAGTCGTCGAGATCGCCGTCGAAGCCACGGACCGTGCCGTCCTTGACCAGCCAGAGCCGGTCGGCGCAGAGCTCGATCAGATGCGGGTCATGGCTGATGAGGACGACGGCGCCCTTGAAGTCGTTGATCGCCTGGACGAGGGCCTGGCGGCTGTCGACGTCGAGATGGTTGGTCGGCTCGTCGAGCAGCAGGATATTGGGCGCCGCCCAGCTCATCAACGCCAGCAGCAGGCGCGCCTTCTCGCCGCCGGAGAGCGAGCCCACCTTGGTGCCGATCTTGTCGGCGCCGAAGCCGAAGCGCCCGAGATGGGCGCGGCGCTTCTCCGGAATGAGATCGGGCGCGGCGCGGTCCATCAGCAGGAGTGCCGTCGCGTCGACGTCGAGCTCCTCGGTCTGATGTTGCGCGAAATAGCCGACGCGGATCTTGGACGAACGCCGGATCTCACCCTCCATCGGGTCGAGCCGGCTCGCCAGCAGCTTCACGAAGGTGGACTTGCCGTTGCCGTTGGCGCCCAGGAGCGCGATCCGGTCGTCGGGATCGAGCCTGAGATCGAGCTTCTTCAGGACGGGCTTGCCCGGTTCGTAGCCGACTGCGACGTGATCGAGGGTCATCAGCGGCGGCGGCAGTTCGGCGGGCTCCGGAAAATCGAATTCCACCCCGCGCTCCTCGGCGGCGACGGCGATCGGTTGCATCTTGGCGATAGCCTTCAGCCGCGACTGCGCCTGCCTGGCCTTCGAGGCCTTGTAGCGGAAGCGGTCGACGAAGACCATCATGTGCTTGCGCTGGGCCTCCTGCTTCGCGGCAGCCGCCGCCTGCAAGGCGAGGCGCTGGCGCCGCGTCTCCTCGAACGTGTCGTAGCCGCCGTTGTAGACCGTGAACTTGCGGTCATGGAGATGCACGATCTTGTCGACCACGTTGTTCAAGAGATCGCGGTCGTGGCTGACCAGCAGGATGGTGTGCGGATAATTCTTCAGGAACCCTTCGAGCCAGAGCGTCGCCTCGAGATCGAGATGGTTGGTCGGCTCATCGAGCAGCAACAAGTCCGGCCGCGAGAACAGCACGGCCGCGAGCGCGACGCGCATCCTCCAGCCGCCGGAGAAATCGCTGCAAGGGCGCGCCTGGGCCGCGCTGTCGAAGCCGAGCCCGGCCAGGATCTCGGCGGCCCGCGCCTCGGCGGAATGCGCCTCGATATCGGTGAGGCGCGCATGGATGTCGGCGATGCGATGCGGATCATGCGCCGTCTCCGCCTCGGCGAGCAGCGCGGCACGCTCGGTGTCCGCCGCGAGCACCGTCTCAAGCAGGCTCTCGGGGCCGCCCGGCGCCTCCTGGGCCAGCATGCCGACCCGCCAGGCGCGCGGATATTCGATGGTCCCGGAATCCGCGTGCAGCTCGCCGGTGATGATGTTCAGCAAGGTCGATTTTCCGGCCCCGTTGCGGCCGACCAGCCCGGCATGATGTCCGGCGGGCAGGCTGAATCCGGCACCCGCGAGGATCTCGCGCCCGGCGATCCGATAGGTAAGATCGGAGACGGTCAGCATTGCGTCACATCGGCCCTTTGAAGCGGCTGCGCGCCGCCTCTGGTGGGGCGTTGCGGCTGCGCGGCGAAGTGTATATAAGCCTGCGCCAGTTTCGCCAAGCCGGCCCGGCCGGCATTTTCAACCAGCCGGCTAGACCGGCATTTTCACGAGGCCGGCCCGGCCGGCATCCCCATCAGCTTTGGAGCCCAGAGGACGTCGCATCATGGCCACGGAACGCACTCTCTCGATCATCAAGCCCGACGCCACGCGGCGCAACCTGACCGGCAAGATCAACGCCAAGTTCGAAGAGGCGGGCCTCCGCATCGTCGCCCAGCGCCGGGTCTGGCTCTCGGCCGACCAGGCCGGCAAGTTCTACGCCGTCCACAAGGAGCGGCCGTTCTACCACGACCTGGTCAAGTTCATGACCAGCGGCCCCGTCGTCGTTCAGGTGCTGGAGGGCGCGAACGCCGTCGCCAAGAACCGCGAGGTCATGGGTGCCACGAACCCCGCCAACGCGGCGCCCGGCACGATCCGCAAGGAGTTCGCGGAGTCAATCGAAGCGAACTCGGTCCATGGCTCGGATTCGGCCGAGAACGCCAAGATCGAGATCGCGTTCTTCTTCAGCGAGATCGATATCGTCGGCTGACGGCGTGACGAGGGGCGGCGCAACGCCGCCGCTTCGCCCTCGTCTGACGTGCGCCGGCTTAAGCGCGGGAAGTGATCCGCGCCAGCACAACGCCGCTGACGACGATGATCAGCCCGAAACTGAACACGAAGAGGCCGACGCTCGGCCCGTTGACCGTGAACAGCACGGTCACCAGCGTCAGCGTCAGGGCCTCGATGGTTCCCCAGAACAGCAGGCGGGCAACGCCATGCCACGTCTTCTGGCGGTCGGCAAGAATCTGGTCGTTGAGCGACATCGCTTACCCCGAATAAGGTCTCATTCCGCCGGTCTTTTACCCGAGGCGAGCCGCCAGGGCAATGCGCGGAACGGGCGCACGAGCCCCTCTAGCGCGTCACCGGCTCGAGCGGCGCGGTCTCGACCGGCCCCACCGGCGCGCTCGAGGGCGGCGGCGGTTCGGCCGGCGCCGGAGCCGGGGCGGCCGGTGGCGCCTGGGTCGGCGCTTCAGAGGTCGGTGCGGCCGTGGAAGGCGCTGTGCCTCCGCCCTCCAGGACCATCCCGGGGGGCGCGTCGACGAGAAAAGATTCCGGGCAGCTCCGGCGGAGCGCAGCGGTCGGTTTCCAGAGGAACTCCTTGGCGAGGCCGCGCGACAAGGCCCGCGCGGTCACGCTGATCTTCACCTCATAAAGATGCGACTTGCCCGCGATCTTGCGGCAGACGAAGTCGATGGCGTTGGACCAGTCGTCGCCGAAATCGGTCGCAAACGCCTTGACGAGCGCGCTCTGGCTGGCGGTCGTTCCGGCCGCGGCCGCGATCTGGGTGTTCACCTGGGTTCCGGAGAGCGCGGTGGCGAGCCTGATGCCGCGCGAGTAGTATTCATCGGGCGAATAGAGGGTGCAGCTCGCGTAACGCGCCCAAAGGCCGCGATCCTCGCAGGATTGCGCGACCGGCATCAGCTCCTTCAACGCATCCGCGATCGCGTCGCCGACATGGGGCTTGTCCATGTCGCACCAGCGGCGCTCCCGGTCCATCTCGCTGTCGCTGGGGAAGGTAAAGCAATAGGTGTTGGCGAAACCGCTCGACCTCGCCGCCGCGATCGCCAGGAAGGCGAGATTGCGACCGTCGTAGCGCTTCAGCGAGAGATCCTTGCATTCCGGCCGGTCGGGTTCGAGCTTGCACAGGCCCGGCATCCAGACCATGAGCAGCGAATAGTGATCCTGGTCCTGCGCGCGTGCCGTGCGCGGCGTCAGTGCCGCCACGATGAGGATGGCGAGCAGCGCCCGGTGCACCGCCTAACCGGCTTCGGCGGGACTGAACAGCGGCCCGCCGACGCGCGGCCGGTCGCCATCGATGATCGCGCGTTCGCCCTCGACCCGCACACGGCCGTCGGCGATGAGTGCCAGCGCCAGCGGATAGAGTTTGTGCTCCGCGGCGAGCACGCGGAGACCGAGCGTGTCTGGCGTGTCGTCCGGGAGCACCGGCACGGCCGCCTGGGCGATGATCGGCCCGGTGTCGGTTTCGTGCCGCACGAAATGCACCGTGCAGCCGTGCAGCTTGACTCCGGCTTCCAGCGCGCGGCGATGGGTGTCGAGGCCGCGGAACGACGGGAGCAAGGCGGGATGGACGTTGACCAGCCGGTCATGCCAGGCAGCGATGAAGCCTTCGGTCAGCAGGCGCATGAAGCCGGCAAGCACGACGAGCTCGGCGCCGGCTTCGCGGATGGCGCGGTCGAGCGCCGCATCGAAGCTCGCCCGGTCGGCAAAGCTCTTGTGATCGATCACCGCGGTGGGCAAGCCCGCCCTGGCGGCGCGATCGATTCCCTGCACGCCCGGACGGTTGGAGACAACGAGCACGATCTCGATCGGACTGTCGGGGACGGCGGGACCGAAGCGATCGATCAGCGCCTGCAGGTTGCTGCCCCGACCCGAGATCAGCACGGCGACTTTGAGCTTGCCGCCTACCATAGGCCGGTTTCGCGCACGCGACAGCCGGGCTCGCCGGCCCGACGCGTCTCGATCGTGCCGATCGCCGCGACGCGCTCGCCGGCGCTGCTGAGGACATCAGAGACCGCAGCCGCATGATCGGGCGCGGCCACCAGCACCATGCCGATGCCGCAATTGAACGTGCGCGCCATTTCCTGCGGATCGATGCCCGCAGTCCTTTGCAGCCAGCCGAAGACCGCGGGTGGCTGCCAGCGGCGCGCGTCGATGGTGCAGGCGAGCCCATCCGGCAGCACGCGGGGGATGTTCTCGAGCAGGCCGCCGCCGGTGATATGCGCCAGTGCCTTCACGCCGCCCGCACGGATCGCGGCGAGACAGCTCTTCACGTAGATGCGCGTCGGCGTCAGCAGCGCTTCGCCGAGGCGCTGCGCGGACGCGAAGGGCGCCGGCGCGTCATAATCGAGCCCGGCGGTCGCGACCACCCTGCGCACCAGGGAATAGCCGTTGGAGTGGACGCCCGACGAGGCGATGCCGAGCACGATGTCGCCCTCCTTCACGGAAGCGCCGGTGATCGCCTGGCCGCGCTCCACGGCACCGACCGCAAAACCCGCGAGGTCGTAGTCGCCGCGCGCATACATGCCCGGCATCTCCGCGGTCTCGCCGCCGACCAGGGCACAGCCCGCCATGCGGCAACCCTCGGCGATGCCGGCGATGATGTCGCGGCCCACCGCCACCTCGAGCTTGCCGGTGGCGAAATAGTCGAGGAAGAGCAGCGGCTCGGCGCCCTGCACCACCAGGTCGTTGACGCACATGGCGACGAGATCGATGCCGATCGAGCCGTGCACGCCCGCCTCGATGGCGATCTTCAGCTTGGTGCCGACGCCGTCCGTCGTGGCGACCAGGATCGGGTCCTTGTACCCCGCGGCCTTCAGATCGAAGAAGGCGCCGAAGCCCCCGAGTCCGGCATCGCTGCCGGCACGTGCCGTCGAGCGCGCGAGCGGCTTGATCGCCTCCACCAGCGCGTTGCCGGCATCGATGTCCACGCCGGCGTCGCGATAGGTGAGGCCGTTGCCGCTGATCCCGCTCGTTATGGCGTCCTCCCCGGTTCTGGGCTATATAAGCCGCGCTGGGACAATATAGGTTTCAAGACGGTTTTCAATGGTCGTTGCCGGTCGCGTGAGGGGGAAGTTCAGCCGATTCGTCAGCGCCTTAGTCGTGACCGCCGCGGTTTCCTGCTGCGCCCTCGGCGCACGACCCGCAGCGTCGGATCCGAACGTGTTCGTGGCGGCCGGCATCCCGGTCGATCTCACCGGCGACATCGCCACGCTGCGCGAGAAGGCGATGCTGCAGGCCCAGCGCGATGGACTCAATAAAGTGCTTGCATCGATCGCCTCGCCGGATGCGCTCAAGGGCGTGCAGCTGCCGAGCGACGACGAGATCACGAGTTGGGTGCAGGACTTCCAGATCGAGGAGGAGAAGACTTCCGCCTCGCGTTACATCGGCAAGTTCACCTTTCGATTCCTGGCGGATCCGATCCGGCAGTTCTTGGCCACCAACAACATTCCTTACGCGGAGACCGAGTCGAAGGCCGTGCTCGTGCTGCCGGTCTACACCACCGAGAGCGGTGACACGGAGCTCTGGGGCCAGACCAATCCCTGGCTGGTCGCCTGGGCGTCGCGGCCGCAGCAGCCGGGCCTGGTGCCGATTCAGACGCCGGCCGGCGATCTGCCCGACACCAACACCATCACGGCGACCCAGGCGCTGGCCGGCGATCCGGCGCGCATCCAGGCGCTGGCCGATCGCTATGGTGCCGCCGACGTGATGGTGGCCGAGGCGGCGCTGCAGCCCCCCTCGGCCGACGGCAGGCGGACGCTGCTGCTCACCGTCTCCAGCTACGGCCAGGATGGCGCCCAGAACCTCAAGGACCAAGTCACGAGCGATACCGGCGACATCGACCAGCTGCTGAAGGACGGCGTCGCGCGCGTCGCGGAGCTGGTGCAGAACAACTGGAAGCAGGAGAACCTGGTCGATCCGAACCAGCGCGCGTTGGTGAAGGTTCACGTGCCCTTCCACACGCTCGGCGAATGGGTGGCGGTGAAACGCCATCTCGCGCAAGTCAACCTGATCAAGAGCGTCAACCTGACCGACCTCTCGCGCAACGGGGCCGATATCGAGGTCACCTATCTCGGCGACGAGGCGCAGTTCATCCGCGCGCTCAGCCAGGCGAATCTGATGATGACCCCCGCCGGCGAAGGTCTCGAGACCATGACGCTATCGCCGGACGGCGCCGCAGGCGGCGGCGTGATGCAGCCGGAGACGACGCAACCTGCCGTGCCGCAATGAGACCGGCGCGCGCCGGCGAAGATGGCCGCGCGGTCTGACCGCAGTCCGATGACAGCGGGACAGCGGCTCCGGTTCTGGCTGATCGGGCTCGCGGTCGCGCTGATCGCGATCTACCTGCTGCGCACGATCCTGCTGCCCTTCGTCGCCGGCATGGCGATCGCCTATTTCCTCGATCCCGCCTGCGACTGGCTCGAGCGCCACCGCCTCTCGCGGACCGTCGCCACCAGCATCGTCACCCTGGTCTTCGCCATTGTCCTGGTGCTGGCGCTGCTCTTGATCGTGCCGCTGCTGGCCGATCAGCTGACCCAGTTCCTCTCCACCCTGCCCGATCTCATCAAACGCGCGGATGCCAAGCTGCTCCCCTATTACGCGACGCTGCAGCAGCGCTTCGGCCTGCCCGACTTGGCCGAGCTCGGGGCGCTTGCCCGCGACCGCATGGGGGCGGCGCTCAGCTGGATCGGGCAGACACTCGGCGATCTCGTTCGCAGCGGCATGGCGATCGCCAACCTGCTCTCGCTGATCTTCATCACCCCGGTCGTCACCTTCTATCTGCTGCGCGACTGGGACCGCGTGGTGGCGAAGGTCGATGCGCTGCTGCCGCGCGACCACGCTGCGGTGATCCGCGCACAGGTGCGGGAGATCAACCGCACGCTGGCCGGCTTTGCCCGCGGCCAAGCCTCGGTCTGCTTGGTGCTCGCGGCCTATTACGCGACCGGTCTCGCGGTGATCGGGCTGCCCTTTGGCCTGGTGGTCGGGATCGCCGCCGGACTCCTGACCTTCATTCCCTATCTCGGCTCCTTGAGCGGCTTCGCGATCGGCATGGCGATCGCGCTGGTGAATTTCGACGGCTGGTCGGGACCGATCGAAGTGGCGATCGTGTTCGCCATCGGCCAGGTGCTGGAGGGCAACGTCTTGACGCCGAAGCTGGTCGGCGATCGCGTCGGGTTGCATCCCGTCTGGGTGATCTTTGCCCTGCTCGCCGGCGGCACGCTGTTCGGCTTTCTCGGCCTGTTGCTCGCGGTTCCGACTGCTGCCGCGATCGGCGTGCTGGTCCGTTTCGCCGCTGCGCGCTATCTCGATAGCCCGCTCTACCTCGGCCATGAGGCACCGCCCGCGCCCGCCGCACCGGTTGCCGAGCATGGACTGCCGCAAGGGGTCGAGCCCTCGTGAGCGAGCCGGAGCAGCTCGCCCTGGAGCTGGTCACCGTGCGGCATGCCATGGATGCCGCCGATTTCGTGGTCTCAGGCAGCAACCGCGACGCCGTCGCCTGGCTCGATCGCTGGCCGGACTGGCCAGGCTCGGCGCTCGCGATCTACGGTCCGCCCGGCTGCGGCAAGACGCATCTCGCCCATGTCTGGCAGGCGCGCAGCGAAGCGCATTTCTGGGACGGCGAAAGCCTCGACGCCCTCCCCCGGGGCAATCTCATTCTGGATGGCGCACGCCCTCCGGAAGAGACCTTGTTCCACCTCATCAATCACGCGCGCGCCGAGAAGATCTCGCTGCTGATCCTCGATCGCGAGGCGCCGGCACGCTGGAATGTGCGCCTCCCCGATCTCGCCTCCCGGCTGGCCGCGCTTGCCGCAGTCCCCGTGCTGCCGCCGGACGACACGCTTCTGGCGGCGGTGATCGCCAAGCACTTCGCCGACCGGCAGCTGGCCGTGCCCGCCGAAGTGGTTGCCTATCTCGTCCGCGCGATCGAGCGCTCCTTCGCAGCGGCTGCGACGGTCGCGGAGCAGCTCGATCATGCAGCCATGGCACGGCTGGCGCCGATCAGCGTGCGGCTGGTGCGCGAGGTCCTGGGCCGAACATCGGAATCTCCCGATTGAGCCAGATCGGCGGTCGACAGCGGCCTCCCGCCTCGCCTAACATCCGCCGCGATTTCCAAGGAGCCCGAGCCCATGCCGCGCGAAGACCTGAAAGTCCACGACGTCCCGGCCGAGACCCTGAAGGGCCTCACCCGTTGCGTCATGGCGACCAACAAGGGCGATATCACCATCGACCTCTTCCCCGACGCCGCCCCGAACACCGTCGCCAATTTTTATGTGCTGGCGAAAGACGGATTCTATGACGGGCTGAGCTTCCACCGGGTGATCCCGGGCTTCGTGGCCCAGGGCGGCTGTCCCGAAGGCACCGGCACCGGCGGTCCGGGCTGGCGCATCGCCTGCGAGACCCGGGGCAACCCGCACAAGCATCTGGCCGGCGCGCTTTCTATGGCGCATCGCGGCCGCGATACCGGCGGTTCCCAGTTCTTCCTGGTGCTGGCTCCCCAGCCGCATCTCGACGGCCAGCACACGGTCTTCGGTCAAGCTTCCAGCGGCATGGACGTGCTCCAGAAGCTCGAGATGGGCGATAAGATCCAAAGCGTCCGGTTTACCTCTCATTAACCCTCGGCTGACTCCACCAGCGCCGCCGCTACGATTTCGGCCGATCCCCACGATTTTAAGGGCATTTAGCGCATGGTTCGTATCGCTGAGGTTAGTGTTTGCGCGCAACTCTTTGTTAAGTTACGGTCGAGCAAAATACGGACTGGTCAGAGGCAACCAGAACCGTTTCGTCTGGTGGGATGGAGTGGCACACATGTTTAAGTTCCTCGCCGGTCCGGATCGCAACCGGACCGAAGTCAAGATCGACAAGGATTCGGTCGAGCGCCTGCAAGTCGGCGCAGTGCTGTTGGAAAGCAGCGCCTTCCTGCCGAAGCACCGCTTTCCGCAGTGGCGGGTGATCAAGCGCTTCAAGGATCGCAACGATACACCGCATGTGGTGATCCAAAACCTGCGCGAGCCGAGCTCGTGCAAGTCGCTGTCGCTGCAAGGTCTGATCACCAGCCGCAAGTACGCGCTCGCGACGGGCTTCGCGCACTGAGGCGCAGCCGGCGCTCAGTGCAACAGCACGGCGCCCAACGCTACGAGGCTCACTGAGACGTAGCGACGCTTGCGAAAGCGCTCCTTCAGGAGATAGGCGCTCATCAGCGCCGCAAAGATCACGCTGGTCTCGCGCAAGGCAGAGACATGCGCGAAGGGGCCGTAGCGCATGGCGCTGATCGCGATCCCGTAGGCCGCGAGCGATAGCGCCGCGCCGCAGAGGCCGAGCTTCCAATTCGTGCGGATGAACGACAGCGCGGCGGGTCCCCGCTGCCACAGGCAATAGATCGCCAGCAGTGGCGCGTCGACCACGAACAGCCAGGTGATATAGCCGAGCTGCTGGCCCTCGAGATCGCCGGCATGGCGTATGCCCTGGCCGTCGCACCAAGTGTAGCCCATGATGGTGAGACCGGTGAGCAGGCCGAACACGATCGGCGTCCATTTGTGCTCGCGCCCGATCGGCTTGTCGATGGCGAGGCTGAGAATGCCGATGGAGATCGAAAGCACGCCGAACATCTGCAGCGGCGTCAGCGTCTCATGCGGCGGCAGCAGCGAGGCGAGGACGGCGACCAGAAGCGGCGCCGAGCCGCGCGCGATCGGATAGACCTGCGAGAGCTCGCCGTGCCGATAGGCCGAGACCAGGAAGGTGTAGTAGCCGAGATGGGTCAGCGCCGAGCCCGCGAGATAGATCCAGCTGGGCCGCGCCGGGAAAAGCACGAACGGTGTAACGCAGAGCGCGATGAGGCCACCCAGCCCGACGATCAGCCCCATGTTCAAGAGGGCGTCGTCGCCGAACTTCACCATCACGTTCCAGCCGGCATGCATCACGGCGGCCAGCAGGACGAGCAGAGTGAGGCCGAGGGGGAGGGTCATTGAAATCGCCGATCCAATCCAGGCGCGTGGGCGAACTGTCACAGAACTGCAACATACCGCGGCAGCGGGCTGCTTCCCAATAGATTGTCTCGATGGCAGCATTGGAGCGGCGAATGCCGCCCCGCCCGGGTCTAGACGAGGCCCATCAGCGACCGAGCGAAGCTCTCGGCTTCGAACGGCTTCAAATCGTCGGCCGTCTCGCCGACGCCGATCGCGATCACCGGCAGGCCGAACCGCTCGGCGAGCGCCACCAGCACGCCGCCCTTGGCCGAACCGTCGAGCTTGGTGACGACGAGGCCGGTCACGTCGCAGATCTCCTTGAAGATCTCCACCTGGGAGTGGGCGTTCTGGCCGGTGGTCGCATCGAGCACCAGGAGGCAATCGTGTGGCGCCGCCGGTTCGAGCTTCTTCAGCACCTTGATGATCTTGGCGAGCTCGGCCATCAGCCCGGCCTTGTTCTGCAGCCGGCCGGCGGTATCGATCAACAGCAGATCGGCGCCGCTCGCCTTCGCCCTGGCGAGTGCGTCGTAGGCAAGGCCGGCGGCATCGGCGCCGGCGGCGCCCGCAACCACCTCCGCGCCGGTCCGCTCGCCCCAGATCTTCAGCTGCTCGACGGCCGCCGCGCGGAAAGTATCTCCCGCGGCGAGCACGACTCTGAGGCCGCGGCCGCGATAGTGCTGCGCCAGCTTGCCGATGGTCGTCGTCTTGCCGCTGCCATTGACCCCAACCACCAGCACGACATGCGGCTTTGCGGCGCCGATCTCCAGCGGTTTCGCCACGGGTTTGAGGATGCGCGCCACCTCGGCGGCGAAGATGCCGCGCGTCTCCTCCGGGGTGATGTCCTTGCCGAAACGTTCCTTGGACAGCGCCGCGGTGAGCTGGCCGGCCGTGGCCGGCCCGAGATCGGCGGCGATCAGCGCCTCTTCGAGCTCGTCCAGCAGGGCGCGGTCGAGCTTCCGCTTGGTGAAGAGGCCGGTGATGCTCTCGCCGATCTTGCTCGAAGACCGGCTGAGCCCTGAGCGCAGCCGCTGCAGCCAGCCGCGCTTTTCACCCTCTGCGAGATCGGTCATGCGGCTTCGGCGATCAGATGCTCGTCCGTGTGCCCGGCGACCCGCGCCGGCACGATCGCGCCGACCGCGACAGGTCCCGAGAGCCGGACCGGCGCGAACTGCTCGCTATGGCCGAAGGCAGCGCCCTCCTCCGCCTTCTCAACCAGCACGCCGACCGAGTGACCGATGCGCCCGGCGAAATAGCGTTGCACGGCCTCGCGACCCGCTGCGCGCAGCCGCGCCGCGCGCTCCTTGCGGACGTCGCCGGGAACCTGCGGCATGCGCGCGGCCGGCGTGCCCTGGCGTGCCGAATAGGGGAAGACATGCAGGAAGGTGAGGCCGCAATCCTCCACCAGCGCCAGCGAATTGCCGAACATCGCCTCGTCCTCGGTCGGGAAGCCGGCGATCAAGTCGGCGCCGAGCACGATGTCGGGCCGCAGTCGGCGCATGTCCGTTGCGAAGCGCACCGCATCGGCCCGGGAATGGCGCCGCTTCATCCGCTTCAGGACGAGATCGTCACCAGCTTGCAGCGAGAGATGCAGATGCGGCATCAGCCGTTTCTCCTCGCCGATCAGCCGCCTTAGCTCATCATCGACCTCGACCACGTCGAGGGAGGAGAGCCGGAGCCGCTCGAGCTCCGGCACCAGCACGAGCAACCGCCGCACCAACTGGCCGAGCCGCGGCGTGCCGGGAAGGTCGGCGCCATAGCCGGTAATGTCCACGCCGGTCAGCACGACTTCGCGGAATCCGTTCTCGACCAGCTTGCGTACGCGGGCGACCACCTCGCCCACCGGAACCGAGCGGTTGTTGCCCCGGCCATAAGGGATGATGCAGAACGTGCAGCGGTGATCGCAGCCCTGTTGGATCTCGACGAAGGCGCGGCTCCGCTCGGCGAAGCCGGAGATGAGGTGAGCCGCGGTTTCCTTGACCAGCATGATGTCCGAGACCGCGACGCGCGGTGCGCCCCCGGCGATCTTGCGGAAGCTCGCCGCTTCGAGCTTCTCAGCGTTGCCGAGCACATGATCGACTTCGGGCAGACCCGCGAACTTCTCCGGCGCGATCTGCGCCGCACAGCCGGTGACGATGATCCGCGCCCCTGGATTCTCGCGGCGCGCTTTGCGGATCGCCTGGCGCGCCTGGCGCTCGGCTTCCGAAGTGACGGCGCAGGTGTTGACGATGATCGCGTCGCCGAGACCGGCCGCTAGGGCATGGCCCCGCATCACCTCGCTCTCGAAGGTATTCAGGCGACAACCGAGTGTAATGAGGCGCGGCTCAGCCATGGACGGCTCGCAACTCCCGGACGTCCCCGACCGCGAGGTCGATCTCGCCGCGGAAGCTCTCGGCCCAAGGGCCGGTCATCAGCACGTGGTTGTTCTCGAGCCACTCGATCGTCAGCGAACCGCCGTCGAGCATCACCTCGGCGCGGCGGCGGGTGAGCCCACGGCGCGCCGCGGCGACCAGCGTCGCACAAGAGCCGCTGCCGGAAGCCTGGGTGATGCCGGCGCCCCGCTCCCAGATCCGCATCCGGATGCGATCGGGGGCCAGCACCTGAGCGATCTCGATATTGGCGCGATCGGGAAACAGCGGGTGTCGCTCAAGCTCCGGCCCGAGCCGCTCGAGATCGATCGCCGCCACGTCCGCCACGAAGAACGTTGCATGCGGATTGCCGATATTGGTCGCGACGGGATCGGCGAGGGGGCCCAGCGACAACGGTAGATGTAGAGTGTCGCACGGCTCGGCGAGCGGAATCGCCTGCCAGTCGGTCCGCGCCGCGCCCATGTCGACCGCGATCCTGCCCTCGCCCGCTGCGCGGGTCTCCAGCAAGCCGGCGATGGTTTCCACCGTGATGCGCTCGACGCCGCGCTCGGCCATCAGGCGGGCGGCGACGCAGCGTGTGGCATTGCCGCAGGCCGCCGCCTCGCTGCCGTCGTTGTTGTAGATTCGCATGAAGACGTCGGCCCGTCCCGCTGCCGCACGCTCGAGCAGGATCAGCTGGTCGCAGCCGATGCCGAGCCGGCGGTCGGCGATACGCCGGCGCGCACTGAGATCGAGCGAGACGGGACGGCTCCGCGCGTCGATGACGACGAAGTCGTTGCCCAGGCCCTGCATCTTGGTAAACGGGAGCGGCACCATGTCACGGCGTTCCATAGATCGCCCGGTATATGAGCCCGCGGCCGGGACGAGTCCACAGATTTCCCGCCGCAGGCGCGGACTTCTCCAGCGATTCCGGGCGGTTGTGAGGCCGGGGGCGAGCGCTTGACGCACGGTTGACGCCCCCGGGGGTGGCCTGTATAACCCGCCGCCTGAAATTCAGTGAAGCATTGGACGCCCCTTCATGGCACATCACAAATCGGCGGAGAAGCGCCTGCGCCAAACCGCCAAGCGGACGACGGTCAACCGCGCCCGCGCCGGCCGCGTCAAAGCGGCGGTGAAGAAGGTCGAGGCGCTGATCGCCTCCGGCAATCGGTCCGAGGCCGAGGCGGCCCTGAAGGCCGCGCAGCCGGAGCTGCATCGCGGCGCCAGCCAGGGCGTGCTGCACCGGAACGCAGCCGCCCGCAAGATCTCGCGCCTGACCAAACGCCTCCGCGCGCTCCAAGCAAACCCGGCCTAAGTCTTCAGACCCAACAGAACGCTGCCCAGACCCGGCCGCCGCCGGGATCGGGGAATTTTGTCCTTCGCCACCCCTCGTTGTGGCGGACCAAGGCGCGATTTGTTGCGAATTGATGACAAACTGTTGCGATATAGCAACAAGCTGGATTGTCACTTTTGCAGCTGAGACGTTCATGATTCGGACTTATTGCAAGGCCGGGAAGTCGAGCGTAGAGTTATCCCCAAGCGCCAAACAGGGAGCAACCAGACCACGATCGGGGCGCGAGTTTCGGTAATAAATATAACAAACACAAAGAGTTATGATGAAAGACCGGAACTTGCCCGACGCGGTTAAGGCAACATGTGGCGGCCGCTTTCTCGGGAGTGTCAAACTCTTGACGTCAATGTCGTTGTTGCGGAATTGCCACGCTCTTGCTGCGAGCGCTCTCGTCCCCACGAAGCAGGCTTCAAGCGCGCTATCAACCATCAGCGCCGGAGAGCGGTCTTTCTCTTTTAAGTTGCCGATTCCCGAGCCCGATCCGAGCGCCTTCGGCGGTCTGGGGCTGAATTAAAGGCCCGGACCGCCAAGCCGTTGCCGCCCGATCCTTCGATTCGGGTTCATCGCAACGGCACCGGCGGTCCGATTTCGATTGGATGCGTGGACGGAAGGATTTGGACTGCCGATGAGCTACGCCGGGGATGTTTCGCCAAAACAGGCCTGGGAGATTCTGGCCAGCGAGCCCGAGGCCATGTTGGTCGATGTGCGGACCCGGCCGGAATGGTCCTTCGTCGGGGTTCCCGATCTCGCGAAGCTCGGTAAGAAAGTGGTCCTGCTTTCCTGGCAGGTCTATCCGGAGATGCGGGTCGATCCCGACTTCATCGCCAAGCTGAAAGCCGAGCGCGGCGGCAAATCCGAAGCGCCGCTTCTGTTCCTCTGCCGCAGTGGGGCGCGCTCACGTGCCGCCGCCGAAGCCGCGACGGCGGCAGGTTTTGCGCGCGCCTACAACGTCGCGGAAGGGTTCGAGGGAGACAAGGACGGGGCCAGTCATCGCGGCCAGCGGGGCGGCTGGAAGTTTGCTGCGTTGCCTTGGGCCCAGGACTGAGGGGGGATCGATGGCGGAACTCAACACCGACACTCTGCTGAATGCCCAATGGGCCCGTGTGCGCGGCCGGCTGCGCGCGGAATACGGCGAGGCGACCTTCCGAAGCTGGCTGAAGCCGCTGACGCTGGCGGGCCGGCGCGGCGCCGACCTGCGCGTATCGGTGCCTTCGCGCTTCATGCGCGACTGGGTCGCGACCCACTACGCCGATCGTCTGCGCACGCTCTGGAGCAACGAAGACCCGGAGATCCGCACGGTCGAGGTGATCGTCGATGCGACCCAGACCGAAGCCGCCGGCCAGCCGGTCGATGCGGAGGACGCGCCGGTCTCCGCAGAGGCGCTCGAAACGACGACCCAGGCGCCGCTGATCGTCAAGGATGCCGAGGGTGACACGCTCGACGAATGGAGCGGCAATCTCGACCCGCGCCTCACCTTCGAGAATTTCGTGGTCGGCAAGTCGAACGAATTGGCGCAAGCGGCGGCCGTTCGCGTCGCCGAGGCCGACCAGGTGCCGTTCAATCCGCTGTTCCTCTATGGCGGCGTCGGGCTCGGCAAGACGCACCTGATGCATGCGATCGCCTGGCACATCCGCAAGAAGACGCCGGAAAAGCGGGTGATCTATCTCTCCGCCGAGAAGTTCATGTACCAGTTCATCCGCGCCTTGCGGAACAAGGACACCATGGCCTTCAAGGAGCGGTTCCGGAACGTGGACGTGCTGATGGTGGACGACGTGCAGTTCATCATCGGCAAGGAATCGACCCAGGAGGAGTTCTTCCACACCTTCAACGCCCTGTTCGACCAGAACCGACAGGTGGTCCTGAGCGCCGACAAGTCGCCGTCCGACCTGCAGGGCCTTGAGGAGCGGATGCGCACGCGCTTCGGCTGGGGCCTGGTCGCCGACATCCATCCGACCACCTACGAGCTCAGGCTCGGCATCCTGCAGACCAAGGCCGAGCAGGCCTCGGTCGAGGTGCCCCAGAAGGTGCTCGAGTTCCTGGCGCACCGCATTTCATCGAACGTGCGCGAGCTCGAAGGCGCGCTCACGCGCATCGTGGTGCATGCCTCGCTGATCGGCCAGCCGGTCAGCCTGGAATCGACCCAGGACCTGTTGAAGGATCTGCTGCGCGCCAACGACCGGCGCGTCACCATCGAAGAGATCCAGCGCCGCGTCGCCGAGCACTTCAACATCAAGCTCGCCGACATGCAGTCGCCGCGGCGGGCGCGGCAAGTGGCGCGGCCGCGACAGGTGGCGATGTATCTCGCCAAGCAATTGACCACCCGCTCGCTGCCGGAGATCGGTCGCAAGTTCGGCGGACGCGACCACACGACCGTCATGCATGCGGTCAAGAAGGTCGAGGAGCTTTGCGCCGCGGATGCCGGATTTTCCGAGGACGTGGACCTCCTGAAACGCATGCTGGAGGGCTGATTACAGGGCCGTCCGGGGCGGTTTCCGGGCAGTTTTTCCCTGTTGCGGGGGCGGCCAGTTGCTATAATCCAACACTTGCTGGTCAAGCCCGGCCGATTCGGCCGTTCTGCCCGGGATTCACGCGTGGGATCCACGCTTGGGATTCCGGGGCCTCAAGCAAGTCGCAAGCGCCGGGAACGACCGTGTTCGGTCGGCGGATCGGGCGTCTTTCCGCCCGTCGCCGTCGCGCAGGTCAGACCCGGTCCGCTGGCGAAAAATCTTGGAACAGGGCGAAAGTTGACGGGTCCATGAAACTGACGATCGAACGGACGGCCTTGCTGCACTCGCTGGGGCATGTGCAGAGCGTGGTCGAGCGTCGCAACACCATTCCCATCCTCTCCAACGTGCTCCTGGAGGCGAAGGGCGACCGCCTCGGCATGACGGCCACCGACATGGAGCTCGCCATCGTCGAGCAGGTGGCAGCCGAAGCGGGGCAGCCGGGCGCGGCGACCGTGCCGGCCCATACGCTTTACGATATCGTCCGAAAGCTGCCCGAAGGATCGCAGGTGCAGATCGAGCTTTCGAGTGACGGGCAGCAGACTTCGGTTCGCGCCGGCCGCTCGCGCTTCAGCCTTGCGACCCTGCCGAAGGAGGACTTCCCGGCGACCGGCGCCGGCGACCTGCCGCACCAGTTTCCGCTGGCCGCAGGCGACTTGAAAGGCCTGATCGACCGCACCAGATTCGCCATATCCACCGAGGAGACGCGCTATTACCTGAACGGCATCTTCCTGCATGTGGCCGACGGCAAGGGCGGCGACGGCAAGGGCGCCAAGAAGGGCGAAGCCGGCGGCCATCTGCGTGCGGTCGCC
>DATKMF010000224.1:0-3145 GCA_035542015.1 Candidatus Cybelea sp.
AAAAAGGGGGCTCGGATCACGCCATTGGCCGTTCTCGTGGAGGACTGAGCACCAAGATCCACGCGGTCGTTGATGCTCAGGGCCTGCCAGTCCGTCTGGTGCTGACACCTGGCCAAGCCTCCGACAAGACAACCTTCCCCCTGCTGATCGAAGGCTTGTCATTAGCCCGGGACGTCGTGGCAGACCGTGGGTTCTTCGCACGAGCCATCATAGATCTGATCGAGGCCAAGGGCGCGGCAGCCCATATCCCGTCCCAGAGCAATGTCAGAGTCCGCCGCCTCGTGGACCGAGAAGTCTACCGCCAGCGCAACTCGTCGAGCGCTTCTTCAATAAGCTGAAGCACTTCCGCAGGATCGCCACCCGCTTCGACAAGCTTGCCCAGAATTATCTCGCAGCCGTGCTCATGGCCGCTATCCGCCTATGGACCCGCGCTTATGAGTCCACGACCTAGGCGGACCATGACGAAGGGTAGGGAACCCCTTCGTCAATGCGCCTCGGCGGAGGTCTTCGCGGCGGGCGCCGTCCTCGGCTTCGACAGCAGCGGGATCGCAGCCAAGCCGGAGATGAAGATCGCGGCCATCACCAGCTGCGTATCGGCGAGGGTCAGCACCTCGGCCTGCTGACGCACCAGCTTCGCCAGCAGCTTCATGCTGGCGAGTGTGCCGGAATCGCCCATCGCATCGGACACCATGCTCTGGGCGCCGTCCATGAAGCGCTGCAGGTTGGGGTTGCCGGCGGTCAGCGGCTCGACCAGCCGCGCCCAATGCAGTGCCAGCCGGTCGTTGATGATGGTGTTGATGCCCGCCAAGCCGATGGCGCCGCCCAGGTTGCGCATCAGGTTATAGAGCCCGCTGGCGTTCTTCAGGCGCTGCGGCGGCAAGGTGCCGAGCGCCACCGCGTTGATCGGGATGAACAGGAACATCAGCGCGAAGCCGCGCACTGCCTGCGGTACGAAGAACTCCCCGAATCCCCATTCCGCCGACATATGCGACTGCAGCCAGACGCCGCCGCCGAACATCAGCAGGCCGAAGGCGAGCATGATGCGGAGATCGAGCTTCGCGGCGAGTCTCCCCGCGATCGGCGCCGACATGAACTGGAACACGCCGGTCACGAACATGATCTGGCCGATCTGCAGCGCGTTGAAGCCGCGCACCTGGCCCAGGAACACCGGCGTCAGATAGGTCGAGCCGTAGAGCCCGATGCCGATGATGAAGCTGTACATGCAGCCCAAGGTGAAATTCTTGTCGGCGAAGCCGCGCAAGTCGACGATTGGCGCGCGATAGGTGAAGCTGCGCCAGAAGAACAGCACGGCGAAGACCGCGGCGACCACGGCCGCGTTGCGTATCGACGCATCCTCCAGCCAGTCGTTCCGCGGGCCTTCTTCGATCGCGTATTGCATGCAGCCGAGGAAGACGGCCATCAGCAGCAGACCCAGATAATCAAAGTGCTTCAGCAGCGAGCGATCCGCACGGTCGAAATCGACCAACAGCCAGACGCCCGTCGTCACCACGATGCCGGGCAGCAGATTGGCGAGGAACAGCCAGTGCCAGGAGAAGGCCTGGGTCAGCCAGCCGCCGAGCGTCGGCCCCAGGGTCGGCGCCATGGTGGCGACCAGGCCCATCAGCACCGAGAGGAAGTTGCGCTTCTCCGGCGGGAACACGATGAACGAGGTGGCGAACACGGTCGGGATCATCGCGCCGCCGAGGAAGCCCTGGGCCGCGCGGAACAGGATCATCGAGTTGATGTCCCAGGCGAAGGCACAGAGCACGCTGGTCGCGGTGAACCCCGCCGCGGCGATGGCGAAGAACACCCGCGTCGACATCAGCCGCGAGAGCACGCCGGTCAGCGGGATCATCACCACCTCGGCGATGAGATAGGAGGTCTGCACCCAGCTGATCTCGTCGGCGCTGGCGGAAAGCCCGGCCTGGATCTCGGCGATCGACGAGGACACGATCTGGATGTCCAGGATCGCCATGAACATCCCGAACACCATGATCATGAACCCCACCCAGTCGCGGGCGGTCAAAGGCCGGTTCAGCATGGTGAGCCTGAGAGACCAAGCGACCCCTCACGCAACTCCGCGTAGGGCACGGCTTTCAGCCTCGCCAACGCTCCGTAACCCTTCCCCACAAGGGGAGAGGGGGCAGTTGCAGCGCTCGGTCCAAAGCCCTCTCCCCTTGTGGGAGAGGGTTGGGTGAGGGGTGGCCCCGCAATGATCCTATCCGGGAAGTCCCGCATGGGCCGCTACTTCGGTTCGCTCGCGACCGCGGCGCCGAACAGCAGGCTGCCATCGGCGATCTTCGCGGCATTCATCTCGCCCGGCGTCTTCGGCCCGGTCCGCGTGTCGACGTCGACCACGACCGAAAGGCCCGGCCGCAGCAAACCTTTGAGCGGATTGTCCGCCGGCAGTGCGATCCGCACCGGCACGCGGCGCACGATCTTGGTGAAGTTGCCGGTGGCGTTCTCCTCCGGCAGCAGGCTGAACTCGGCGCCGCTCGCCGGCGCGAAGCTCTCGACGGTGCCGAGGAGCTTCTGGCTCGGAAAGGCATCGACCGAGACCTCGACCTGCTGGCCGGGGCGCATCCGGTCGAGCTGCGTCTCCTTGAAGTTGGCGACGACGTGGACGTCGGCCGGCACCAGCGAGAGCAGCTGGGTGCCCGCCTTCACATACTGGCCGATGCGGACCGAACGGTTGCCCACCACGCCGTCGATCGGCGCGCGGATGACGGTGCGGTCGAGATCGATCTCGGCCAAGCGCCGGTTCGCCTCGGCTTCGGCCTGCTTCGCCTCCGCTTCCTTGCGCGAGGCCTGATAGACGCCGAGCTGGGTCTGCTCCGCCGCGAGCTGCGCCGTGGTCTCGGAAATCGCGGCCTGCGCCTTCAGGTAGGAGGCCGTCGCCTCGTCGAGCTCCTGGGTGCCGATCACCTTGTCGAGGATCATCTTCTTGTAACGGTCATAGACGGTCTTCGCCCGCGTCAGCTCCGCGTCGGCGCTGCGCTGCTGCGCCTGGATCTCGGCGATCTTGCTCTGCTGCCAGGCGATCTGGCTGTCGATGGTGCTGATCGAGGCGGCCGCCGCGGCCACCTGCGCCTCGGCCTGCGCCACCTTGGCGCGATAGTCGGAATCCTCGATCGTCAGCAGCACG
>DATKMF010000225.1:0-4518 GCA_035542015.1 Candidatus Cybelea sp.
CAGGATCAGGGACAGGATCACCGGCGGGAACGACATCCACACGTCGACCGCGCGGCAGATCAGCCAGTCCACGACGCCGCCGAAATATCCGGCGATCAGCGCGAAGGCGCTGCCGAGGAGGGCGGCCCCGAAGGCGGCGACCACCGCCACGGTCATGGCGACGCGTGCGCCGTAGATCAGCCGCGACAGAATGTCGCGGCCCAGGCTGTCGGTGCCGAGCACGAAGGACGGATCGCCGCCGTCCTGCCACATTGGCGGCAGGAGCGTGTTCACGAGGTCCTGCTCGGTCGGGTCGTGCGGGGCGAGCAGCGGGGCGAAAATGGCAACCGCGAGCACAAAGAGGGTGATGATAGCCCCCACGCGCACCCGCGGCTCGGCGAGGGCCCGGCGCAGCATCTCGCTCATTGCCGCCTCAGCTTCGGGTTGAGTGCCAGATAGGCGAGGTCGACGACCGTGTTGATGACCAGCACGATCACGCAATAGACGAGGGCGATCCCTTGGATCAGCGGCAGGTCGTGGTTGCGCACCGCCTCGACCATCAGGTTCCCGATGCCCGGAAACGTGTAGATCACCTCGACCAGCAAGGTGCCGCCGAACATGAAGCCGGCCTGCACGCCGATCAGGCTCGCGGTCGGCAGGGCCGCGTTCTTGAGCGCGTGGCGCAGCAGGATGCGGCGCTCGGAAAGGCCGCGCAGGCGCGCGAGGGTGATGTAGTCCTCGACATAGGTGTCGATGAGGCTCGAGCGCAGGACGCGCATGATCAGGGGCGCCAGTGCCAGGCCAAGCGCGAGCGCGGGCAGCAGGAGATGGGCCGCCACGCTCGCAAACGCGTTGAGCTGGCCATCGACCAGCGAGTCCACCAGCAGGAAGCCGGTCACGGGCGGCACCGTCATGTCGGCATCCAGCCGGCCGATGAACGGCAGAAGCCGCAAGCCGACCCCGAGCGCCAGGATGAGGAAGATCGCCCACAGGAATTCCGGGATCGACATGACGACGAGGCTGCCGATGTCGGTGACCTGTTCTGTGACGCGGCCGCGCCCCTCGAACATCAGGAGCCCGCCGGTCAGTCCGAGCAGGATGCCGAGGATCAGGCCCGAGGCGACCAGCTCGAGCGTGGTCGGCAGGGCGGCGGCGATGAGCCCGGTCACCCGCTGGCGAAAATGGCTCGAGATCCCGAGATCGCCGCGCGCAATATGGCCCAGCCAGATCACGTATTGCTCCGGGATCGGCCGGTCGAGCCCCATCTCGTGGCGCATCGTCTCCACGTCGGCTTCGGTGGCGTTCGGCGGCAAGGACATGCCGAGCGGATCGGCCGGGATCAGCCGCAGCACCACGAACACCAATGCCGAGACGACGATCAGGATCGGCACTGCCGCGAGCAAGCGCCGCCCGACGATGCCGAGTGCCGTGTCAGTCATCCCTTGAGCGCGTAGTCCTGCGGCAGGATCCAGCCGTTGGCGTAGGGCTTGTACGCGAGCGCCTTCTGATAGGCGACGGTCTTGATGCCCTGGAACAGCGGGATGCTGTAGCCCTTCTCGACCGCGTAGCGATGCAGCTCGCGATAGCCCTCGGCGCGCCTGGCCGGGTCGCTCTCGACCAGGAGCGGCGCCACCCGTTCGCCGAGGTCCGGGCTCTTGTAGGACGAGAAGATCGACTTCGGGTCGAGCAGGTAACCGCCGTACATCTCTGGATCGCCGGTGGTGTTGCCCCACTGGTACATGGTGGCCTCGGGCAGCTTTCCAGCGCGCAGCAGCTCCTGGTACTTGGGCAGCTCCATCACCTGGAGGTCGGCCACGATGCCAACCTTCTTCCACATCGCGGCGATCGCCTGTGCGACTTCGAAGTCGTTGGGGAACACACCTTTGGTGGTGAAGAAGGTGATTTGCGCCGGAGCACCGGCACTCACGCCCGCCTTCGCGAGCAGCGCCTTCGCTTGGGCAGGGTCATAGGCGACGTGGAACTCCTTGGGATAGCCGGGGGTTCCGTGCGCCGCGGGCACGTCGATCGGGATCGCCTTGCCGGCGTAGAACGCCTTCGAGATCGCGCGCTTGTCGATCGCGTGGTGGGCGGCGAGGCGCACCTCCTCGCGCTCGAAGGCGCCCACGTGATTGACCTCGATGATCAGGATGTCGGCGATCGGATCGATGCGGCCGACGAGGCCAGGGCGGCCGCCCAGCCGCTGGGTCTCGCGGATCGGCAGATCGACCGCGAGATCGGCCCGGCCGGCCTCGATCGCCGCGACGCGCGCCGACGGGTCCTGCACGATCTCGATCGTGACCCGCTTCAGCTTGGGCGCCCCCGCCCAATGGCGGTCGAACGCCTCGAGCACCACGCGCGCGCCCTGCTGGTACTCGGCGAGGCGGTAGGGGCCGGAGCCGATCGGCTTCGCGGCGAACCCATCGACGCCGACCTTCTCGATATAGGCCTTCGGTACGACGAAGCTCGCCATGAAATAGAGCCACGTCACGGCCGAGGGCATGACCTCGGTGAACTGCATGACCGCGCGCGTCGGGGATTCGACGGTCACCGCCTTGACCTTGCGCCAGATGAAGCCCGTGTCGAGCTTGCGGCCGCCCGCGGCCACCGGCGCCTTGGGGCGCTCATCGAAGGTGAAGCGGAAATCCTCGGCTGTCACCTTGCTGCCGTCGTGGAAGGTCGCATCGCCGCGCAGCTCGATCTCGAGCTCGAGCGAGGCTGTGTCGCGATAGCGCCACGCCTTCGCCAGGTTCGGCAGCGGCGACAGGTCCGGCGCCTGGGTCAACGGTGAGTCGAAGACGCATTTGTAGAACGACTGCGCGCCCTGGAGCACGCGCGCGTTCGGATCCCAGGTCGGCACATCGTTGGGAAAGGCGATGGTGATCGCATCGCGGGCCTGCGCCCATGCCGGGAGTCCGAGACCGGCCAGTGCGGCCGCGGCACCGCTAAGCCCGAGTGCTGAGCGCCGCGTGAATTCCACCGTCATGCCCACCCCCTCGCGCTTGTGTTTGCTGGTCTTTCTTGAGATATTTTAAACCTAAAATGTTTGCCGGTGAAGCATGGCGCTTCGCCGCATGGTCACGCCAAGCACGGGGGATGGACTATGCAAGTCACACGCCGCGACTTTTTGGTCACGTCTGCCATTGCGCCCTTCTTCGGGGCGCCGCTCGCGCGCGCCGCGACGGCCAAGGACGCTCTGGTCGTCGCCTATCCGTTCGACGTGCCGAGCTGGGACGCCGTGGCCTACACCATCCCTCTGGCGATGCCGATCTTCGCCAGCGTCTTCGATCAGCCGCTGACCTATTCGCCCGACCTCAAGCTCACGCCCAACGTGGTCAAGTCGTGGAACTGGATCGGCAGCGACGGCCTCGCGATCGCGCTCGAGTTCCGCGATGACGTCTTGTTCCATAACGGGGACAAGCTCACCACGGCCGACTTCAAGTTCAGCTTCCAGGAGCGTCAGAAGGCCGATCCGAAGCTCGCGACAGCGGCCGTGTGGCGCAACATCCAGGACATCGAGATCCAGTCACCGACCAAGGCGGTCGTGCATTTCTCCTCGCCCAAGCCGACGGCACCCGAGTGGTGGGCCTATCTCGGCAGCTTCATCCTGCCGAAGGCGTATTTCGAGAAAGTCGGCAAGGACGGGTTCCTGCAGAAGCCGGTGGGCTCGGGTCCCTATAAGGTGGTCGAGTTCCAGCAGGGGGCGCGCATCGTGCTGGAGGCGAACGCCAAGTACTGGAAAGGTGCGCCCAAGCTCAAGCACGTCACGATCGAGACGGTGAAGGACCCGACCGCGCGCGTGGCCGCGGTGCAGTCCGGCCAGGCCGACATCACCACGCAAATCCCCATCCGCGAGGCGCAACGCCTCGCGAAGGAGCCGGGCTTTGCGAGCCAGGTGAGCCCGATCACCGAGATCTTCATCATCCAGGTGGGCAATATCGGCGCCTTCACCGACGGCAATGTGCGCCTGGCGGCGCATCACGCGATCGACAAGGCGGCGTTGTCGAAGGCGTTCTTCGGCGGGGTCGCGGTGCCGCTGTCCGTCCTCGCGCCGCCCAAGACGGCGGGCTATGTTGCCGGGTTCACCTTCGCCCACGATCCCAAGCAGTCGGCTGCACTCCTCGCCAAGTCCGGCTTCAGCCCGCAGAAGCCGGTCAAGATCCACTTCAACACCACCAAGGGTGTGTTCCCGAACGACTACGAGATGGCGCAGGCGATCGCCGCCATGTGGAAGAAGGTGGGCATCGACGCCGACCTGCAGGTGATCGAGCTCGCGCAGTATTACGAGCTCAACCACTCCGGCAAGATGCCCGAGGCGACGTTGTATCGCTGGGGCAACGATACCGGCGATCCGGAGATCTACACCGGCTACATCTTGAATCCGAAGCTTCCGTTCTCGACCTGGAAGAGCGAGGACGTGGGCGAGCGCGTCGGCAAGCTGTTCAACGAGACCGACGAGAAGAAGCGCCTCGAGGGCTACCGCGAGCTCAACAAGTTCGTGGTCGAGCAGGGCTACGCGATGCCGCTCCTCCAGGGCGTATC
>DATKMF010000226.1:0-6156 GCA_035542015.1 Candidatus Cybelea sp.
CAGGGCGAGTTCCTGGGCCTTCTCGGCATCAACCTGCGCGCCGAGACGCTGAAGGCGAAGGTTGACGCCGCCGGACGGGCGGAGATCGATGCCGCGCTCGAGCGCTTGATCGGCGCCAAAGGAATGGGCAGTCTCTTCAAAGTGCTGGCGCTCACCGCGCCGGAGTTGCCGAGCCCCGCCGGACTATGATCGCGCTTCCCGCCCTCAAGGACCTCAAGACCATCCGCCACGGTTTCATGACGCGCCATGGCGGGGTCAGCGACGGACTCTACCGTTCGCTGAATTGCGGCTTCGGCTCCAAGGACGAGCGCGACGCGGTCGCCGAGAATCGCGCGCGGGCCTTGCAGCAGGCCGGGCTCGATCCGGAATCGCTGGTGACCGCCTATCAGGTGCACAGCGCGCGGGTCGCGGTGGTCACCCATCGCCAGGGCGAAAGCGACCGGCAGGAGGTCGATGGGCTGGTCTCGAAGACGCCGGGCGTCACGCTCGGGATATTGACGGCCGATTGCGTGCCGGTGCTGTTCGCCGATCCGCAGGCGCGGGTGATCGGCGCCGCGCACGCGGGATGGAAAGGCGCGCTCACCGGGGTGCTGGGGGAGACCGTGGCCGAGATGGAGAAGCTCGGCGCGGCGCGCGAGCGGATCGTCGCCGGAGTCGGCCCCGCGATCGCGCAGAAATCCTACGAGGTCGGGCCGGAGTTTCCGCAGCCTTTCGTCGCGCAGGATCCGGCCAATGCCGGATTCTTCGCCACCGCCTCGCGCTGCCGGCATTTCATGTTCGATCTGGTCGGTTTGGTGCGCAAAGAGCTGGAGGCGCTCGAACTCGGCGCAGTCGAGGTCGCCGGCAACGACACCTGCGCCGAGGCCGACGACTTCTTCAGCTATCGCCGCGCGACGCTGCAGCGCGAGCCGGATTATGGACGGCAGATCTCGGTCATCGGCCTGGTGTAGTCGGATGGCGCCATGAGCATGCTCAGCATCACGCGGCGCAGCGCCCTGCTCGGCGCCATCGCCACCATGGCCTGCGCGCGCAACGCCGCCTATTCCCAGGCGGCGGCGCAAAGCCTGCAGGAGCTCGCTTCGGCCAAGGGCGTCGACTACGGCGCCATGGTGACCTGGAAGAGCTGGGACGGCGACGATGCGATCAATCGCGACGACGCCTTCTCGCAGCTGGTCGAGCGCGAATGCGGCCTGATCGTCTCGGCGATGGAGATGTTCTGGCGGCTCAATTCGAAGAACGCGGGCGCGATGGATTTCTCCGGCGCCGACGCGCTCATCGATTGGGCGGCGAAGCAGGGCAAGAAGGTGCGCGGCCATAACCTGATCTGGCACGAGCAGACGCCGGATTGGTTCAAGACCATCGGCGACAAGGCCTATGCGGAGAAGATGCTGGTCCAGCATGTCAGCGCGATGTGCGGCCGCTATGCCGGGCGCATGCATTCCTGGGATGTCGCGAACGAGGTGCTGTCGCCCGGCAGCGACCGGCCGGACGGGTTGCGCCAGAGCGCCTTCCTGGACCAGCTCGGTCCCGGTTTTCTCGACCTCGCGTTCCAGACCGCCCGCGCGGCGGATCCCAAGGCGCTGCTGGTGGTGAACGACTACAATCTCGAATACGACATCGATCACAACGAGAAGAAGCGCCGGCAGATGCTGAACCTGATCGACGGGTTCAAGCAGCGCGGCACGCCAATCGATGCGGTCGGTATCCAGAGCCATCTCTGGATGGAGCGGCGCCCGCATTTCAGCCAGGACGTGTTCGCCGGATTCCTCAAGGAGGTCTCCGACCGCGGGCTGCAGATCATGGTGACCGAGCTCGACGTGGTCGATGTCGGCGCGCCGGCCGATGTCGCGGCGCGCGACGCGGCGGTCGCCGCCATGTACAAGGACTATCTCGACGTGGCCCTCGCCAATCCGGCGACCAAGACCGTGGTCACCTGGGGGCTCTGCGATCCGGACAGCTGGATCAGCCATTACAACCTCGATGAGTTTCGCCGGCCGGACGGGCTGCCGCCGCGCCCGCTGCCGTTCGACGGCGACTTGAAGCCGAAGCCCGCCTATTTCGCGATCGCCGGCGCATTCGGCGCCGCGCCGGCGCGCTGAGATCCAGGAAGGACGCATCGACCGTGGCACTGCATTTCTCGAGAGAAGAGCTCGCCGCGCGCCGCGCGGCATCGGTCGCGGCGCTGCAGCAGCGCGGCCTCGACGGGCTGCTGATGTTCCGGCAGGAGAGCATGTACTACCTGACCGGCTATGACACATTCGGCTATGTCTATTTCCAGTGCCTCTATCTCGGCGCCGACGGCCGCGTGATGCTGCTGACCCGCGCGCCCGATCTCCGGCAGGCGCAGCACACCTCGGACATCGCCGATATCCGCATCTGGGTCGATGGCCCCGAGGCGAGCCCCGCGACCGAGCTGCGCGAGATCCTCCGCGGCTTCGGCTGTGCCGGAAAGAAGCTCGGCGTCGAATGGGAGGCCTATGGCCTCACCGCGCGCAACGGCATGCGGCTCCAGGCGGCGTTCGACGGATTCGCGACTCTGGTCGATGCCTCCGACCTGGTCAGCCGGCAGCGGCTGGTGAAGAGCCCTGCGGAGATCGCCTATGTGCGCAAGGCGGCGGCGCTTGCCGACCTCGCCCTCGACGAGGCGCACCGGCTGGCGGCGCCGGGCGTCTCCGAGGCCGAGATCCTCGCCGCCATGCAGTCGATCATCATCCGCGGCGACGGCGACGATCCCGCCAACGAGTTCATCATCGGCTCCGGCAACGACGCCCTGCTCTGCCGCTACAAGACCGGCCGCCGCGTGCTGGAGCGCCAAGACCAGCTGACGCTCGAGTTCGCCGGAGTCTACCGGCACTATCATTCCTGCCTGATGCGCACGATCCCGATCGGCCAGCCGCCGGCGAAGCAGGTCGAGATGCATAAGGTCGCGGTCGATGCGCTCGAGGCCTGCAAGGCGGCGCTCAAACCCGGCCGGCCGATCGGCGAGGTGTTCGACGCCCATGCAAGCGTGCTCGACAAGGCCGGCTACCAGAAGCACCGCATGAACGCGACCGGCTACAGTCTCGGCGCCGTCTTCGCGCCCAACTGGATGGATTGGCCGATGTTCTATCACGGCAATCCCGAGCCCGCGGCGCCGGGCCAAGTCTATTTCATCCATCTGATCATCTTCGACAGCGAGGACGGCCTCGCCATGACCTCGGGCCAGACCGTGCTGGTGACGCAGAGCGGGGTCGAGGTGCTCTCGAAGCGCTCGACCGAGCTGGTGGTGCGGTAGGGCCAAGCTGCGCTCAACGCTTTTACGGCCCCGCCGATTCCCGAGGCTGTCCGACCATGGCAAGCCTTTGATAGTAAATGGCTTTACGCCATGGATCTGGGACAATCCGATGTTCGATTCTGTATAGGTCCTGTCTAGGTTCGAGATGCCCGGGGCGTCGCAGCTTGCCAAGGCATGAGCGAGTGTAGTTCACTTTTTGTTCCAAAGCAAGACACAGCGCCCGAGGCGGATTGCAAGTGCCGGCAGTCCGGTGTTGCTCGAAGCTTTTGTCCGGCCGATTTCCCCGATTGCCGGCCTTTTTCAGTTACTTAGCTCTACCCGTTCCGCGATTCTTCGCGCTCGACAGGCTGTCACACCGCTGTTAAATTCCGCGCGCTTTTCGCCCCCGCGGAATCCAGGCCCCTTAAATCCTGGGGAGGTGCGCTCCGGCAGGTTCGAACTCGGACAGGGCCGCGGCGGGTGGCGGATGCGAGTTCGGCGCCGGCGCTTTTGAGGCAGAGATGAAGATCCTGACGGGCAACAGCAATCGGCCTCTGGCCGAGGCGATCTCTGCCTATCTCAATCTGCCGCTGGTCAATGCCAGCATCCGGCGCTTCTCCGACATGGAAGTGTTCGTCGAGATCCAGGAGAACGTGCGCGGCGAGGACATGTTCGTCGTGCAGCCCACCTCGTTCCCGACCAACGACAACCTGATGGAGCTGCTGGTCATCCTCGACGCGCTGAAGCGCAGCTCGGCGAAGCGCATCACCGCCGTCATCCCCTATTACGGCTATGCGCGCCAGGACCGGAAGTCCGGCCCGCGCACGCCGATCTCGGCCAAGCTGGTGGCCAACCTGATCTCGGTCGCGGGTGCCAGCCGGGTGCTGACCGTCGATCTCCATGCCGGCCAGATCCAGGGCTTCTTCGACATCCCGACCGACAACCTGTTCGCGGCACCCGTCCTCATCAAGGACATCAAGGAGCGCTTCCCGGGCAACAACCTCACCATTGTCAGCCCCGATGTGGGCGGCGTGGTGCGGGCCCGCGCGATCGCCAAGCGCCTGGAGGCCGACCTCGCCATCATCGACAAGCGGCGCGAGCGCGCCGGCGTGTCCGAAGTCATGCACATCATCGGCGAGGTCGCCGGCACGCGCTGCATCCTGGTCGATGACATCGTCGATTCCGCGGGCACGCTGTGCAACGCCGCGGTGGCGCTGAAAGAGGCCGGTGCGGAATCGGTCTCGGCCTATGTGACCCATGGCGTGCTCTCGGGCGGCGCGGTCGCGCGCGTCTCCGCCTCGCCGCTGCAGAGCCTGGTGATCACCGACAGCATCCAGGCGACCGAGGCGGTCCGGGTCTCCCAGACCGTGCGCCAGCTGACGATCGCCCCCCTGCTCGCGGAAGCGATGGCGCGGATCAGCGAGGAACGCTCGGTATCGAGCTTGTTTGACTGAATGGAAATCGGCGCGCGGCCGCACAACTGCGTTGCCGACCTGCGTCGGCGGGGTAACCCGCAGCGTGCACTGAACCAGATCGGTCCGCGACGTCCCACCGCGTCGCGGACTGCGTTGGAGTAGAGTAGGTGGAAGCAAAATCCGGTTGGCACCCCTGGAGGCCGCCGGTCCTCGGGCGAATGGTTCGCCCCTGGCAACTGCGACACTTGAAGGAGTGAACAATGGCCGCAGTGGAATCTATCAGCGCGGAGCTTCGCGACCGCGCCGGGAAGGGGGCCGCTCGTCAGACCCGTCGTGACGGCCGCGTCCCCGCTGTTATCTATGGCGACAAGAAGGATCCGACCCTGATCTCGTTGGATCCCAAGGAGATCGACCGGCACATCCACAAGAAGACCTTCTACGCGACCCTGCTCGACGTGGACCTGAAAGGCGAGAAGCATCGGGTTCTGCCGCGCGACGTGCAGTTCGATCCGGTGACCGACCGCACCGTCCATGTGGACTTCCAGCGCATCGGCAAGGACACCAAGGTCCATGTCAACGTGCCGGTCGTGGTCCGCAACGAGGCCGCGAGCCCCGGCCTGAAGCGCGGCGGCGTGCTGAACATCGTGCGTCACGAGATCGAGTTCATCTGCTCGCCGGATGCGATCCCGCAGGCGATCGAGGTCGATATCACCGGCCTCGAGATCGGCGGCTCGATCCACATCCATTCGGTGAAGCTGCCGGAGAACGCCATCCTGGCGGTTCGCGAGCGCGACTTCACCGTGGTCTCGATCGGCGCGCCCACGGGCCTCAAGGCCGAGCAGCAGGAAGCGGCCGAGAAGGCTGCCGCCGCTGCGGCGGCTGCGGCCGGCGCTCCCGCCGCTGCGGCCCCGGGTGCGGCGGCTCCGGCGGCCGGCGGTGCGGCTCCGGCTGCGGGTGCAGCGGCTCCGGCTGCCGGTGGCGCTGCCGCCGGCGGTGCCAAGGCCGCGGCTCCGGCCGCCAAGGCGCCCGCGCCGAAGAAGTAAGTCTGAGAAGAAGTGCGGTTGCCAAGCGGATGCGTTTGATCGTCGGCCTGGGCAATCCCGGCCCGCGCTACGCCGGCAACCGCCACAACATCGGCTTCATGGCGGCGGACGCGATCGTCCGCCGCTATTCTTTTGGCCCGATCAAGGAGCGCTTCCACGGCCTCGCCGCCGAGGGCACGATCGAGGGCGAGAAGGTGCTCGCCTTGGCGCCGCAGACCTTCATGAACGATTCGGGTCGTGCCGTGCAGGCGGCACTCCAGTTCTACAAGCTGCAGCCCGAGGACGTGATCGTGATCTATGACGAGATCGACCTGCCGCTCGGCAAGGTGCGGGTGAAGCGCAACGGCGGCGCCGGGGGGCATAACGGCATCCGCTCGATCGACGCGCATATCGGTCCCGATTATTGGCGGGTGCGGATCGGCGTCGACCATCCGGGGCAGAAGGA
>DATKMF010000227.1:0-12842 GCA_035542015.1 Candidatus Cybelea sp.
GTCTTGACCTCGTCGAAGCTGTCGGCGACGCGCTTCGAAAGGATGTCGATCGCCTGCGTGTTGGACTTCTGCAGGGTCTCCGACATCTCGCGCATCGTGGTCAGGGCCTGCTCGAAAGCGGCCTTGGCGATCTCCGCCTGCTTCACCAGCTTCTCCTCGGCGCTGGCCGGGGCGCTGAGCTCCTTGGCGAGCTTCTGGAACTCCTCGACCGCCTCACGGGCGACCTCGGCCTGGCGCTGGGCAACCAGCTTGACGCCGTCGAAGGCGGTCTGGTTGGCGCTGGTCAGGGCCTCCAAGTTCTTGCGCTGCGTGGCGAACAGGGTCTCGAGATCGACGGTCGGAGCCTTGCCGTTGGTGAACGACTTCGAAAAATCGCTGACCCAACGGTTCCAGTCAGCCTGGAATTGGCCGAAATCGGGAACCTTGAAATAGTCCGGTTTGAAGAAGTCGGCGGTCTCGGCGGCCGCGCTCGTGGTCTTTGCCATGGGGGATCTCCTCCGTTTGGATTTCATCTTCGCATGCCTTCATTGTGCGATGCACAATTGCAACAAACATGGTGCAATGCAGCAGAGAAATCAAGCGGTTTGTTGCGTCGCAAAAGACGCATAAGAATAGCATGCTATTCCTGACACTTAGATGAATTTATCCCCGGCCCGGCGCGCTGCCGCGCACTGCGGCCGATGGCCGCAACAACCACTGCAGATTGTCCAAATCGGGAGTCCGGATCAGCTGCGCCGGGTGACCAGGCGGAAGAAGACCACGGTCAGGGCCAGCACCATCAGAAGGAGGAAGAAGGAGGTGGCGGCCCCTTCGTTGATCGTGAGAGCGAGGAATGCGCGCCGGTAGGCAAAATAGCTGAGGAGGTCGGTGGCGATTCCCGGGCCGCCGCGCGTCAGGACATAGACCAGGTCGTAGGTCCGGGTCTCGTTGATCAGCTGGATCACGATGGCGATCGCCGCCACCGGCCGCAGCATCGGCAGGGTCAGGTACCAGAACTGTTGTACCTCCCCGGCGCCGTCCACCTCGGCCGCCTCATAGGGCTCCCGCGGCAGGGAAGCGAGGCCGGCAGCGAGGATCAGGATCACAAAGGAGACCTGCTGCCAGACATCGACGAAGACCACGGTCCAGAAGGCGAGGTGGGGATCGCCCAGCCAATCGACACCGCCGATGCCCGATTGATCGAGCAGCCGGTTGATGATGCCGAGATTGGGCTGCAGCAGCATGTGCCAGACCAGGCCGACGCTGACCGGCGACATCGCCATCGGCACGGTGAGAATGGCGAAGTAGATCGCCTTCAGCCTGACCACGCGGTTCAGCACCAGGGCAATGGCGAGGCCGAGCACGAACTCGCCCATCACCGTGACCGCCGAATATTCGATGGTGACCCAGACCGAGTGCCAGAAATACGGGTCGCTCATCACCGCCCGGAAGTTCTCGAGACCGACGAAGGGTCTCAGCTTCGGATGGAGCAGCGTGAAGGCGGAGAGGCTCAAGAGCAGCGCATAGACCAGTGGGAAGCCCATGACGATGGCGATCATGGAGAGGCCGGGTGCCGCGAACTTCCACCCGGTCGCCCGCCAGCGATCCCGCTGCCGCCGCCGCTTCTTCGGCGGCGAAGCCCTGATGGTGGCTTCGGTCATATGAAGTCGACTACTCCACCGTCATGCCGGGGCTTTGTCCCGGCATCCACGCCCGCTTCGCTGTTGCGGAGAGCAAGGCGTGGATCCCGGCACCAAGTGCCGGGATGACGACAGAGTCGTGGTATGCATGCGCGCATTCACCGCTACTGCGACTTCTTCAGCAGCTCGTCCAGTCCATCCGCCGCCGCCTTGATCGCGTCGGCGGGTTTAGCGTCGCCGGAACCGGCGAGCGAGAGCTGGCGGCCGAGCACGTCCTCGTACTGGGCGGAGTAGGTGAAGATCGGGAAGGCCTCGCCGCTCGCGACCACATCGAGCGCCTGCTTGTAGTACGGGTACTTCGCCAGCACGCCTTGGTCCTGGTACACGTCCGAGCGGGTCGGCGCGTGGCCCTGCATCGCGCGGCCGACCGAGGTCTCCTTGCTCTGCACCCAGCTGATGAACTTCCAGGCCGCGTCCTGCAGCTCCGGGCTCTCGTTCTTCGGGATGGCCCAGCCCCAGCCGCCGCTCTCGCCATGGCCGCCGGGCATCACCGAGAGCGCCAGCTTGCCGGCGGCGTTCGGGCAGGAATCCTTGTTGTCGACCTGGGGCAGCATCCACCAATAGGTGACCATGCTCCAGGCCTTGCCATCGCACATCAGGCGGAAGGTGTCGTCGAGCGTCGCCGAAAGGGCACCCTTCTGGGCGCCGTTCTGGATGTTGTCGACATAAAGCTCCAGCGCCTTCACCGCTTCGGGACTGTTGAGCGCCACCTTGCCGCTGTCGTCGAGATACTTGCCGCCGTTGGCGAAGAGATAGTTGGAGAACTCCATGCTGTTGGGATCGCCGCGCTGCGACTGCATGGCCGAGCCGGCCACGCCGGCATTCTTGTTCATGAACTTCGAGATCTCGACATACTCGGCGAGGCTGGTCGGCGGTGCGAGATCCTTGCCGGTCGCCTGCTTGTAGGCGTCCTTGAGCTTGGGATCATTGAGCAGATCGGTGCGATAGAGGATCCCCATCGAGTAGTTGTACATGGGGATCATGTAGAGCGTGCCCTTATGCATGCCGACCATGTCCATCATGGAGGGGATGAAGGGCTTCAGGTCGAAGCTCGACTTGTCGACGAAGGGCTTGAGATCCGCGAGCCAGCCCGCCTCCGGGAACTCGCCGGCCCAGAGGAAGTCGACCTCGAGCACGTTGTAGTAGCTGGCATTGCCGATGAGCTGGGTCACCAGCTTCTGATGCATGTCGGAATAGACCAGCTTCTGGAACTCGACCTTGATGCCGGTTGCCTTGGTGAAGTCCGGCAGCATGGCCTCGATGATATGCGTCTCCGGCACGTCCTCCATCAGCGCGTGGAGCGTGATGTCGTCGGCCCGCGCGGTGTGGCCCGCGAGCATTGCCGCCAGGGATACGCTCCCCAGCAACGCGGCCAAGGTCCGTTTGTTCATGCGCTTGTTCATGGTTTCCTCCCTTTCACGAAGTCGTTGTTGGACTCATTTGATGGCGCCGAAGGTCAATCCGCGGACGAGATAATTCTGGATGAAGCGCGAGGCGATCAGCAGCGGCACGACGCCGAGCACGACGCCGGCCGAGACCTCGGCGATCTGCACGCCGTTCTGCGACTGCAGGCCGGCGAGTGCGACGGGAATAGTCGCGGTCGTCGGCCCGGTCAGTACCAGCGCGAACAGGAACTCGTTCCAGGCGAGGATGAATCCCAGCACCGCGGCCGCGGCGAGGCCCGGCAGCGAGACCGGCAGCACGATCTTCCAGAAAGCGCGCCAGATCGTGGCGCCGTCCACCATCGCTGCCCATTCGAGCTCGACCGGCACGCCATCGAAGAAACCCATCAGGATCCAGGTCAGAAACGGCAGGTTGAGCGCCGCATAGGCGATGACGAGGCCGGTCACCGAGTTGGTGAGATCGAAGCTGCGGAACAACGTGAAGACCGGCAGTACGATCGCGACCGGCGGCAGCATCTGGGTCGCCAGGATCACGAACCGGCTCAGCTGTCCGCCGGTGCGATAGCGCGCGAAGGCATAGCCCGCCATGGCGCCCAGCGGCAGCGCCAGCATGGTCGAGATCGTCGCGGCGGCGAGGCTGTCCGCATAGGCCAGCCAGAACTTGTCCTTGATCAGCAGCTTCGCGTAGTTGTCGAGGGTGAAGGCGGGCATGAGATCGAGGCTGTAGGAGGTCGATTCCGGCACGAAGCTGGTGCGCAACACCCAGAGCGGCGGCAGCGCGATGTAAAGCGAGAACAGCGCCAGCACCGCATGGGTGATGATGTTGCCGCGCTTCTCGGATCCGCTTCTGGTCATGGCGTCAATCCATCGTCACGCCGCCACTGGCGTTGATCGCCTCGCCGGTCAAGAACCGCGACAGATCGCTGGCCAGGAAGAGCACGATGTCGGCGACGTCCTCCGCTTCCTGCAACCGCCCGAGTGGCGTCAGGGAGACGTATTCCTTGCGGACCGCGTCCGGCGTCATGCCGCGCAGCTTGCCCTCCCAGACGACCTCGCGCTCCTGCATGCTGGTGCGGACGAAGCCGGGACAGACGCAGTTGACCCGGATGCCATGCGGTCCCATCTCGCGCGCCAGCGCCTGGGTGAAGCCGACCACGGCGAACTTGCTCGCGGAATAGTGCGCCAGCAGCGGCGCGCCGAGCTTGCCGGCGAGCGAGGCGGTGTTGACGATGACGCCCTTGTGCCCCGTCGCCAGCCAGCGCCGCACCGCCGCCTGATTGGTGAGGAACACGCCCTTGGCATTGACGTTCATGTTGGCGTCCCACTCGGCTTCCGTGAGGTCGATCGTGGGGTTCATGCTGGAGATGCCGGCATTGGCGCAGACGATGTCGATCCGGCCGAACGCCGTCTCCGCCTGCTCGAACACCTTCGCGGTTGCCGTGGCATCGGTGACGTCGAGTTCGGCTGCGATCGCATCGGAGCCGATCTCCTGGGCGAGCGCCGCCGCGGCCGCGCCGTCCTTGTCCGAGACCGCGACCCAGGCTCCCGCACCGGCCAGCGCCTTGGCGATCGCCTTGCCGATGCCCGAAGCGGCACCGGTGACCAAGGCGGAGCGTCCATCGAGCAGTTTCGTATCGCTCACGCGGCGTCTCCTGTTCTGGCGAGGCTCTCCGCTCCAAGCGACGGATCGAGCCGCGGATAAAGCGTCTTCAGCCGTTCATAGGTCGCGCGGAAATTGGCATAGGCCCGGTCGTAGACGGCGCTGCGCGCGGCATCGGGGCGAAACACCTTGCCGGATGCCACATAGCGGCTGACGCCGGCGAAGTCCTTGAAGGCGCCCATGCCGACGCCGGCGACATAGGCGGCGCCGAGGCAGGAGCCGGGATGCTTGTCGATGCGCGTCACCGGCACGGAGAGCGCATCGGCCGCGATCTGCAGCCACAGATCGCTCGCGGCCCCGCCGTCGCAAGCGAAGACGCGCTCGACCTTGAGCCCGATCTCGCGGAACACATCGACATGGTGCCGGAAGCCGAAGATCACGCCTTCCAGGGCCGCGCGCCAGACATGGGCGAGCCGGTGATGCAGGCCGAGGCCGAGGATCGTGCCGCGCGCATTGGGATCGTGCAGCGGCGTCTTCTCGCCGAGGAAATAGGGCAGCAGCACCACGCCTTCCGATCCCGGCGGCACCTCGGCCGCGAGCCGATCCATCCAGGCATGCGGCGATTGGCCGGAAGCGCGCGCCTTCTCGGCCTCGCCCGCTGCAAGCTCACGCAGGATCCAGTTCAGCAGCGTGCCGGTCGCGGCGGTGCAGCCGTTGCTGAAATAGTGGTCGGGGATAATGTGATAGTCGATGAAGAGCCGGGGATCGGCGACGGCCTTCGCGGTCGAGAGCAGGATGTCGCCGGCACCGCCGAATTTCAGCACCAGATCGCCGTCGCGCGCCGCACCGGCCACATAGGCCGAAGCGACGTGGTCGGCGCAGCCGGCGACGACCGGCGTTCCGGGCTTGAGGCCGGTCGCCTGCGCGGCCTCGGGCGTCACGCCGCCGAGGATCTCCTGCGAGCGTCGGATCGGCGGGAGCACGTCCATTGCAATCCCCGCCTCGGCCACCAGCTCGGGCAGGAAGCGCGCATCGGCCAGGCGCATCAGCCCGGATTCCAGCGCCCAATTGTGCTCGATCGAACGCATGCCGGTGAGGCGCCAGGAGATATGGTCATAGGATCCGAACACGGTCGCGATCTTGGCGAAGACCTCCGGCTCGTTGCGCTCGATCCAGCGCAGCTTTGGCGCCACCACTTGCTGATTAATGCTGCCGCCCGTCAGAGAGAAGAAGCGTCTGCCGTCGAATCGCGCCTGCATCTCGGCAATCTCACGCGTCGCGCGCGCATCGTTCTGCTGGATGCTCGGGCGCAGGACCTTGCCATCTCGGTCGAGCAGCACGATCGCCGGAACCATCCCGGTGACGCCGACGCCCGCGACCTGCTCCGCGCCGATACCGGCCTGCTGCAGCAGCGCCGGGATGAGCGCGCAGCAGTTCGACCACCAAAGCGCCGGTTCCTCCTCGGCCCAGTTGGCATGGCGCGAGACCAGCTCGCTCGGCCGCTCGGCAGTCGCCAAGGTCCGGCCTTCGGCATCGATGAGGATGCCGGCGGTGGACGTAGTGCCGATGTCGAGGCCGAGAAAGGCTGGCATCACATCACCTCAGCTTTCTCACATGGTCCATGAAGCGCTTCACCCGGTCGCCATCGACCGGTTTCCAGGTGTCGCCGCCCTGCTTGAAATGCGTGCCGATGATGCATCCGTCGCCGACCGAGAGAATCTCCTTCACGTTGTCGATGTTGACGCCGGTATTGGCGAAGACCGGCGTGTCGCCGAGCACGGCTTTCACGGCTTTCAAGTCGCTGGCATCGACCGCCTGCCCGGTCATGATGCCGGAGACCAGCACCACGTCGGCCAGCGCCGAGAAGACTGCGCTCTTGGCGCGCTGGGCGATGGTGCGCGTGCCGATCGGCGAGGCGAACTCGGCATTGACGTTGTACATCAGCTTCAGGTCGTCGCGGCCGAGATTGTGCCGGAGCCGCAACGCGCCGGCGCAATCCGGCGCCCAGAGACCCATGTCCGAATCGTAGACCCCGGTCATGATCTCGCGGCCGAACTTCGCGCCGGTCGCCGCCGCCAGGCCGACGGTCGCGACCGGGTCCCAGAGATAGTCGACGCCGAACGGGATCTTGATCAGGCTCTTCAGCTGTCCGACCGCAGCACCGAAGGCGGCGACCGATTCATGGGTCGCCTTGATGAGATACGGCCGGTCACCCTCGTTGCCGAACATCACCGCATCGACGCCGCCGGCCTGCAGCCGTTCGATATCCGCGGCGGCGGAATCGAGGATCGCGCTCATGCCGCGCTTGGCGTCATAGAGCGGCGCGCCGGGGAGCGGCGGGAAATGCACCATGGCGATGATCGGCTTCGCCGCTCCGAACGTCTCCTTCAGCATCGGGTCGCTCCTTGTTGACTAGGCATCGCGCGGGATCGCCCTGGTGGTGTGCGGGTCGAACAGATGCATCTCGGCGAGATCGAGATAGAGCCGCTGCATGCTGCCGATCGGCGCCCGGTAGTTGCGGTGAAGCCGCGCGGCGAAATCGCCGAGCTTCAAGTCCGGCACCTTGCCGATCAGCACGGTCTCGGCGCCGAGCGTCTCCAGCGCAACCACCTCGACATCGAGCGGCTGCCAGCCGGGATCGCTCTGCTCGGCATGCACGTCTTCCGGCCGGATGCCGAAATAGACCGGCTGGGTCGTGTAGGTGCGATAGGCCGGCGTGTAGGGTGTCGGGATGCGCAGGCGCAGCGAACCGCCTTCGACGAAGAGCGGTCCGTCCTCGCGGCGCTTCGCATCCGAGGTCATCACATAGCAGGGCAGCAGGTTCATCGGCGGGCTCGCGAGGAATCCGGCGACGAACATGTTGGTGGGATTGCGGTAGACCTCCAGCGGCTCGCCGACCTGCACCACCTTGCCTTCGCGCATGATGCAGATGCGCTGGCCCATGGTCATGGCCTCGACCTGGTCGTGGGTCACGTGGATGATGGTGCGGCCGAGGCGACGATGCAGCTTCACCAGCTCGATCCGCATGTCGGCGCGTAGCTGGGCGTCGAGGTTGGAGAGCGGCTCATCGAGCAGGAAGGCGACGGGGTCGCGCACCAAGGCTCGGCCGAGCGCGACGCGCTGGCGCTGGCCGCCGGAGAGCGCCGCCGGCCTGCGGTCGATCAGCTTCCCGATGTCGAGCAGGTCCGCCACCTCATGCACCCGCTTCTCGATCTCGCGGTTCGGCATGTCATGCATCTTGAGGCCGAAGGCCAGGTTCTGGCCGACCGACATGTGCGGATAGAGCGCATAGCTCTGGAAGACGACGGCGACGTTGCGGTCCTTGGGTGCCACGTCGTTCACCATCGCGTCGCCGATGAAGACCTCGCCGCTGGTGACGCTCTCCAGGCCGGCGATCATGCGGAGCACGGTCGATTTCCCGCAGCCCGAGGGGCCAAGCAGGATCATGAACTCGCCGTCCTTGACCTCCAGGGTCACGTCGTCCGCGGCCACCACCTTGCCGTAATGCTTCGAGACGTTCGCCAGCGCGATCGACGCCATTCCCCTCACGCCCCCTGTCTCGGCGTCAATTCTCGTGGTGTTTCCAGGATCATGGCATTGCGGCGGCCCATGTGCAATATCTCACAAAATTGAACACTGGGCGATTTGATTTGTGTTATATCTACCCCATGCTCGAAATCCCAGGCGAGGGAGATGGCGCAACGGCGACCGGTTCGGGTCGGCTCCCGGCGGGCGCGCGGCAGGCGCGGCTGATCGAGCTGATCGGCCGCAGCGGCTTTCTCTCGGTGGTGGAGAGTGCCGAGCAGCTCGGCGTCTCGGCGATGACCATCCGGCGCGATCTCGAGGCGCTGGAGGCCAAAGGCGTGCTGACGCGAACCCATGGCGGCGCGGTGGCGCTGCCTGGCCAGAAGCTCGAAGTGTTCGATGCGGTCGAGCCGGAGTTCGAGCAGCGGCGGCGACGCCAAGCGACGGCGAAGGCGCGGATCGCCGCGGCTGCCGCGACGCTGGTCAAACCGAACGAGACGATCGCGCTCGATGTCGGCACCTCGGTGCTGGCACTGGCGAAGGCGCTCGCGGGAAGGCCGGATCTCAAGTTCCTCACCAACAATCTCCCCGCCGCGATGGCGCTCGCCGGCGGGCGGAGCCCGGTCTACGTGCTCGGCGGCCAATTGAGGGCGCCGGAGATGGCGGTGATCGGCGCCGCCGCCAACGATCAGGCGCGCAGCTATTATTTCGACCGCGCCTTCATCGGCGTCTCCGGCGTGATCGAAGGCGGCTTCTACGACTATTCCCTCGAGGACAGCGACGTGAAACGCGCCTTCATCGAGCGCGCACGCCAGGTGGTGGTGCTCTGCGACTCATCGAAGTTCGATCACCGCGCCCTCGCCCGCATCTCCGAGCTGAAGCACTGCCATGTGATGGTGACCGAAGCGGCGCCGCCCGAGCATCTCGCGCGGGCGCTCGCGGATGCGGGAACCGAGGTCGTGGTCGCCTAGTTCAAGCGGCGGCGGCCGACGGGCGCTTGCGGTGCAGCATGCCGGAAAGACGCTCGGCCTGGCTGAGGCGCTTGTCGATCTCCGCCATGGTCTTCGAGAGGTCCTCGCTCTCGTCATTGGCGAAGGCGCGCAGGCCCGCGGTGTAGACCGCGAGCAGACCCTGCAGCCGCAGCGCGCCCTTCCAGCCGCTGGCACTCAGGCCCGCCGATTCGAGTGCCAGCGCCATCGAGCGGCGGAGCTGGCAGAGGAGCGCGGTGAACTCCGCCGGCGTGCCGGGGAGCTGGCGCATCAGCCGGCGATAGGCGGCGCGGTCGGCCTTCAGGATATCGAAGCGCCGCATCAAGAGATCGAACAGCTTGTCCTTGGCCGAGCCCTCGAGCGCGTCGCC
Source organism: Candidatus Cybelea sp. (assembly GCA_035542015.1). GTDB lineage: Bacteria > Pseudomonadota > Alphaproteobacteria > Dongiales > Dongiaceae > Dongia. Next base: position 9,567 of record DATKMF010000227.1, read on the forward strand.
GTCGAGGCTCGAGAGCAGGCGCTCGTCGATCGAGCGGGTGAGCGCCGTCAGGATCGCACCCTTGCTGGGATAGATGCGGTGCGCCTCGGAGATCGGCACCTCGGCCTTCTCGGCGATCTCCGCGAGCGAGAGATCGATCCAGCCGCGCTCCTCGATGAGCGCCAGCAGGGCACGGCGCAACGCCGCCGCCGATGCGGACTCGCCTCCGTTGGAATGGGCCTGAGTTGCCGCGCGGGTCGGGCGTGCGCTCTTGGCGGCCGCGCGCCGCCCCGTCCCCCCTCGGGAAGTCCCCCGCTTCGCCCCCGCCCGTTTCGGCCTCGCCCCCTTCGCCCTAGCCTGTCGTGCCATAGCTCGAGCCTCCTTGGCGTCGGTCCCTCGGTTCGGGGACCCTGATTCGAAATATCGCTCCGCTTTGCTGCGGCATCAAGGCCGCGCCGGCGGCGACTCCGCTTTGATATCGGCGACCTTGCCACCGGTGATCCGCACCAGATCCCGCGGCGTCAGGCGGAAGACAGCGTTCGGCGATCCGGCCGCCGCCCAGATCTCGCCGTACCCCATGAGATCGGCGTCGATGAACGTCGTCAGCGCCACACCGTGACCGACCGGCGCCACGCCGCCGATGGCAAAGCCCGTCTCGGCGCGCACGAACTCGGCATCCGCCTTGCCGATGCTCTCACCCAGCGCGGCTGCGAGCTTCGCCTCATCGACGCGGTTGACGCCGCTCGCAATCACCAGCACGGCGCGACCCGAAGGTCGCGCGCGGAACACCAGGGACTTCGCGATCTGTGCGACCGTGCAGCCGATCGCCGCCGCCGCATCGGCCGCCGTGCGGGTCGAGGCCGAGAACTCCTTGATCTCCGCATCGAGTCCAAGCGCCGCCAGGGCGGCGCGCACGCGCTCGACGCTGGACCTGCCGCTCTCGACGCTCACCGGAGCGGACTACAACGTGTCGCCATCAACACGTCGTCACTGCGCGAGTTCCCGCGCCCGGTTGGTCGCGGCGGCGATCGCACGGGTCATCAGGGGCTGCAACCCGTCCTCGGCCATCAAGATCTTCAGGGCTTCGAGCGTGGTGCCTTTCGGGCTGGTGACGTTCTCGCGGAGCTTCGCGGCGCTTTCCTCGGAGAGCCGCGCGAGCTCGCCCGAACCCGAGATGGTCTCCCGCGCGAGTCGCATGGCGAGATCTGCGGGGAGTCCCGCCGCACGTGCCGCCTCGGCGAGGCACTCGATCAGCAGGAAGACATAGGCCGGGCCGCCACCGGAGACGGCGGTCACCGCATTCAGCAGATCCTCCTGATCGACCCATTCGACCTTGCCTACGGCGCTCAACAGGGCACCGCAGAGGTCGAGCCGCTCCCGGCGCACGGCGGGGTCGCGGTAGATCACGCTGACGCCGCGACCGACGGCGGCCGGCGTATTCGGCATCGAGCGCACGATCTCGGCATCAGGCCCGAGCCGGTCCTTGAAATAGACGATGGTCTTCCCCGCGGCGATCGAAAGGAAGGTCGCCTCCGGCCCGACGTGGCGGCGAAAGTCGGCCAGCGCCTCGTCCATGAATTGCGGCTTCACCGCGAGCAGCAGCAGCGCGGGCTTCAAGCCGGCCGGAAGCTCGGCCGCGCTGGTGACGATGCGGACGCCCTTCTCGCGGATATCGTCGAGGCCGACGGGCTTGATGTCGACCGCGCTCACCTCCTTCGGGTCGACGCCGCGCGCCAGCCAGCCGCGCAGCAACGCGCCGCCCATCTTGCCGCAGCCGACCAGGACCAGCGGTCCCGGCAGGCGCAGCGCGTGCTTCGCTTCCTCAGACATCACTCAGGCGTAGGAGATCAGAGACGGGAGATCAAGCTTCGCCGACCGTCTCCAGCATCGCGGCCTGCATCGCCTCCTCCGGCCGCTTGCCGCCCCAGATCACGAACTGGAAGGCGGGGTAGTAGCGCTCGCATTCGCACAAGGCCGCTTCCATCAGGTCTTCGAGCTGCTCGACGGTGACGCCCGAGGTGCCGCGCAGGAGAATCGTGTGGCGGAACATCGGGGCGTTCTCGTCGGAGCAGAGATCGAAATGGCCGAGCCAGAGCCGCTCATTGATCATCGAGAGGAGCTCGGCGGTCTCGCGCTTCTTCTGCGAGGGCACTTTGAGATCGAACAGGCTGGAGAAATACATGGCGCCGAGATCGGCCTGCCAGACGAAGAACATCCGGTATTCGCACCATTGACCGGCGATCTCGACGATCATCTCCTCGTCGTTGGAGCGGTCGTAGCGCCACTCATTGGCGCTGACGAGCTCTTCCATGACGTCGAGGGGATTTGAGGTCGGGATCGGGGTCGACTCGGTTCGGAGCGTGGTCATCAGAGCGCCCTCCATGCGTCGGCCACCGGGAATCGGCGCAGGTGGGGCGCTCGACCCCAGGATTTGATGGTCAATTTTGTTTTTCCCACCACATTTAGAGTCGCAAATTTAAGACTCTGGCGCAAGAGTCCTTTTCAACGATTTCAACGAAAACCGCATTCCGTGCGGTCTCCAGCATCGTTCCTCGGGCGGAGTTGAACCCGAGTTCTGCGTCGACTCGCCTATTTGAAATGTGACGGCTCCGCGTCGACGCGGAGGGCCGGCGCTAGGATTGCGGGGGCGTCGACCCGAGCCTCGCCTCGATCTCCTGCAGCCGGCGTTCGAGCTTGATCTGCTCTTCGCGCGCCGCTTGCGCGACGGCCTTCATGGTCTCGAACTCCTCGCGGCTGACGAGGTTCATGCGGCCGAGCAGCTTTTCCAGCTGCTGCTGGACCCGCATTTCGATTTCGTGACGCAGGCCGGCCAGCGAGCCCAATGCGCCGCTCGCCGCCTTGGCCATGTCGTCCAGGATCCGGTTGTCGGTCTGCATGCTCTTCCTCCCGAGCGAGCCCATGGTGGATATCTGGAGGCTCGCTTGCCGCTTCTTCGCCCGCCCGATATAACGCCGTCATTCTAACCCAGCGATGGCGGAAGGGTAGCCCGCTTCGATGAATGCCTTCGTCTTCCCGGATTTCGACCCGATCGCCTTCCATGTCGGCCCGCTGGTGATCCGCTGGTATGCGCTCTCGTATATCGCCGGGATCATCCTTGCCTGGCGCTACGTGCTGTGGCTGACCGCGAAACCGCCGCGCTTCCTGACCCGCGAGAATGTCGACGACCTCGTCACCTGGTGCACGGTCGGCATCATCCTCGGCGGGCGCCTGGGACAGGTGCTGCTCTGGGAGCCGGGCTATTACTTCGCGCATCCCGCCGAGATCCTGATGGTCTGG
>DATKMF010000228.1:0-11109 GCA_035542015.1 Candidatus Cybelea sp.
CCGACGGGCCTCAGCCTCACGCCGGGCGCGGCGCATCGCCTGCTCAACCTGGCGCAGCGTTTCGATTTCCGCATCGTGGAGGACGACGTGTTCCGCGATTTCCAGGCGGTGCCGACGCCGCGGCTGGCGGCGCTGGATGGCTTCGCGCGCGTGCTGCATCTCGGCTCCTTCTCCAAGACCATCTCGGCGGCTTTGCGGACCGGCTTCATCGCCGGGCCGGCGGAGACCATCCGCCATCTTGCCGATCTGAAACTTGCGACCACCTTCGGCAACAACCAGGTTTCGGCCCAGGTGGTGCATCGGCTGCTGGAAGACGGCAGCTATCGCAAGCATGCCGCCAGCCTGCGTGAGAAGCTGCGCCGCGCCGGGCCTGGCCTGCGGCGGAAGCTGGAAGCGCTCGGTCTGCGGCTCTGGGCCGAGACCGAGGGCGGCATGTTCCTCTGGATGCAGCTGCCGGAGCCGGCGCCGGATGCCACGGTCTTGGCGGCCCGCGCGATCGAGCGGAACATCGTGCTGGCGCCGGGCAACGTGTTCAGCCCGTCGCGGCAATGGGGACGTTTTCTCCGGTTCAACATCGCGCAAAGCACGTCGCCGCGCCTGATCGCGTTCCTGAGGGATGCGCTGCGCCCGTGATCTCGAAAGCGACGCCCGCGGGTTGCAAAAGGCCTGCGAGACAGCTAGATTGCCCGTTCCACTCCACTGCGAGACGTTGAACCACGGCCGGAGGATCAGATGGGTAGCATGACCATGTCCGTCGCTTTCGGCCGGGCCCCGGACGCGCCGTCGACCCCGAACGTCATCAGTCGGGTCACGCGGCTGCGGAAGATCGCGGGGTCGCGTCTCGGCACGGGAGTCTCCGGCACAGGGTTTCGACCGCCCTGTTAACTCCGACTTAGGCGCCTAGGCGCCGCGGGGCCGCGTTCGCCGCCCCGCTCGGAATCCCGAAGACCGAGACCCGTCCGCGCCCGCGCGCCAACCCTCGCGCGCCCGCGCGTTCCGTCGAACCATTTGAGTGGAGCGGTGCCTGCTCTCAAGAGCGGCGCCGGATCAGGACCATGAATCTCACATTGAGCAATCTGCGAGAGGAGCTGCGCAGCCGCGCGCTGCCGTTCCGGAACGTGCTCGGCTTCACCTTCGGCCACTGGCGGCGCCGGCCGCTGATCGTCTGCGCGACCGCGGGCTGCATCCTGCTCTCGACCATGGCGGACGTGATGGTGCCGGTTTATGCCGGCCGGCTGATCGATGCGGTGGCGCCGAACGGAGCCGCCAGCAGCGATCGCGCGGCGGCATTGGGCGTGGCGCTGCATGCGCTGATCGCCATGATCGCGCTCGGCGCCATGGGCGTGCTGTTCCGCCACCTCGGCTTCTATGCGCTGGTGGCGATGACCTTGCGCATCATGTCCGATGCGGCGAAGGAGGCGTTCGCGCGGGTGCAGCGCTTCGCCACCGACTGGCATGCCAACACCTTCGCCGGCTCGACCGTGCGCAAGGTGACCCGCGGCATGTGGGCGCTCGACCTGCTGAACGACACGCTGCTGATCGCGCTGCTGCCGGCCGCCGTCGTGCTGCTCGGCACCACCGTGCTGCTGGGCGAGCGCTGGCCGCTGATGGGCGCCGTGGTGCTGGTCGGCGCCATCGGCTTCGTGGCGATGGCGGCCCTGGGCTCGGTCGGCTATGTCGGCCCCTCGGCGCGGCTCTCCAACCTCTGGGACACGCGGATGGGCGGCGCCTTGGCCGATGCGATCTCCTGCAATCCGGTGGTGAAGGCCTTCGGCGCCGAGCTGCGGGAGGACGCGCGGCTGGAAAAGGTGGTCGCCAAATGGCGCAAGCGCACACGGCGAACCTGGAACCGCGGCACCAACAACGGCTCGGCCCAGCTGGTGGCGCTGCTCGGGATCAGGGGTGCCATCATCGGCATGGCGCTCTGGCTGTGGTGGAACGGCCAGGCGACCCCGGGCGATCTCGTCTACGTGCTCACGGCCTATCTGGTGATCCACGGCTATCTCCGGGACGTGGGCTGGTACATCCGCGACCTGCAGCATGCGGTGAACGAGATGGAGGAGATGGTGGCGATCGGCGGCCATCCCTTCGGCGTCGCCGACCGCATAGGCGCGCCGACCATCGCCATCACCGGCGGGAGGATCGACTTCGAATCCGTGCGCTTCCACTATCCGGGCCACGAGAAGCCGCTCTATGACGGGCTGGACGTGACCATCGACGGGCATGAGAAGGTGGGCCTGGTCGGGCTCTCGGGCTCGGGCAAGACCACCTTCGTGAAGCTGATCCAGCGCCTGCACGACATCAACGGCGGCCGCATCCTGATCGACGGCCAGGACATCGCCGCGGTCGCCCAGGCCTCGTTGCGCTCGCAGATCGCCATCGTGCAGCAGGAGCCGATCCTGTTCCATCGCTCGCTCGCCGAGAACATCGCCTACGGGAAACCGGGGGCGACGGTGGAGGAGATCGAGGAAGCGGCGGCTTTGGCCAATGCCCATGACTTCATCGCCCGCCTGCCGCGCGGCTATGCGACCTTGGTCGGCGAGCGGGGCGTCAAGCTCTCGGGCGGCGAGCGCCAGCGCGTGGCGCTGGCCCGCGCGTTCCTCGCCGACGCGCCGATCCTGATCCTGGACGAGGCGACCTCCAGCCTCGATTCGGAATCCGAGGCGCTGATCCACGAGGCGACCGAGCGGCTGATCGAGGGCCGGACCGCGATCGTGATCGCGCACCGGCTGTCGACCGTGCGGGCGTTGAAGCGGATCCTGGTCTTCGACCAGGGCCGCATCATCGAGGAAGGCGACCACAAGGCGCTGATCCGCAGGCCGAACGGCATCTACCGCCGGCTGTTCGACCGCCAGGTGCTGGGGCTGGTGGAGGCTTAGAACGTGAGTTCCGAATGGCGAGAGTCGACGGGTCTATCCGCCGTTGGTCACCAGTGGAACGCATCGGTGGCGACGCGTCTGCCCATCAGGAAGGCGTCGGCGACCAGGCGGAGCGGGGCGTAGTCCATGTCGCTCTCGCCGCGGTCGAGCAGCTCGGCGAAGCGCTCGTAGATGCGCTCGTATTCCTCCAACGGCTTCGCCGTCCTCGGCTCGCCGTTGACCGCGAGCCTGGAGCCGCCGTCGCGCAAGGCGAGCTTCAATCCGCCTTCGGTCTCGATGTCGATGTTCCAGCTCTGCGGCCCGGTCTGGCGCCAGTCGACATCGGCGGTGAGAGGGGCGCCGCTCGCGGCCGCGGGGCTGCGGAACCTGATCCTGGCGGCGATCGGCGTCTCGCGGTTCGACGGCGTCACCAGCTCCGATTCGGTGACGAAGAGCGGAGCGGGCAGGATGCGGGTCAGGATCGAGAAGGCGTTGATCGTCGGATCGAACACCCCGAAGCCGCTCGGCTCCCAGACCCAGTCCTGGCCCGGGTGCCAGCGCCGCACGTCCTCCTTCCACTCGACATGCAGGCGGGCGATGCGCTGGCCTTCGAGCAGGCGCTTCGCCTCCTCGACCGCAGCGTTGTATTGCGAATGCCAGGTGGCGAAGCCGACGACGCCTCGCGCCGCGACGGCGGCGGCGAGATCGGCGGATTCGGTGACGGTCGCCGTGGTCGGCTTCTCCAGGAGAAGATGCTTGCCGGCCGCCAGCGCTTCGAGGGCGATCGCGTGGCGCACGCCGGGCGGCGTGCAGATCGCGATCGCATCGACCGCGAGCCCGGACCTCAGCAGGTCATCGACCGTCTTGAAGCCGGCGACGCCGGGACGCGTGACGCCGCGCTGGCTGACCAGCGCCACCAGGTTGAAACGCGGATTCTTGGCGATCACCGGCAAGTGCTGGTCCTCGGTGATCTTGCCGATCCCGACGATGGCGATGGAGGTAACGCGGGCAGGGACGACCATTGGGCTGACCATCGGGCTGGGATTTCGGAGGGGCGACGGGATTCAGGGAAACCGGCTTACGCAGCGAGACGGAGCGCCGCCTCGCCGGTCGCTCATACCGGATTGCGGCGCCATGCCGCAAGTTGCGCTTGACCCCGCCCCGGTGCAAACTCGCAGTCCTGCGGTCGATTTGCTGGCGTTCCTTATCTCCCGGATCCGAAGAATGCGGCCGGGAGCGCCGTGGAGGCTTCGGAGAATCGGCGGATGGAAGTGAGCAGTTTGGCCGATCGCCTGCGCAGCCAGGCGTCGGGCGAGCGAAGGATATGGTTCCCGGGGGCCGGCCTCCTGGTGCTTGCCGCGCTGCTGCTCGCCCTGGGCGTGGCGATGCTGGCGATCAATCAGGCCAATCTGCGCGACGGCTTCCGCGCGGTCGTGCATACCGAAGAGGTGCTGCGCCAGGCGGCCAACCTCGACATCGCCCTGGTCGATGCCGAATCGGCGAGCCGGGCCTATCTCCTGACCGACAACGCCGACTATCTCGACGCCTATCATGCGACCCGGACGTCGATCGACGGGCTGATGGGCGGCCTCACCAACCTGGTCACCGACAATCCCGACCAGACCGCGCGCCTCGTCGCGCTCCAGCCCCTGCTGCAGCGACGCATGGCGCGCATCGAGACCGCGATCGCGACCGATCCCGCGCAGCGCGCCCAGCTCTACGCGCCGGAACGGGTCGAATCCGGGCAGCAGCTGCGGCGCGAGATGCGGGCGCAGCTCGACGCCTTTCGCGCCAACGAGATCCAGCTGTTGAGCCAACGCCAGGAGCGCGCCAACCGTGCCGCCACGATATCCTCGGTGCTGGCGGCGGTGACGGCCATGCTCGGCGTCGCCCTGGCGGGGCTCGGGATCTACATCATGCAACGGGAGCGCGGCCTGAGCCGCGTTCGGGAGCTGCAGACCGAGCTGCAGCACCTCTCGCGCGTCACCATGATGGGCCAGACGGCATCGATGCTGGCGCACGAGATCAACCAGCCGCTGTCCGCCGCATCCAACTACCTGGCGGCTTCGCGCCGCGTCCTGGAATCGGCGGAGGGAGCGCCGCCGGCGAAGGTGGTAGAGAATCTCGAGAAGGCCGCCGCGCATGTCCGCCGCGCGGCGGAGATCGTCGGCCGGTTGCGGCGCTTCGTCGGCCGCAGCGAATCGAAGCGCACCGCCGAGTCCGTCGCAACCCTGGTCGAGGAGGCGGTGTCGCTGCTCGGCACCATCGGCGACGCGACGCTGATCGAAAGACAGGTGCCGTCCAACCTTCCCGGGGTGGAGGTCGATCGGGTGCAGGTGCAGCAAGTGATGATCAATCTCATCCGCAATGCCGTCGAGGCCATGGCCTCTTGCCAGCGGCGGGTCCTGACCATCGCCGCCGCGCCGTCGGGCGAGACGCTCGTCGAGATCCGCATCACCGATACCGGTCCCGGCCTGCCGGAGAATGTCGCGAGCAACCTGTTCAAGCCATTCGTCTCGACCAAGGCGGAGGGCATGGGCGTCGGCCTGTCGATCTGCCGCTCGATCGTCATCGACCACGGCGGCCGCATCTGGGCCGAGCCCAATGCGGAGGGCGGCACGGTGTTCCACTTCACCTTGCCGATTGCCGGCACGAAGCCCGCGGGCCGTCACGTTTCTGCGACTTGATTCCAAGGGGCAGCCTCAGCAGGATGCCGCACGGGCGTGCAGGCGTGTTGAGGAGAGTGGCATGAGACCGTTCATGGCTTCCTTTGTCCTCGCCGGCGCCGTCGGGCTTGGCGCCGTTTCCCCCCTTGGTCAGATCGTGGCGGCCGATACCGCGACACCGGTCCATCTGCGCGGCGAGGTGCAATCGGTCAACGGGCAATCGTTCCAGCTCGCATCCCCGGGCGGCGCCGTCGCGGTGGACTGGAACGATCAGACGCGCATCAGCTCATTGGAGCCGGCGCAGGTGAAGGACATCACGTTCGGCATGTTCGTCGGCACGGCGGCGGTGCCGCAACCCGACGGCACGCTGAAGGCGCTCGAGGTGCATATCTTCCCGGAATCGATGCGCGGCACCGGCGAGGGCTACCGGCCCTTCCCGCAGGTGCCCCAGGGCACCATGACCAATGCGACCGTCAGCAACATCGTCGGCACCGAAGGCGCGGTCTCCGATAACGGCTTGACGCTGACCCTGACCTACAAGGACGGGCAGAAGACCGTGAGCGTGCCCAAGGGCACGCCGGTGGTGGAGATCGGCCCCGGCGACGCCTCGATGATCCAGCCGCATGCGAAGGTGAGCGTGACAGGGACCAAAGACAGCTCGGGCAAATTGACCGCCAGCCGCATCCAGGTGGGCCTCGACGGCGTCACGCCGCCACTGTGACGATGGCGCATCTGCACGGCCGGGCATGACGATTAAAGGCGGGTCGCCCGCAGCCGCAGTGCATTGCCGATGACGCTGACCGAGGAGAGCGCCATGGCGGCGGCGGCGATGATGGGCGAGAGGACGATGCCGAAAATGGGATAGAGCACGCCCGCCGCCACCGGCACGCCGACCGCGTTGTAGACGAAGGCGAAGAACAGGTTCTGGCGGATGTTGCGCATGACGGCGCGCGACAGAAGCCGCGCCCGCAGGATGCCGCCGAGATCGCCGCCGAGCAGCGTCATGCCGGCGTTCTCGATCGCGACATCGGTGCCGGTGCCCATGGCGATGCCGATCTCGGCCGCGGCCAGGGCCGGCGCGTCGTTGACGCCGTCGCCCGCCATGGCGACCACGCTTCCCGCGCGACGCAGCTTTTCCACCGCGTCGCGCTTGTGCTCGGGGAGGACTTCGGCCTCGACCGCATCGATGCCGAGCTTGCGCGCGACGGCTTCTGCCGTGACGCGATTGTCGCCGGTCAGCATGACGATGCGGATGCCTTCGCTCCGCAGGCCTGCGAGCGCCGGGACCGTGGTCGGCTTCACCGCATCGGCGATCGCGAAGATGCCGGCGAACCGGCCGTCGACCGCGGCGAAGAGCACGCTGGCGCCCTCGCCGCGCAAGGCATCGGCACGAGCGGCGAGTGGTGCCACGTCGATCTTGCGCTCGGCCATGAAGGCGGCGCTGCCGAGGGTGACGATCTTGCCGTCGACCCGGCCGAAGGCGCCGCGGCCCGCGGGGGATTCGAAGCCGAGGACCGGCGCGACCGCGAGCTTCCGCTGCTCGGCCGCCGCGACGATGGCCTGGGCCAGGGGATGTTCGCTGGCGTGCTCCACGCCGGCGGCGAGGCGGAGGAGCTCGTCCTCGGCGATCTCCAGCGTGGCGATCTCGATCAGGCGCGGCTTGCCTTCGGTCAGGGTGCCGGTCTTGTCCACGACCAGGGTGTCGATGCGCTCCATGCGCTCCAGCGCCTCCGCGTTCTTGATCAGGATGCCGGCATGGGCGCCGCGGCCGACGCCGACCATGATCGACATGGGAGTCGCGAGACCGAGGGCGCAGGGGCAGGCGATGATCAGCACGGCGATGGCGGCGACGATGCCATAGGCGAAGGCCGGTTGCGGGCCCCAGATCATCCATGACGCGAAGGCCAGCACCGCGACCGCGATCACCAGGGGCACGAACCAGCCGGCGACCTTGTCGGCCAGGCGCTGGATCGGCGCGCGGCTGCGCTGGGCTTCGGACACCATCTGCACGATGCGGGCGAGCACGGTGTCGCGCCCGACCTTCTCGGCCTGCATGACCAGGGTGCCCGCGCTGTTGATGGTGCCGCCGATCAGCGGCGCGCCGGGCTCCTTCGTGACCGGCATGGATTCGCCGGTCACCATGGATTCATCGAGCGTGCTCCTGCCTTCGAGCACCACGCCGTCGACCGGCACCTTCTCGCCGGGGCGGATGCGGAGCTTGTCGCCGACGACGATCGCATCGACCGGCACCTCGGTGTCGCGATCGCCGTCGATGCGGCGGGCGGTGCGCGGTGCGAGATCGAGCAGAGCGCGGATGGCACCGCCGGTCTGGGCGCGGGCGCGGAGCTCCAGCACTTGGCCGAGGAGCACCAGCACGATGATCACGGCGGCCGCCTCGAAATAGACGGCGACCGATCCGTCCATCATCCGATAGGCGGCGGGGAAGAGAGCGGGCGCGATCGTGGCAACCATCGAGTACATCCAGGCGACGCCGGTGCCGAGGGCAATCAGGGTGAACATGTTGAGATTGCGCGAGACCAGCGAGGCCCCGCCGCGCTGGAAGAACGGAGCGCCGGCCCAGAGCACGACCGGCGTCGCCAGCACGAGCTGCAGCCAATTCGACAGTTGCGGCGCGATCCAGCGCTCAAGGCCCGCGAAATGCCCGCCCATCTCGAGTGCGACCACCGGAACGCTGAGCGCGAGACCGATGCGGAACCGGCGCGCCATGTCGATGAGCTCGTGGTTCGGCGTCTCTTCCGCCGTCATTTCGACGGGCTCCAGCGCCATGCCGCAGATCGGGCAGGCGCCGGGGCCGACCTGGCGGATCTCGGGATGCATCGGGCAGGTGTAGATCGTGCCTGGCGCGGTCGGCTTCGGCGCTTCGGTTTTCGGCACGAGGTATTTCTGCGGATCGGCTTCGAACTTGGTCTTGCAGCCGTTGCAGCAGAAGAAATAGGTCGCGCCCTGATATACCGCCTTGTGCTTGGCAGACGCGGGATCGACCGACATGCCGCAGACCGGATCCTCGGCCCCGACTGCGGGCGCGGCGTGATGCCGGTGGGCGTGCGCTTCGTTTGAATCCACAACTAACCCCCAGGGGGTATATTCCGTGGCTTGTCAGGTATACCCCGGTAGGGTATATGTCAAGCCATGCAGAAGGATACCAAAGGCGACTGTTTGAAGCGTCTGAACCGCGTCGAAGGCCAGGTCCGCGGCCTCTCCCGCATGGTCGAGGAGGATCGCTATTGCATCGACGTGGTGACGCAGATCACCGCGGTGCGCGCCGCTCTGCGCCGCATCGAGGAGATCGTGCTGAAGGACCATGTCGGCCATTGCGTCGAGCACGCGATCGCCAGCGGCGATCCCAGGGAGCAGCGGGCGAAGATCGCCGAGCTGATCGAGGTGCTCGGTCGCGCCGAGCGCTGAGGGGGCGTTGACCGGGGCGTTGATCTGAATCACGGCGCGGCATGACGCGCGGGGCTAGCTTCCCGGCAATATCAACCACTCCCGCCGGAAGTGCCGATGTCCGAGCAAGCCACTGAACATGCGGGCGACGAATCGCCGGAAGGCATCGCCTTTCGCCTGCTGGTGCTGATCGCCGATCTCGAGAGCAAGACCCTGCACGGCAATCCCGCCAAGGATCGCACCAATGCCGACCGCAAATGGATCCTCGACACCTATGCCGAGATCCTGCACGCGGTGAAATCTCCGCACGAGCGGAAGGGGTAGCCGCCGCACTGACGGCTTCTGTCAGCAGCGTGGCGGCCGGGCACCGCGCCGTCTTTTCGCTGCCTTGCGCGGGGACTATATAGGGCGGATGAAGCATTCGCTGCCCGATCCCGTCGTTGAAGAACGCGCCATCGTCCCGGCCCGGCCGCTGCCGGGGCGGCCCTTCGAACTCGTCTCCGAGTTCCAGCCGGCGGGAGACCAGCCCCAGGCGATCGCCGATCTGGTCGCAGGGTTGCGCGCTGGCGAGCGCGACCAGGTGCTGCTCGGCGTGACCGGCTCGGGCAAGACCTTCACCATGGCGCACGCGATCCAGCAGGTGCAACGCCCGACCCTGGTGCTGGCGCCGAACAAGACGCTGGCGGCGCAGCTCTATGGCGAGATGAAGAGCTTCTTCCCGGAGAACGCGGTCGAGTATTTCGTCTCCTACTACGACTATTACCAGCCGGAAGCCTACGTCCCGCGCACCGACACCTATATCGAGAAGGAAAGCTCGCTGAACGAGCAGATCGACCGCATGCGCCACTCGGCGACCCGGGCGTTGTTCGAGCGGCGCGACGTGGTGATCGTCGCCTCGGTCTCCTGCATCTACGGCATCGGCGCGCCGGAGACCTATTCCACCATGACCATCACACTCCGCCAGGGCGACATGGTGAACCTGCAGGAGCTGCTGCGCCAGCTGGTGGAGCTGCAGTACAAGCGCAACGACGCCGCCTTCTACCGCGGCACCTTCCGGGTGCGCGGCGACAGCCTCGAGCTCTTCCCCGCCCACTTGGAGGACCGCGCCTGGCGGCTCTCGCTGTTCGGCGAGGAGATCGAGGCGATCTACGAGTTCGATCCCTTGACCGGCGAGCGCAGCGCGACCCTCGATGAGGTCAAGGTCTACGCCAACAGCCACTATGTGACGCCGAAGCCGACGCTGCACCAGGCGGTGAAGCTGATCAAGGACGAGCTGAAGATCCGCCTCGCTGAGCTCAACCGGGAGAACAAGCTCCTGGAAGCGCAGCGCCTGGAGCAGCGCGTGACCTTCGACATGGAGATGATGGAGGCAACGGGTTCCTGCGCGGGGATCGAGAACTATTCGCGCTACTTGACCGGCCGCCGCCCCGGCGAGCCGCCGCCGACCCTGTTCGAATACCTGCCGGAAGACGCGCTGCTGATCGTCGACGAGAGCCATGTCACGGTCCCGCAGATCGGCGGCATGTTCAAGGGCGACTATGCGCGGAAATCGACCCTCGCCGAATACGGCTTCCGCCTGCCCTCTTGCTGCGACAACCGTCCGCTCAAATTCGAGGAATGGGAGAAGATGCGGCCGCAGACCATCTGCGTCTCGGCGACACCCGGGCCCTGGGAGATGAAGCAGACCGCCGGGGTCTTCGCCGAGCAGGTGATCCGCCCGACCGGCCTCATCGATCCCGTCTGCATCATCCGCCCGACCGAGACCCAGGTGGATGACGTGGTGGCGGAGTGCAAGGAGGTCGCCAAGAAGGGCCAGCGCGTGCTGATCACCACGCTCACCAAGCGCATGGCCGAGGACCTGACAGAATACCTGCACGACGCCGGTGTCAGGGTGCGCTACGTGCATTCCGACGTCGAGACCCTGGAGCGGATCGAGATCATCCGCGATCTGCGGCTCGGTGCCTTCGACGTGCTGGTCGGCATCAACCTGTTGCGCGAGGGACTCGACATCCCGGAATGTGCCCTCGTTTGCATCCTCGATGCGGACAAGGAGGGCTTCCTGCGCTCGCGCACCTCATTGGTGCAGACCATCGGCCGCGCCGCGCGCAACGTCGAGGGAAGAGTGATCCTCTATGCCGATAACATGACCGACAGTCTGCAATATGCGCTCAACGAGACCA
>DATKMF010000229.1:0-11392 GCA_035542015.1 Candidatus Cybelea sp.
GTCGGCACGGTGAAATAGGGATCGAGGCCGGCGGCCGCGAAATGCTTGTCCTCGGCAGACGTGTACGCATCCATGAACACTTCATAGACAACGTTGGTGTGAACTGTGAACTGTTGATCGAGAGAGAACAAATGGGTGCCCGGATTCGAGGAGTCGCTGCTCGCGACCTCACGGAATACCTGGGTGAGGAACGGGTCGTTCGCCACGATCATGTACATGAGCGCAACGGCCTGGTTCTCCCCCGGGTTTCCGGCGTGACCCGTCCCATCGATCTCGCCGTAAGTGGCATTGCCACTGCCTTTCACGCCTATATCGACGGTCGGGGTATTGCCGGTGAATTCGACATAGTAGGTCAGCTGCGACTCCGACGCCCCCGTGACACCGTTTCCGACCCTGATCGCGGTGTTTACAAAGGGCACGCCGTAGTTGTTGTTGGTCGTGCCGTTCCAAAATTCGTTCTGGATATCGCTGGTGTTCGCGCCTTGGACGTGAAGCCCGGTGGTCGGCAGATGCGTGCTGTCGAAGTGCTGAAGACCATTGGGCTCGGTGAAGCTCACAATGTTATAGTAGCTTGCATCAGGCACGGTCGCGACCGGCGAGGCTTGCGCAAATCCGGCGCCCATTCCGACAAGAGCGGTCGCGAACGCGCCCGCGAAGGCTGTTCTGAACATCTCGCGATTCCCCATCTCCATCGACTGGACGGATGGTATCCCCTCAGCTTCCATCGGCGACAGTCGGCATATGCCGACTGTCCTGGGGAATTTACGATGTTTGCAGGCCCGGGAGGGCGGGTGCATCAGCCGTAATAGGCCCAGGCCGTCTCGGCCAGCATCGCCGGGAGGCCGATGCCGACTTGGGCGAGGAGCCAGGTCTCGGGCGCGAGACCGAACGGGCGGCGGCTGAGCCGCGGCAGCACCACGAAGAGCGGGAGAAGCGGATAGAGATAGCGGCCCTGGAAGCCCTCGATCACCGGCTTCGCATAGCCGGTCCATTGCAGATAGAGCAGCGTCAGGCTGAGCGCCAGGAAGACGACGAAGATCTCGAGCGCGAGGGGAAAGAGGCGGCGTGGATACTCCGGTGCTTTCGCGGCGCCATCGGCGAAGACCGCGCCGAGAAAGAGTGCGAAGAGGATTGCGATCACAGGGAGCGGCAGGTAGACCGGTGGGCCAAAAGCACCGAAGACTTGCACCAGGCTGCGCAGGAAGAAGTCGGTCGCGAACAGGGTGCGAATGAAGGTTTCGACATAGCCGATCGGATGTGCGAACACGAAGGCGAGTTGGCGATCGGGATCGGCCATGCCGCTCCAGGTGTGATAGGCGCCGGCGCTCAGGGCGCTCGCCTTCGCGAAGGCCATCCACGCAAGGCTCGCGAGCACACCGGGCAGGATCAGCAGCGCCAGCGCCGCCCCATGCTGCGTGGGTGACGCGAAGCGGCGGCGGGGAATCAGCAGCGCCAGGGGCAGCAGCACGAAATAGGCGCTCTTGCATTGTCCCATGACGAAGGCGAGTGCCACGAGCCCAGCGAGGCTGCGCGCCGTCATCGCCTCCTCGCACACCGACTCGCGCAGGACCGCGGCGATGAAGAGGAAGGCAAGGCCGTTGGTGACCGGATCGGCATCGACGGCGCTGCGGCCGAAGACGATCGGCGGCAGCAGCGCGAGCGCCGCCAGCGCAACTTTGTGCGAAGGCATCAGCCGGATCGCGGCGAAGGTGAGAGCCAAGGCCGCCGCGAGACCGGCGAGGCGCGCGAGAATGAACAGGGTCAGCGGACTCGCACCGGCCAGCGCCGCGAAGCGCAAGACCGCGGCCTGGGGCAGGTAGGCGACCGGGTTGTGCACGGCGATCGGATTGGAGGGCAGCACCGCCGGAGCATGCGCATCGAGTAGGATCGCCGCCAGCCGGTGGTATTCCTCCGCGCCGAAGCCGAACGGCGTCGCGAGGCCCTCGTGGAAATAGCGGAAGCCTTCGTTGACGAAGGCAACGATGCCGCCGGGCAGCGTGACCGGGCCGACGCCGGGCTCGCCATAAGCAACGCCGGCGATGCGCTGGAAGTTGTACATCTCGTTGCCGCCGCCGAGGGGCGGGATGAGCAGGCAGAGCACGATGCCGACCGGCGTCGCCAGCGCCAGGAACAGCCAGTCGGCTCGCTTCAGCAAACGGCGCAGCATCGTGGCGATGGTGATGGTGCCCCCGGATTCGCCCCCTCGCGATGGTAAAGCAATTCAGGGCCGGAAGGAATCGGCCGTGACGTGCGCTGACCCGGTCGATCGCGACCGACCATGGGCCGAAGGTGCGGTGCAATGCCGTCGGCCCCGGCTGGATCGTCACGGCGATGGCCGATGACGCCTTGGCGCGCCACCCCGCCGGTCGCCTCGGAAGACCCGAGGACGTCGCCAACCTCGTGGCCTGGTTGTGTTCAGATCAAGCCGCGTTCGTGACCGGTCAGTGCTTCACCTGCGACGGCGACCTCACCGCGGCGTCACCGCTCCAGCCGCGGCTGTTCTGATCATCCTTGAGGGCGATGCGCGGTCTGGCGGCGCGCAGCATGCACCTAGCCTCCACCGGCGATGCGGCGCGGCCGGTGGCGTGGAGCCAGGCGGCGGCGGCTTCGGCGCCGCGGCCGTAGCCGAGGGCGCAGGCGATCAGCAGCGGGCCTTCGGCGCGCCCGGCTTCGATCGAGTCGACCGCGTGCTGCTTCTGCTCCTCGGAGAGCGGGATCAGGTCGAGCGCGGGGATGGTGATGTGGCGGCCGTCATGGCGCGGCGCGGGGAGCTCGGCGCAGAGATCGATGATGGTGGCCAAGGCGGTCGTCTGGAATTTCCAGAGCGGCAGGCGGCCTAGAAAGACGCCGGGGGCGATCTCGCTCACCGGGTCGCCGCGGGTCCAGAGCAGCGCGTTCAAACGGGCGCCGATCAGATAGGGCAGCAGGAGCAGGCGCGTGGCGAAGGGCATGCTGCCGTCGGCGCGCTTCTGGAACCCGTCAGGGCCGAGGACGGCGTAGCTCCCGGCGACCAGCGCCAGGGAGACCGCCGGCCAGAGCAACCAGAGGAACCAACCGCCGGCGAGGGTGCCGGATGCCAGCACGAGGCTCGCGGCGGCGTAGAGCGCGGCGATGCGGCGGCGCTTGCGATTGTGGGTGAGGCGAAGTCGTGCGAGCGGGCTCCTCCCCTGCTCCGGCCAGAGCCAGAGGCAAAGGAGGCCGAGCAGCACGCCGGTCGGCACGTCGATGAAATGGTGCTGCCAGGTCGTGAGTACCGAGGCCCCGATCAGCAAAGCCCAGAGGTGGATCGCCGGATGGAATCGGCGGGACAGGCGGCGGGCGTAGAGATCCCAGAGGATCACCAGCAGCGCGATGTGCAGCGAGGGCAACTGGTTGTAGGGCTGATCGAAACTTCCGAGCAGCGCGAAGAGCGCGCCGAAGACGCCGTCGGTCGGCGGCTTGTCGAAGGCGAGGCGCAGGGGGAAGGCGAGGAAGCACAGGAAGGCGATCGCTTGCGCGGTCAGGATGCGCGATGTGTGGCGGTTGAGCTCGGCGCGATCGACGCAGAGCAGGAACGCGATGCCGTAGAGCAGGTCGATCGACCAGTAGGGGATGATGGTCCAGGGAAGGAACGGAATCTGCCGTTCCCAGGCGAAGACGATCGATCCCACTTGCGCATGCTGCGCCGCCGCCCAGTTGGTGAGGTTGTAGCCGGCGAAGAAGATCCCGGCGCAGAGCAGGAGATGGAGCAGGCGTCGTGTCGGTGAGATCGCGTCTGTCTTGATGCACATTCGCTCTACCAAGCGAAAGCTCGAATCACGCCACGCGCTGGGCCAGCGAGACGGTGAAGATGCCCCAGGGGTCGATGCGCTGGGTGAGCTTGCGGAAGCCGGCGGCTTCGACGAGCTGGTCCATCTCGGCCTGGGAGCGGCGACGCATCACCCACGGCTTGCCGGCGCGGTGACTGGTCAAGACGCGCGCGATGTATTCCAGCTGCGGATGCCAGGGTTGGTTGGTGTAGAGCAGATAGCCGCCGGGCTCGACCGCCGCGGCGAGGCCTTCGAGCGAGCGCTGGAGCGGCGCATTCTCCGGGAAGAGCTCGTAGAGGCCGGAAACGATGGCGAGAGTCGGCTTGGGCGTGATGGTGGCGAGGCTCTCGCGGTCGAAGGCATCGCCCGGCTCGAAGCGGGCGATCTTGCCGAGGTTGCGTTCCGCGATCAGATGCCGACCGGCTTCGACATTGCGCTGTTCGTAGTCGCGCAACAGTACCGACTCCGGCTTGAGCCCGGCGGCAGCGATGGCGTCGAGCGCATAGCGGCCGTGGCCGGCGGCGATGTCGAGCAGGCGGAGCGGCCTGCCCGAGACGGTGAGGCGGCGGGCGGCGAGCGCGATCAGCTCCTCGATATGGGCCTTGCGCCGGCGGATGCCGCGCCAGCCGATGGAGTCGAGATAGGCGCGGTCGATGGCGCGGCCGAGCACGCCGATGCCTGCGGCCTCGTTGCGATAGACATAGTCGAGCATGCTGCCCGAATCGAAGCCGGCCGACTTGCCGAGCGCCACGCCGCGCGAGAGAAGCGACGCCAGCGCGATCGATGCGCGGCGGAGGCTCCACTTGAGGTTGGCGATAGAGAGGGTGGGCAGCGGCTGCGCCAGCGCATCCGCCTCGGCCTTCGAGAAACCGGCGCGATCGGCATCCAACAGGCTCGCGCGATAGGGCGCGCGGAACTGGCGGAGGATGAAGCTGCGGATGAGATGCACGACCTCGGCTCGGTCCCGCTCGCCGAGCGTGTCGTGATAGAAGCCTTCGAAGACATGGCGCTCCCTCACGGGCGTGCCCAGTGCGTCGAAGAACTCATGCTGCGGCTCTTGATGCACGACGCAATCGCCGCCGGAGATCAGGAGCTGGGTCGGCACCTGGATGGCCTGGGCATCGGCGACGATCCGCGTCGCGGTCTCGTGCAGACCGAGCAGCACGTCGACCGAGATGGCGCGGGAGATCAGGGGATCGCTCTCGAAGGAGGCGACGCGCTCGGGATCGTGGCTGAGATACTTGCCGCGCACATAGGACTTGACGAAGAACTTGCCGCGGATGCGGCGCAGCAGCTTCAGCCCCTGACGTGCGAAGGGAAGATAGAGCTTCACGCTGAAGGCGGGCGCCGCCAGCGCCATGCCGCGGATCTTCGGCGCATAGTCGTGCGCCCAGGCGGCGGTGAGGACCGCGCCGACGCTCTGGGCGACCACAGCGATCTCGGTCTCCGGGAGGCCATGCCTGGCGCCGATGTGATCGACGAAGCTCTGGATGTCGCGCACCGAATGCGCGATGCCGGGGCTGTCGCCGCGGGGTCCCGGCGAGCGGCCATGGCCGCGGGCATCGAAGGCGAAGAAGGCGAAACCGGGAAGGTCGAGCTCATCCACCAGATGTGCCAGCCGGCCGGAATGCTCGTGGCCGCGATGGACGAGGACGATCGCGCCCTCGCTGCGCGGCCGCATGGCGGGCCAGTGGCGATAGAACAGCGGAACGCCGTCGTGAGTCTCGAAATGCCCCTCCTCCGGCTGGCGGCGCAGGGCACCAGACGCATTCGGGCGTTCGACGAGGTCGATCATCGCGATTTCCTTTCCGGGATCGGGTGGAGCGCCGCCCAGCAGGCGGCGGCGAGTGCCTGGGCATAGTCGGCGAGCGGCTTGTCGAGCCGGCCGTAGACCTTGAAGGTCGCGGCCTGCAGCACGATGCCGAAGACCGTGCTGGTGGCGAGCTCGGCATCCTGCGGCGGCAGCTCGCCAGCCGCGATCGCGGCGGCGAGCACGTCCTTCAGAATCTGCACGGGACCCTTCTCGCGCTCGGTGATTTTCGCGAGCTGACCGTGCTGGGTGAGCAGCAGGAAGCGAAAGAGCGCGGTGTCGCGGTCGTAGAGCGCGCAGATGGTCTCGATCATCAGCGCGAGGCGCGCCTGCAGGCCGGACGCGGAGCCGGCCGTCTTGAGCAGCGTCTCGCCGAGGCTCTTATAACCGGACCAGAAGAGCTGCCAGACGAGATCGTCCTTGCTCTTGAAGTGGCGGTAGACGGCAGGCTCGGTGATGTTGGCCGCGGCGGCGATGTCGCGGATCGAGCTGCCCTCGACGCCGCGCTCGGCGAAGAGCTTGAGCGCGCCTTGGGTGATGCGTTGACGGGTGAGAGCGCCGCGGGTCATGGTGAGTTCTTAGTTAGTGAACGATCACTAACATAGTGCTGATGTGGTGGATGTCAAGGGCAGCTCTGCGGTGGCGCTCTAAACAATTGACGGACTTAGAGTTTATTTCATCGCGCCGAGCGAAATGGCTCCGGTCGGCTCACTGGACTTGGGATTGCCAGCGCGTGATGAAGTCGAACGGATGGATGAAGTTGACGATGTTGAGCGTGAGATTGTCGTGGATGGCGTAGGCCGCGTAGCCTTCCAAGAGGAGCACCGCGAGCAGGCTCGCCCAGACCGGCAAAGCCCCGGCGAGAGAAAATCCCGCCATCATGGAGAGCGTGTCGAACACCGAGTTGATGACGCTGTCCCCGACATAACCCTGGGCCAGCGCCTGCTGGCGGTAGGCTGCGATCACCCAGGGCGTGTTCTCGGCGATCTCCCAGGCCGCTTCGATGCCGACCGCGATGAGCAGCCGCGGCCCGAATGGCAGCTTCCGGAACACCAGCCACACCAGCAGATAGAACAGAATGCCGTGCACGATGTGGGACAGCGTGTACCAGTCGAAGAGATGCTGCGACATCTCCGCCGAGAGGACGTGCCCTTCCCAGAGCTTGACATAGCCGCAGGTGCAGATCGGCGGCCGCCCCATCCACAATAGGACGGCGGCCTGGATCGCGAGCAGAACGGGAATGCCCGACAAGTATTTTCTCATGTGCGCAGTGTAGCATCACTGCACGCGACAGTTGAGTGCCTTTCGGAGCGTATCCCTCAGCCAACGGCGCGGATGGCGTCGGCCCCCAGCAGCTCGGCGTTCACCCGCCGCAACGAGCCCTGCGCCGGCGCTTCGGCGAGGCCGGCGACCGGGCAGGCGGCGCGGACCCGGTCGTGGAAGTCGTGGATGCAGCCCTCGTAGGACGAGAGCGGGCCGAACTCGAATCCATGCGAGACGAGACCGAGCTGCACGCGCTCGCTGAGGATCTTGTCCTCGGCGCTGACCTGGCGGTTGATCCGGGCGTTGAGATAGCGCAGCACCTTCATCTCGCGGCTGGCATCGGGGCGCACGAAGATCGGATAGCGCACGGTGCAGGTCTCCGCCGTCTTGGGCAGGAACTGGAACACGTCCATGCTGTCGCCGTAGATGTCGATGCCGATATTGGGCGGCATGGTGAAGAACATCCAGGAGGTGCGTGCCTCCTCGGGCAGATGCTCGTTCAAGTCCGGCGCCATCTGCTGGTACATGCGCTCCGACCAGTTGGAGGAGAGCCGGTCCTTCAGCACGCTCTTCGAGCCGGCGACGCCGTGCTCGTTCATGAAACCGCCGAGATCGCTGTCGAGCATGCGGTGATAGCCGGGATGGCCGATCGGCACGTGGTAGTTCTCCAGATTGTTGTCGACGCCGACCTTCCAGTTGCAGGCCCAGTCCTCGATCCAGGGCTCCTCCAGCGGCACCATCTCTTCCAGGCGATAGGGCTCAAGGAGATGGATGGTGTCCTTCCACATCTCCTTCAGGCTCGGGCCGCCGGGGATGATGCGGATGAAGACCAGGCCGCAGAGCACCTCGAGCTCGACGGGCTTCAGGCCCAGCGTCTTCTTGTCGGCGCCGGCAAAGGTCCTCTCCGCCGGCATGCCGGCGAGCTCGCCCTTCAAGTTGTAGGACCAGCCATGATAGGGGCAGGTGACCCGCGCCTTGCATTGACCGGCGCCGTCCAGCAGCTTGGCCCCGCGATGCCGGCAGACGTTCATGAAGGCGCGGAGCGCGCCGTCCTTGCCGCGGAGGATGAGGATGGAATCGCGCAGGAGATCGAGGGTGAAGAAATCGCCGACCTTCTTCACCTGGTTGACATGGCAGGCGAACTGCCAGGAGGGGCGGAACAACGCCTCGTATTCGAGCTCGTTCAGCTCGGCGTTGCGATAGGTCCAGGCCGGCAAAGCGCGGGGCTCGGTGAACCGGGCCACGGGAAATCCATTGGGCGCGATGATGGGGCTCTGCTCGGTCATGGTCTGAGTACTCCTGTGTGCGATCGTGTTCTGGATCCGGTCGCGCGAGCAGTGCGGCAGCTCCCCCTCTCCCTTAGGGAGAGGGTTGGGGTGAGGGTCTTGCCGCGGGCTCGGTGCTGCCGAAGGCTTCGCTAGTCGGGGGCGAAGGAGTCGGGGAAGATGCTGGCGAGGTAGGCGCGGGCGTTGCGCTTGGCGGCGACGCGATCGTAGGCGCGGCCGCTGACCAGGATCTCCTGCCACTGCCATTCCAGGAGGCCGGAGAAGCCGAGCGCCAAAGCCTGCGCATTGAGATGCCGCTGCTTGCCGCCGCCGGACTCTTCCCGCGCGATCAGCTCCTTGAAGAAGCGGTCGACGCTCTCCTGGCTCATCGTGTCATAGGCGCCGATACGCTCGAGATAGAGCTTGCGGGCGCGGGCCTCGCCCCAGAAGGCGTACCAGACCGCGACATTGGCGGGGTCGCTGACCTTGGGGTCGAGGTTGACGTCGATGATGGCTTCGAGCGCCTTCACCGGATCGCCGCCGGCCTGGTCGAGCGCCGCGCGGCGCGCCTGCTCGAACTCGACCGCGACCTTCTCCAGCGCCGCCATCAGCAGCGCGTCCTTCTTCTGGAAGTGCAGGATCACCGTGCCGGGTGCCACCTTCGCCGCCTCCGCCACCAGCTGAACGGTCGTGCCGGAAAGGCTGTGCCTGGCGATGACGGCAATCGTGGCCTCAAGGATCGCCGCCCGGGTTCGGGCGGAGAGTGCCTCATTTCGGCGTTGCGCAAGGTCGGCCACGGCCAGCACGATAACGTCCTACCGGTTTGAATTTCAATTGGGAATTCACGAGTACTGAATGAGTATTCATTTAGTATATGATGCGGGAGAAGTCAAGCCCCGGGATCGTGCGTGCGATCGAGGGTGCTATCCCCTTGAGCAGAAAGGCGCAAACCTTGGGTTGAGCATTGTCACAATTCCTTCTTTTTTGTGCAGCTATTGATCCCGATAGGCTCATCATCATCTATGGGGAGAATGGCCATCGGTCCGGCCGATTCGGGGAGATCAAAGATGGAAACCAATCTGGTGACGGCGGACGCGGTGGCGCTTCCGGCGCTGGCGCCGGCTGCCGGCGAGGTCGCGCGCATCAAGTCGCAGATCAATCTCGACGATCGCGCGCAGCTGGTGGATTACGGCGCCGGCGCCCAGCAGGACGTCGCCGACTATGCCGAGCGGGTGCTGAAGCAGACCAAGAACCGCGAGCTCGGCGACACCGGCGCGCTGCTGACCGACATCATCATGAAGGCGAAGGGGCTCGACCCGGCGAAGCTCGAAGAGGCCGGCTTCTTCGAACGGCTGATGGGCTCGCTCGAGCGGCGGATCCTGAAGTTCAAGTCGAAGTTCGAGGAAGTCTCCGGCCAGATCGAGGCGATCTGCATCGAGCTCGAGAAGCGCAAGGAGGGCCTGAAACGCGACATCGCCCTCCTCGACCAGTTGCATGACGAGACCGCGAAGTCGCTGATCTCGCTGACCGCCTATATCGAAGCCGGCAAGCAATATGCCGATCAATACGAGCAGAACGAGCTGCCGAAGCTGAAAGCCGCCGCCGATCAGGCTAAGCCGGGCGATGCGCAGTCCATGGTGCTGGCGCAGAACTACCAGGACGCGGCGCAGGCGCTGGACCGATTGCGCAAGCGCGTGTTCTACCTGCAGCAGGCGCGGCAGATCGGCATCCAGCAGCTGCCGCAGATCCGCATCTGCCAGTCCGGCGACGAGACGCTGATCGAGAGCCTGCAGGCCTCGACCTCGCTCACCATCCCGGCCTGGAAGCAGAAGATGATCCTGCTCCTCGGCCTCAACCGGCAGAAGGAAGCGCTGGCGCTGCAGACCTCGGTCAACGAAGCGACGAATGAGATGCTGCGCCAGGCATCGGAGATGATGAAGAGCCAGGCGATCGAGATCGAGAAGCAATCCCAGGAAGGCCTGGTCAGCATGGAGACGCTGGCCAAGGTCAACCACGACCTGATCGACACGATCGGCTCGGTCGTGAAGGTGCAGGAAGACGGCAAAGCCAAGCGGGCGCAAGCGGAAGCGCAGATGACCCAGATGACCGAAGACCTCCGCAAGGCCTTGGCCGACGCCGGAACGCGACGCTGAGGGTTTTCCGAATGTCCCCCCGTTCAATCGCGCTCGCCCTCGCGGCGGCGGTGCTGGTGCTCGCCGGCTGCTCGGAGAAGAAGCCGGTCGATTTCAAGATCGTCTCGGGCTCCGAGAACACGGTGATCGAGCCGATCGTGCAGGACTTCTGCAAGAGTCATGCGATGAACTGCACGTTCGAGTACAAGGGCTCGCTCGACATCGGCGCGGACCTGGCACCTGGTGCGCAAAGCGACGCCGATGCGGTCTGGCCCGCGGCCTCGCTCTGGATCGACTTGTTCGACACCGGGCGCAAGGTGAAGAAGCTGAAATCGATCAGCCAGTCGCCGGTGATCCTCGGCGTCAAGCTCTCCAAGGCCAAGGAGCTCGGCTGGACCGACCATGCGGTCGCGACCAAGGACATCGTGCAGGCGGTCAAGGACGGCAAGCTGAAGTTCCTGATGACCTCGGCGACCCAGTCGAATTCCGGCGCTTCGGCCTATCTCGCGATGCTGGCGGTGCTGGCGGGCCAGTCCGACGTGATCGAGGCCAACGATCTCAACGACCCGACTCTGCAGGACCAGGTGAAGGTGCTGCTCTCCGGCGTCGAGCGCTCCTCGGGCTCCAGCGGCTGGCTGAGCGACTTGTTCCTCGCCGGACGGCCCGACGGCTCGGAATACGACGCGATGTGGAACTACGAGGCCGTCATCAAGGAGACCAACGACAAGCTTGCGGGCAAGGGCCTCGAAGGCAACTGGGAGAAGCTCTGGGCGATCTATCCGGCGGACGGCGTGTTCGTCGCCGACTCGCCCTTAGGCTTCATCGATCGCGGACGCGGACCCGACGTCGAGAAGGCGTTCGACGACCTGCAAGCCTATCTGGAATCGCCCGACGCCCAGGCGAAGATCGCGGCGCTGGGGCGGCGGGTTGCCCTGTCCGGCACGGGGGCGAAGCCGGAGCCCGACTGGAACTTCGATCCCGCGAAGCTCGTCAACAGCGTCAGGACGCCGGCGCCGGACGTCATTCAGGCGGCGCTGACGCTGTATCAGGAATCGCTGCGCCGGCCGTCGCTGACCGCCTTCTGCCTCGACTTTTCCGGCAGCATGCAGGGCGAGGGCGAGACCCAGCTGAAGC
>DATKMF010000230.1:0-2002 GCA_035542015.1 Candidatus Cybelea sp.
CAAGGAAGCGGTCGAGGCCATCACCCGCGCCCGCAACGAGGGCCAGCGGGTCTATGGCGAGGTCCTGGCCGGGCACCTTCTGATCGACGATTCGGTCTATCGCCATCCGGACTGGAACACCGCCGCGGCCCATGTCATGAGCCCGCCGTTCCGCCCGAAGGAGAACCAGGAGATCCTCTGGCGCGCGCTGCAGTCCGGCAACCTGCAGACCACCGCCACCGACCACTGCTGCTTCTGTGCCGATCAGAAAGCGATGGGCCGCGACAACTTCACCAAGATTCCGAACGGCACCGGCGGGGTCGAGGACCGCATGTCGGTCATGTGGCATCATGGCGTCGGCACCGGCCGCCTGACGCCGATGGAGTTCGTGCGTGTGACCTCGACCAACGCCGCGCAGATCTTCAATATTTTTCCGCGCAAGGGCTCGGTCAGCGTCGGCGCCGATGCCGACCTCGTGGTCTGGGATCCGAAGGCGAGCCGTACTATCTCGGCGAAGACCCACCACCAGAAGGTCGACTACAACATCTTCGAAGGCATGACCGTCACCGGCGTCGCGACAACGACGATCAGCCGCGGCAAGGTGGTGTACGAGAAGGGTGAGCTGAAGGTCGAAAAGGGCGCCGGCCGCTACGTCGACCGTCCCTGCTTTCCGGCCGTGTTCGAGGCGGTCAAGAAGCGCAACGACATCCGCCAGCCGCGCGCGGTGCCCAGGAAGGCGGCGCAGTAATTTCTGCCGTTGTGTTAGGAAGCCGTTGTCAACGCACTTTGCAGGGATAACCGCGGGCTTGGCAGCCGGTCGAATCATCCATCCTTGGCTGCTTGTGGCCACGGTTGTTTGTGCGGCTCCGGCCGCCGCGGACGACCTGGCGGATGCGGAAACGGCCTATCGGGATGGTCGCTACGAAACCGCGTTTGAGCTCTTCAAGCCGCTCGCCGACAAAGGAATTGTCGCTGCAGAAGTGCGTCTAGCCGAATTATACGAAGGCAAGGAAGGCGTTTCACCAGATATTGCCAAAGCACTCAGTATCTACCGACGATTGTCGGATGAGGGCATAGCTGCCGGTGAAAGAGGCCTTGGCTTGAGGTATCACTACGGAGTCGGCGTAGCGAAAGACCTGGATCTTGCAGTGCATTGGCTCTCACTTGCGGCGGCGCACGGCGACGCCCTTGGAGAACTGGACCTCGGGACGATGTATTTGAGAGGGGAGGGTGTTGCCGTCGATCCGAGACAGGGGTTGAGATGGATCAACCTCGCTGCAGATGCTGGAGACACTGTTGCTCAGTATATGATGGGAAGATTCTGCGAGCGCGGCCAGCTACTCCAGGAAGATAAGGTTCAAGCTCTGAAATGGTACCTGATCGCCTACCATCGAACTTACGGATGGGATGAGAAGGCGTACGCCGCTCTTGCCGGACGAGATGCGCAGTTCCTGTCTCTTCGAATGAGTCAGTCGGACATTGCCAGGGCAACTTCGCTGGCCGCCGAATGGAATCCGTCTTCGGCAGGTTCGCTTTAGGCACCTGACGTTCGCTCCCTCAGCGTGTTAACCCGCACCCCCGCAGCACGATCTCCGTCGTCTGCCGCGCGGCCTGCTCGTAATCCGCCGGCTTCAGGCTCTTCCGCCCCAGGACCGCCGCGATCTGTACGGCGAAGTCGGCATAGGTCTGAGTGGCGGCCCAGATCATGAAGAACAAGTGCCGGGCGTCGATCGGGTGCATCTTGCCGGCCTTGACCCAGCCGTCGATCACTTTGGATTTCGCCGCGACCCAGTCCTGCAGCTCGGTCCCCAGGAACTTGCCGATCTGCGGCGCGCCATGGATCACCTCATTGGCGAAGACCCGCGAGGCGAGGGGACGGCGCCGCGCGAGGTCGATCTTGGCGGCGATGTAGTGGGCGAGGGCCTGGGCCGGATCGGAATCGGGCCGGATCTCGTCGGCCGTGCCCAGCCAGAGGTCGAGGATGCGCCGGAGCACGCGGCGATAGAGCTCCTGCTTGGTCTTG
>DATKMF010000231.1:0-6399 GCA_035542015.1 Candidatus Cybelea sp.
GGCGCCGCTCGCCGGCGTGCTGCATTGGCTGGAGTCGTGGATCGCCCATGAGATGGCGTTCCGGCTGCTGGCGGAGATGCGCATCGCCGTCTTCCGCAAGCTAGACGCGCTGGCGCCCGCCTATCTCACCCGCCGCCGCACCGGCGACCTGATGGCGCTCGCCACCCATGACATCGAGCTGGTCGAATACTTCTTCGCCCATACCGTGGCGCCGGCCTTCGTTGCGGTCCTCGTGCCGGCAACGGTGATGGCGGTGCTCGCGGTTGAGAGCCCCTGGCTGGCGCTGGCGCTGCTGCCGTTCCTCGCCGCCGTGGCCTTGAGCCCGTTCCTCATGCGCAAGAAGGTCGATCGCCTGGGCTCCAAGGCGCGCGAGGCCGCCGGCGAGCTCGGCGCCTTCGCCATCGACTCCCTGCAAGGTATGGGCGAGATCGTCGCCTTCCAGCAGGAGGCGCGCCGTGGCGCCCAGTTGGACGCGCTCTCCGACCACCACATCGCGCTGCGCCGGCCGTTCTTCCGCGAATTGACGCTGCAACAGGCACTGCTGGAGATCTTCACCGGCTTGGGCGGACTCGCGGTCGTCATCGTCGGCGGCGCGCTGGCGCTGCGGGGCGCCATCGATGCCGCACTCCTGCCGCTCTTGACCATCCTCGCCATGGCGGCCTTCCTGCCGGTCTCCGAGATCGCCCAGGTCGGCCGCCAGCTTGCCGACACGCTGGGTGCCACGCGCCGCATCTACGGCCTCTTCAACGAGCCCGTGGCGGTGACCGACGGGCCCGGCGTCGCGATCGCCAAAGGCCCGGTCTCCATGGCGCTGGAGAATGTCGACTTTCGCTATCCCGGCCAGACGCGGCCGGCGCTGCGCAGCGTCGGTTTCGCCATCCCCGCGGGCAAGACGGTCGCGCTGGTCGGCCCGTCCGGTGCCGGCAAGACCACGACCGCGCAGCTGTTGATGCGCTTCTGGGATCCGGATGCAGGCCGCGTCACGATGAACGGCGCCGATCTCAGGCAATACAAGCTGGACGATCTCCGCCGACAGATCGCCCTCGTCTCCCAGGACACCTATCTCTTCAACGACACGCTCCGCCGCAACATCGCGATCGCGCGCCCCGAGGCCAGCGAGACCGAGCTCCGTGATGCGATCGAGCATGCGGCGCTCACCGATCTGACCGATGCGCTATCGGAAGGACTGGAGACCATGGTCGGCGAGCGGGGCACCAGCCTCTCCGGCGGTCAGCGCCAGCGCGTCGCCATCGCTCGCGCGTTTCTCAAGGACGCGCCGGTGCTGATCCTGGACGAGGCGACCTCGCATCTCGATGCGGTCTCGGAGCAGCTGGTACGCCGCGCGCTCGGGCGTCTCCAGGCCGACCGCACCACCATCGTCATCGCCCACCGCCTCTCGACCGTGCGCGACGCCGACCTGATCGTGGTGCTGGACGAAGGCCGCCTGATCGAGACCGGCACCCATGAATCGCTGCTGGCCAAGGGCGGCCTCTACGCCCGCCTGGTCTCGCGCCAACTCGCGGCAGGCATCGCGGCGCAGTGATGCGCCGCCCGCTGCATCACGCCTTCTCCCCGCGGATCTCGGCCGCGGCGCGGCGCAGGATCTCGGCGATGCGCTTGTGATCCTCCGGCGAGGCACCGATCTTCTCCCGGAGCGCGTGCCTGAGGTCGTGGCGTGCCTGCATGATCTCGACGATCGCCTCCTTGCGGGTCGCGCGGCCGAAGCGGCGCTCGCCCAGGGGCCAGGTGCCGAGGCCCGACTCCTCATCCTCGTCGGTCTCGGTACCCTCGTCCTCGTTCATCGCCTTCTGGGCGCGGGCGAAGCGGCGGCCGATCTCGGCGAGCTCGGAGAGCATTGCGTCCGCGGTCTGCCGGTTCTCCTTCAGGAAGGCGGAGCCGGTCTCGGTGATGCGGTAGAGCTTCTTGTTGCCCTCCGCCTCGACCGAGGCAAAGCCGATCTCCTCGAGATAGGTGAGGGCCGGGTAGATCACGCCGGGGCTCGGGCTGTAATAGCCGCTGGTGCGGCTCTCCAGCTCCTTGATCAGCTCGTAGCCGTGCCGCGGATTCTCCTCCAGCAGCACCAGAAGCAGCAATTGCAGGTCGCCGGCGCCGAGCTTGCGGCCCATGCGGAATCCGTCGCCGCCGCGTCCATGCCGGCCGAAGAAGCCGCCGCGGCCATGATGATGGCCACCCCAGCCGCCGCGGCGCCCGGCGCAACCGCGCCAGCCCCTATCCTCTTGTTCCTCATAATAGAAACGCATGATTCTTCCTTTCGTCATCGGGTTCATGTGTGTCACTTGACATATCTTAAGATATATTCTTAAGTACGAATGTCAAGAGCGGCGAGGCAAGGTCGAGATCCCCATGCGGTTGACACGGCTGGAGGTCCTCCGACGGCGCCATGGGCTCGCAGGCAAGGGAAGGATTTGGATGACGACCGAAAGCACCGCGCGCGTGCCGACGCAGAACGCCAGCCGCTACCTGCAGCAGCTCTGCAAGCACTGGCAGCACAACCTCGCGGTCAAGTTCACCGCGGCCGAGGGCCGGGTGGTGTTCCCGAAGGACGCCCGCGGCGCCGACTGGCCGGGCGATGCGACGCTGACCTTGGCGGCGCATGCGGACGATCTCGAATGCCGGCTCGAGGCGAGCGCCGACGGGCAGCTCGCGGCGCTGAAGGATGTCGTCGCCCGTCATCTCGAGCGCTTCGCATTTCGCGAGGCGCCCCTGGCGTTCGACTGGCGGGACGCGTGACTCTCAGCCGCCGGCGTTGACCAGGAACACGACGTAGCCCTGGAACCAGGGATTGGCGGCAAGCGTCTCCGGCCGCTCCCAGTCGCCGCCCTGGATGAGGCCGATGCGGAAGGGCAGGCCGACCCGGTCGAGGCTCGCGAGATAGGCCTCATAGCCCGGTATGACATGCCGGCCCTGGTAGATCTGCAGCACGACCTCGTCGACCACGCCTGCGAGTGCCTTGAGGCCCGCGGGGTCGCCGTGGCTGCTCCAATCGAGCAGGCCGGTGATGCCGAGGCGGCAATCGGCGGGCAGCCGCTGCCGTAGATCGGCGAGAAAGGCGGCGTAGTTCTCGAGATGCCGGGTTCCGGCATCGAAGTCGATTTGAACCCCGACGACGCTGTTCCCCGCATTGCGCCAGCGCGCGAGGCTGGCGAGCACCCGGTCATAGATCGCCGGCGTCCAGGCCAGCGTCTGCACGCGCACCACCATCCAGACTTCGGCATCGCGCACCTGCGGGATCGCCGGGCGCTGCGCCACCAGGCGCACCGGCGTGCTCGCCACCACCTCGCTCTCGAGCAGGTAGATGCTGCGGGCCGCCTGGAGCACCGGCTGCGGCTTCACGCCGGCCCAGAGAAAGAAGGAGTCGTAGTTCTCGGCGACCGTGGGAGCCGCTGGCGCCGGTGTCGCAACGCCGAGCAGGGCGTAGAGCAGCAGCGCCGCAGCACCGCCACGCATCGGCATCACCAATAGTATTGCAGCTGCTTGGCCCAGACCGAGTTGGGATAGCTGCGCTTCAACTGGTTGAACCAGGCCTTGCGCTGGGCGAGCGGGACTTCATCGCCGCCGCAGGAATTGTTGCCCGACGGCGCGTAGCAGTTGACCGCTCGGAAGAGCGCATAGGCCTTGTCCGCCGCCGGCGTCTTTGCGCTGGCGATCAGTGCCTTGTAGACCTCGAGGCGCGAATAAGGCGCGCCGCCGAAGAGCGAGGGCGTGCCGCCGAGCTCGGTCTCCCCGGGCGGCGTATCCAGGATGAACTGATCGAACCCATTGGCGTACATGAAGTCCGCCAGACAGAGTTGCGCCTTGGCGCTGTGCGCATTCTTCGTCAATTGCAATGCCGTCGCCTTCAACGGCGAGCAGTCATAGCTGCCGAGGTTGTCGGTCCGGTTGAAGACGCCGACCGGGAAAAAGGGCGCATGCATCGGATCGTCGTCGTCGCTCGATGCCTCGGTTGGAGCGTCGGCCGGCACCAGGACGAGATCCTTGAGGAAGTCTGCATAGTGGCCGTGCGTTACTTCCTTGTAGAGCAGTGTGAAGAGAGCGTCGTCGCGCTCATGCTGCGGCACCGACGGATCGGTCGCGTCACGCCGCAGCAGTGCGGCATCGGCGGTGTTCTCAAGCAGGATTTCGCGCAATGTCAAGTTCTTGACCGGCGACCCCGTCGCGAACACGCGGTCGAGTCCGTGATCGCGCTCGTCGTGATAGGCGATCGCCAGCTCCAGCGCCGGGTGCTGATAGGGCTGTACGGCCCCCGGCAGCATCGCCATCCAATGATCGCGCGCCATCGGATCCTTCAGTGCTTCCATGGCCATGCCGCGGAGCATCTGGCGGCTGAACGTCAGCGCATCGAAAGCCTGCTCGGGCTTGGCTTCGGGAATGAGCTTCACCACCTCATCCGGCTTGTTCTCGACATAGAAGGCATGGGCCGCCTGCAGAAACTCGAACAGGGCGGGATTGGAGGCGAACGATGGTTTCTGCGCGTCAAGGTCGGTGCGCGGCATCGGCTGACAGCAACCCGCATCCCCCTCGTTGTCGGCCGTGCGCATATGCAGGAGATCGACGACCGCGAGCAGCGTCGGGTCGGTCGTCGCCTGCGGCTTGAGGTCACCGAGCAGCTTGTTGTCAATCTCGTTGGCGAGATCGACGTCGTTGAGGCCGCGCTCGGTCGGATCGGCCGAAAGCAGCGGCGCATAGGTCGCCGCCAACTTGTCGGTTCTACCGCCGATCCAGTAAACCCGCCGCAACAGGCCGCGCGCCGATGCGGCGTATTGGCCCTGCGGATAGGCCTGGAGATAGGCCTGCAGCGCGGCCTCGGCCCCGTCGATCACCTTGGGATCGATCGCATCACCCTCTTTGAGCGTGCCGTATTCGTCGAAGGCATCGACCTGCGCCCGGTTCACCTCGACCCGCGCCAGCATGTAATGCGCGGTCTCGGCGAGCCAGGGCTGATCGGCGGAGCCCAGTGAGGTGAAGCTGGATTTTGCCGCATCGTAGTCGCCGTCATAGAAGGCTTGCGCGCCTTGCAGGTAGGCGGCGAAGCTCTTGCCAAGCGGCGACTGCACCTCTCCTGCGGCCTTGGTGACACCATCGGCGCCGCCGCTCGGCCCGGTGCAGGTCGGCGAGAGATGCCGGCGCGCGTCGATCAGCAGCGTGCGCTCGGCGTCCGGCACGGCGGTTGCCGCGGTGATCGCGTCCTGGAAGGCCGTGGTGCCCGCGCCATCGCTGAGGCAGCGCGAGCCCTGGCCCTCGGCATAGCTGTCGCCGTTGTCACCGCTGTCGGCGGGCGGCGGCACGAAGCGCGCGCCGAACGTGGCCCAATCGACCAGCGCCGGAGTCTGGTCCGTGTCGGGCGCCGTCGCACTGGACTTGCCCCGCAAGGCCATCATCAGCAGCATGAGGTTGACACGGGTGTCGTTGCCCGGCGAGAGCATCGCCATGTCGTCGCAGCCGGTGAGGTCGTGGTGCGTGAGGGCCCAGGTCGGGTAGCAGCCGAAATCGCCGCTGGCCTGGGCGGTTCCGTGCCAGGGCAGGCCGGCGAGCAGCAGCAGGATGGCGGCGGTGGTTCGGCGCATCGTCTTCCCTCGATCGCGGCAGCGTCGGCGGGACTCTGGTCCGCCAAGGGGATGACGTCAACGCCACCGATTGGCGAGTGCGATGCAGGTCACGCTGTCGCGGATCGGGCTTTTCAAAATTCGCCGCCGCGCGTTGCCAAACGCGTTGCAGGCGGGCGATACTATATTCAACGAAAAAGAGGCTTACGCAGCGGAGGTGGCGCTTGGCGACGCTGGAGGAAGTATTCAGGGTCTTGTTTCCACGCAGCCGACAGAGTGAACCTTTCGAGACGCCGCCGCTCTTGCCAGCCGATATTTTCGCGTTTACCGCGCATGCGCTCGAACGCTCCGGCGCGTATCACCATGTGGTACCCGAAGCGACGCGCAGCCCTGGCCTAGTACGCCAGCTCCGGGTAGGCGACGAGGTTAGAAGTCGCGCGATTCGCGTCGGGCGTACTTGGCGGCAAGCGAAATTGCCAGCTGGGCGTCGACTGCCCAACCCCCCGACGACTGTCCGGCGCCTTTGGCGATCGCTAGGGACTCACCGGCAAGCTCAGGTCTTTGGCCCGCTTTTGGACGATGACCCCGCTCCGGCGTGGTGGCGCATTTGTCTCGAATTGATGCTGATTTCGGACGAGGCTTCATTCGAGATAGGTTTCGATCCCGAAAACGTCTTCTCGCGTCCGGTCCGCACCGGATACACGGTCGAAGACGTGGCGAGCGGCCGGGAGTTTCGTCGAATTCAACGGGCGCCTTTCTCGCTCTCGACGGCTTCTCAGGATGTTGTCTGCATTCAGGCGAAGTCTCGGACGCCTTCAGTCGGATGCACGCTGAG
>DATKMF010000232.1:0-50184 GCA_035542015.1 Candidatus Cybelea sp.
GTCAACGGCAGCAGCGCTGCGGCGATGGATGTGCGGTGCATGATTCCCCTCCGTCCGATCCCCCGATCCGAGGGGAGATTAGCGCGGAGAGCAGATTCGGTGAAGGGTGGGTCTGGCGGTACCAGATTGCTCAAGCCCCCCCTCCCCTCCTGCTTCCATCAATCAGCGGCGGCGCTGGATCACCGGTTCGCGGCTGCCGGCGAGGAAGCCAGTGCGACGCTGCACGGCGGGGGCGCGGTTGGTGCGGAAGATGGCGGGCTCGGATGCGGGTTTGGTGACGGCCGGTATTGCCATGCGCGCCGGCTTTGGCTTCGGTCCGCGCCCCGGCTGCGGTTTAGCCCGCTTTGAATTGGGAGACTGTCCGACCTGACGCTGGGCCCGCTCTTGCAGGATCTTCTTCGCCGCGGCGTCCAGGCGCGCCAACGGCGTCTGGGCCTTGCGGCGCAGCGCCCTACGCAGCGCGCTGAGCAAGACGAAGAGCAGGAAGAGAACCCCCCAGATTTCGAAGCGCGTGTCCATGGCAGAGAACAGATGTCAGATAGCAGATATCACAGTGTAGCAGAGGGCGGCGAAAATCCAGACCCCTGGTGACGGCGGCGCCGGCATCTGTATTCTGGCATCTGTATTCTGACATCCGTCCTCCGGAGCGCCGCGCCCATGACGCCGCAGACCGCCTTCCTGTTCGATCTCGACGGCACGCTGGTGGACAGCGTCTATCAGCATGTGCTGGCCTGGCACAAGGCGCTGACCGAGGAGGGAATCAAGCTCTCGATCTGGCGCATCCATCGCAAGATCGGCATGAGCGGCGGGCTCTTCACCAACATCCTGCTGCGCGAGACCGGGCTCGACATCACCCAGGAGCGGCTGGATCGCCTCAAGAATGTGCACGCGCGATGCTTCAAGGAATATGCCGCCCTGATTCCGCCGCTGCCGGGCGCAAGGGAGCTGCTCGCCTATCTGACCGAGGCGAGGATCCCCTGGGCGATCGCCACCTCGGGCCGCATGCTGACCGCGCGCAGCAACATCGAGAATCTCGGCGTCGACATCGAGAAGTCCGTGGTGGTGACCCGCGACCAGGTGCGCTACGCCAAGCCCGACCCCGATCTCTTCCTGGAGGCGGCGCGTCGTCTGAACGTCGACATCGAGCATTGCTACGTGGTCGGCGATTCGATCTGGGATCTCCTGGCGGCGCAGCGCGCCCGCGCGCTCGGCATCGGCCTCCTCTCCGGCGGCTATGGCGAGGACGAGCTCGACCGCGCCGGCGCCTATCGCGTGTTCGAGGATCCGTCGGATCTGTTGAAGCACATCGATGAACTCGGGGGGAGGAGACCGGAGTGAGCGAAACTTTCACCGTGCCCGCGCGCAAGGGCCGCGCGACGCGCCTGACGAAGGGCCAGGCGATCAAGATCATCAACACGCATGGGACCCAGGTGGTCGATACCTGGGCGTTCAGCGCCGAGGACTTGAAGGAGTTCCTCTCGGTCGAGCATATGCGACCGACCCTGGGCTCGATCTATCCGAAGAGGGGCCAGCCGCTGCACACCAACCGGCGCCGGCCGATCCTCATCCTTGAGGAGGACACCTCGCCCGGCATCCATGACACGCTGATCGCCGCCTGCGACGACTATCGCTACGGGCTCCTCGGGTGCGTCGAGTATCACGACAACTGCACCGACAACCTCTTGGCGGCGATGCGGCAGATCGGCCTCACGCCGCCGGAGGTGCCCTCGCCGGTCAATCTCTGGATGAACATCCCGGTCGGGTCCGACGGCGCCACGCAATGGGGCGAGCCGGTCTCCAAGCCTGGCGACTATGTGGTGCTGCGCGCGGCGATGGATTGCATCGTCGCCATGTCCGCCTGCCCGCAGGACATCCTGCCGATCAACGGCGCGGCGCGGACCATCCACGACGTGCACTATCAGGTCTTGAGCTAGACTCGCGGGGGCAGCACTTCGATTGCGAAGAGATCGAAGATCGGCTTCGGGCTCGGGCCGAGCGCGGTCAGGTGGATGTCCACCCGCACGATCTGCGGCTTCTCGACATGGAAGGCCGTGAGCTGGAAGTCCTGCCGGAACGAGCCGTCGGCGGCCGGCCGGAAGTGCACGACGCCGTTGCCCGGCGCGATGACGGGACCGGAGGCGGCAGCGGGATCTGCCGGCAGCGGATGGTCGGCGCGATTGACGTAGTGCGCCGTCACCGCGAGCTCCTGGTCGAAGGCCGGGTCGCGGGGATGGCCGGGCAGATTGCGGATGGTCAGCCGCAAGCCGTTCGGCTGGTCCGAGATGCTGTGCATAACGCCGTACTGCTCGATCGCGTCGCTGCCGTTCTGGGAATTGCGCAGCGGCTGGCCCTCGATCGCGATCGCCAGCTCGCTGTGGGTGAGGATCGCCATGAACGGCGCCTCGGCGCGGCTCGGGATCTGCGGCAGGTTGGCATCCTCGACCAGGGGAAAGCCGTCGATGGCCGCCAGCGCCTGCAGGCTGTCGTGCGGCGGTTGGAACTGCGGAATCTCCACATTCAGGAAGAGGCGGATCGGGTCCGGTCGCGGGATGCTGCCGAGGGCGAAGACAGCGGTGCGGGTCGCTCCGGCCGGAATGTGGAAGGTCTGCGGCGTGTTGGAACGCGGCATGCCCGAATTCCAACCGCCGGCGCTGAACAGGAAGTTCTGCGCCGCGCCGCCGAGCTGGACGCGGACGTTGCTGCCATTGGGCT
Organism: Candidatus Cybelea sp.; assembly: GCA_035542015.1. GTDB lineage: Bacteria > Pseudomonadota > Alphaproteobacteria > Dongiales > Dongiaceae > Dongia. The sequence continues at coordinate 2,713 of DATKMF010000232.1, forward strand.
GCAGCGCGGGACGATCGAGCACGATGTCGAAGCCCGCCTCTCCGGCGCCGATCGTCGGCACCGCAACGACGGCGGCGTTGTCGTGCCGGCGCACGTCGCCATGGGGTTCGACGGCGCCGATCCCCACCGGAACCTGCCAGATGAACAGGGCGGCATAGCTCGGCAGCTTGGCGGAATAGTCGCCGAGCACGAGCCCGCCGTCGGAGTCGATCTTGACCCAGCGCGGATGATGGAACGGCACCGGGACCGCGAGCGCCACGGCGTGGCCGTCGCGCAGGATGTCGCGGGTGCGTCCGCCGGAGCGGACGATCCTGAACTCGCAATTGCCGGAGAAGCCGCCGTTGTCCTCCACGGTCAGCCGGTGGTCGGCCACATGCGGTCGCAGATAGCGATTGCCGGCGGTGGTGATCAGCACGCCGTCGCCGCTGCGCGCCGCCGCGAGACCGGTGACCATCCCGCTGATCTCGAAGGTCTCGGTCAGTCCGGCAACCCGCGGTCCGACCGAAGCCTGCACGCCGGCGGCGGTCGTCACATAGGCATTGAATGCCTGGCTCAAGAGATGGATCAGCATGGACTCCCCCGCTCGCCCCGTTTCGATGCGCATGCCGGTTCCATCGCCGCGGAGCCTCAAGCGGCGCGGCGATGCCCGGTACGTCCTGCGCAGGCGCCGGCCTGCGCCGTGCCTGCGGTCATTCGTGCTTCAAATACGGGGCCGACCGCCCACCGGGGCCGGCAAGGAGTCTCCGTCGTGGACAATGCTCTTCGCCGGCTTGGGGGGCAAGCAAAGACGGCAGCCGGTGGCGATGGGAGCAGCGATGGGAGCGGGCGTCCAAAAGAGAACCCCTCCATTGTGGGGACGCCGGAGGGGCTTGAGGCGAGGACTCCCACTGGTGTGGAAGACGAGAGGCGCAGTTCGATGAAGAGCGGGCTACTTCACGTTGGCACCGACCTTGGCATCCCACTGCGTGGTGATCACCTGCTTGTAGGCGCCCTGCTGCTCCAAGGTCGGGAACAGCGCCTTCTGATAGGCGTCCGCGGGCGGCAGCTTGTCCAACAGCGCCTGTGGCACCTTGCCGTTCTTCACCAGGTCCTGGAAGCGGATCGGGTGGCAATAGCCCTTGAGCCAGGTGAGCTGCGATTCGTCGGAATAGAGATGCTCCATCCAGAGCTTCGCGGCATTGGGGTGCGGCGCATAGGCGCTGATCGCCTGCACATAGACGCCGGCGACGATGCCGGTCTTCGGCACGATCACCTTGACGTCGGGATTGCCCTTCAGGGTGTCGCGGTCGCCGAGGGCGAGGTAGTCCCAGCGCACCATCAGCGGGGTCGAGCCCTGGGCCAGCGAGGCCGCGGAACCGTCGATCGGCACGAAGTTGCCGCTCTGATTGAGCTTGGCGAAGAAGTCGAGCCCGGCATCGGCCGCCTTGCCGGCGTCGCCGCCGTTGGTGGCGAGGCCGGCCGCGAACACGGTCTGGATCGATTCGTTGGCGGTGCGCGGATCGCCGCCGATCGACACCATATTCTTGTATTCAGGCTTCAGCAGGTCGCTCCAGTCTTCCGGCATGGTCTTGACCAGGTCCGGATTCACCTCGAAGGCGAGCACGCCGTAGTAATCGCCGTACCAGTAGCCTTCCGCGTCCTTCTGGTCGGCCGGGATCGAATCCCAGGTCGAGACCTTGTAGGGCTGCAGCAAGCCTTCCGCTTTCGCCGAAGGACCGAAGGAGAGGCCGACGTCGATCACGTCCGGCGACTGCGGGCCCATATTTCCCTTGTTGGCCTTGATCGCCTCGATCTCGTCGCCGGAGCCGCCGTCCGGGTTGAGCTCGTTCAGCTTCAGCCCGTACTTCGCCTTGAAGGCGTCGATGACGGCGCCGTAGCCGCACCAGTCGTGCGGCACCGCGATGATGGTGAGCTCGCCCTCCTTCTGGGCGGCGGCGATGAGATCCGGCGACGGGTTGGCGGAGGCCGCCATCGCGCCGAAGCCACTCCCAATGGCGAACGCCACGGCCGAAGCCGAGGCGAGCATCGTTGCACGCGTCATCATCTTTCCCCTCCTCCAGGCGGAACCGGCCGGGACGCTAGCACCTGGCCAGTGGGGCCTCAAACGACAAATTTGTGACTTACAACATTCCGGTCATAGCGGATGTTTGACTTGCCACAGCACCTTGCCCAGACGGGGTTTCGGCGCTATCGCTCGGCGCGCCGACAGATTCGGAACCCGAGTCGCCAGCCCATGAAGCGCCCAAGCAAACTCTCCAAACCCGAGCGCCAGCAGCGGATTCTGGCGGAGCTCCGGGTCTCCGCCACCATCCGGATCAACGAGCTCGCGGCCGACCTCGGCGTCTCGACCGAGACCATCCGGCGCGATCTCGAGGAGATGGGCCAGAGCGGGCTCGTCAACCGTACCTATGGCGGCGCGGTGGCGCGGCCCTTGGGCTTCGAGCCCGCCTGGGGCGAGCGGTTCCAGGCGATGGCCACCGAACGCGAGGCGATCGGCGCCGCGACCGCGCGCATGGCGCAGCCGGGCGAGGTGCTGATGATCGACGCCGGCTCGACCACGCTGCACGTGGCGCGCCGCCTCGCCATGGAGGCCAAGGACCTCACCATCATCACCAATTCCTTCGCGGTGGCGACGGCGCTCGGCACCAATCCGGCGATGAACGTGATCGCCTGCCCCGGCCGCTACGACGCGCATGAGGGTGCCGTCACCGGACCCGACACGCTCGCCTTCCTGCAGCGGTTCAACGCCAACCGCGTCATCATCGGCGCCAGCGGCATCACTGCGGAGGGACCGAACGAGGCCAATTCGGGCGGCGCCGCGGTGAAGCGCGCGATGCTGGCGCGGGCCGAGGACCGCATCCTGGTGGTCGATCACGGCAAATTCGATCGGCCCAATCTCGAGGTCGTGTGCCCGCTCAACGGGATCGACCGCGTCGTCTCCGACAGGGCCCCGACCGGCAAGCTCGCCCAGGCCCTGAAGCGCGCCGGCGTCGAGGTGCATCACCGGACGGTTTCCGCGTAGACTGCGCCCTCGTCCTTCGGCGGGGAGGTGAGACATGCGCTACGAGCTCTATTATTGGGGCGAGATCCAGGGGCGCGGCGAATTCGTGCGGCTGGCCCTCGAAGAGGCCGGCGCCGACTATCGCGACGTCGCGCGCGAGCCCGGCGGCACCGACAAGATGATGCGGCTGATGGAGCGCGGATCCGGTACCCCGTCTTTCGCGCCGCCCTTCCTCAAGGCCGGCAAGCTGATGATCGGGCAGACCGCCAACATCCTGCTCTATCTCGGGCGCCGGCACGATCTGGCGCCCAAGACCGAGGCGGGCGAGCTCTGGACGCACCAATTGCAGCTGACGATCTCCGACTTCCTGGTGGAGATCCACGACACCCATCATCCGATCGGCAGCGGGCTCTACTACGAGGACCAGAAGAAGGAATCGAAGCGCCGCGCCGCCGAATTCCTGGAAAGCCGCGCGCCGAAATTTCTCGCCTATTTCGACGCGGTGGTACAGGCGAACCGCGCGGGGAAGGGCAAGCATCTGGTCGGCGCGCGATTGAGCCACGCCGATCTCTCGCTGTTCCAGATCGTCGAAGGCCTGCGCTACGCCTTCCCCAAGGCGATGCGGCGGATGGAGAAGCGGTCTCCTCATGCCGTCTCGGTGCATGATGCCGTCGCCGCGCGCCCGAAGATCGCCGCCTATCTCGCCTCGCCGCGGCGTATCCCGTTCAACACCATGGGGATCTTTCGGCACTATCCGGAGCTTGATTCGGAGTGACCGTTCGCGGTCGGTCAGGCCGCAGTCAGGTCGCGCCGGAATCCTGTCGGTCGGGCGTTAGAGGCATATGACACTCGCCTTCAAGAGCACAGGCGAGCGCTACGGGATCGTGGCGCAGACGCTGCATTGGCTGACCGCCATCCTGGTGCTCTGGGCCTATGTCGTGAGCCCCGGCGGGCCGGAAGCGCGAGTCTATCTCCCCGCGCGCGACGCCGAGCGGGTCCTGCATGAGAGCCTGGGCCTTGCGATCCTGATTCTGGTGGCACTGCGCCTCATCTGGCGGCAAGTGGATCGGAGGCCCGAACCGGTCGAGATGCCGAAGTGGATGGAGCTCGGCTCCGCCCTCGCCCACGGTCTGCTCTATCTGCTGCTGTTCGCCGTGCCGCTGACCGCGATCTTCGGCGCCTGGGCCGAAGCGCATCCGATCGTGACCTACTATACCGGCGCCGTTCCGCCGCCCTTCGCGGAGCTGCACGACCTCGGCCTCACGGTGAGCGCGCTGCACAAATGGCTGGGCGACGCGATCATGTGGCTGGCGGGGTTCCATGCGGCAGCCGGATTGTTCCACCATTTCCTGCTGCGCGACCGCGTACTCACCGCCATGCTGCCGCGGCTCAAATAGCCGGCGCCTGCCCTCTGCGCTCCTGGCCGACTCGGCGCAAATCCCGCGCCTCTTTGGGAATGGTGTGCTAGCCTTACCCGGCACGCATGCGAGGGGCAGCTTCCGAGGGACCGCTTCCGAGGGATAGGGCGCATTGGCCCAGAACCAGACTCCGCTGACCGATTCCTGGCGCGGCGCCATCAATCACGCGACGGGCGCCGAGGACCTGCCGATGAGCCACGACCTCCGGCGGCTGCTCGGCTATTGGCACGAGCGCTGCGGCGACCGGCCCTTCCCGCGCCGGGCCGACATCGATCCCATCGATCTCAGCTTCATGCTGGAGCGGATCGCCCTGACCGAGGTTCATGAGCACCCTCGGCGCTACCGGCTCCGCGTGGTCGGCAGCTTCTGGCACCGCCTCCTCGGCTTCGAGGCGACCGGCTATTGGATGCATGACTGGCCGCACGAGAACCAGCGGAAGCTGACGGTCGATTTCTACGAGGCGCTGATCGACGGGAAGCGGCCCCGCTTCACCCAGCGCGACGCCTTGGTCGACGACCGCCCTTTGCGCTATGAGATCATGCTGCTGCCGCTCTCCGAAGACGGCGCACGAGTCTCGATGATCATGACCGGCATCGGCCCGGATTAGGACGCTGTCGTCATTGGGCCCTCACCCCGGCCCTCTCCCGAGTCTGTCCGCGAATGCGGACATGCGTCCGCGCGAGAGAGACAGGGTGAAGGGAAGTTGAAGCGGGAGGCGATGGCAGGGGAAACGGAGCAGAAGGGGCAGGCCGGCAAGACTCGCAATCATGTGCGGCCGATGACCGGCGTCGGCTACGGCCCGGTCGGCGAGCGGCGGCGCCAGTCGCGTCCCACGGCGGCGCGGCTGGCAAAGCCCAGCCCGCCGCTGAAGAGCTGGCCCGCCTTCCTGCGGGATTTCGTGCGCGTGGCCGGACCCTATTGGCGCTCCGAGGAGCGGGGCCGCGTCATCTTCTTCACCGTGGCCCTGTTCCTGCTGACCGTTATGCAGGTGGTGGTTCCGGTCGCCATCAACCGCTGGATGCGCGCCCTGTTCGATGCCCTGGAAGTCCGCGAGATGCAGCGGTTCGCCATGCTCTCCGGCGTGCTGCTGGTGATCATCGTCGCCAATGTGACGATCACCAACTTTCACCTGCGGGTGAAGCGTCGCATTCAGATCGGCTGGCGGGACTGGCTGACCCGCCGCGTGACCTCGGCCTGGATGGAGGCCGGGCGGCATTACGAGCTCACCTACCTGCCGGGGCCGCACGACAACCCCGACGGCCGGATCGCCGAAGACGTGCGCAACGCGACCGAGTATGCGATCGATCTTGCCCATGCGCTGGTCTACGACCTGCTGCTCCTCATCAGCTTCACCGACATCCTCTGGTCGCTCTCGCAGGCGCCCTACATCGTGCTGTCCGGCGTCCCCTACTATGTGCCGGGCTATCTCGTGTGGCTGGCGATCATCTATGCCGGGATCGGCACGCTGGTGGCGCTGATGCTGGGCCGGGCGCTGGTCCGCTCCGCCGATCGGCGCCAGACCGCGGAAGCGGATTTCCGCTTCGGTCTCTCCCATGCCCGCGAGAACGCGCTCGGCATTGCGCTCGCCAGCGGTGAGGCGGATATCCGGCAGCGTTTCACCTGGCTGTTCCGCGGCGTCGTCGGCGCATGGAACGACGTGACCCTCGCCCTCGCGCATATGTTCTATTACAGCTCGACCTGGTCGGTGCTGTCGCAGGTATTCCCGATCGTGGTGGTCGCCCCCCGCTACATCGCCGGTCTCATTACATTGGGCGGCCTGATGCAGAGCGCACAGGCCTTCCAACAGATGGTGAGCGCGCTCTCCTGGGCAATCGACAATCTCGGCAAGGTCGCCGACTGGCGCGCATCTTCCGAACGCGTCTTCGGCCTGCACGAGGCCGTACGGAACTTCGACGTCCTGCTCGCCTCCTCCGCCGCCAACCACATCACAGTGGTGCCGAGCGAGCGTATGGTCCTCGCCTTCCGCGACTTCGCGACCAGGACGCCCGCCGGCGCCCCAGAGCTGGGGCCGGTGAACTTCGAGATCCACGAAGGCGACCGCGTGCTGGTGATGGGCGAGACCGGCGCCGCCTCGACCGTCCTCAAGGCGATCGCCGGCATCTGGCCATGGGGCAGCGGCCGGATCGAGCGGCCGGAAAGCGCGCGGCTGCTGTTCATGCCGCCGCGGCCCTATCTCCCGACCGGCAAGCTGCGCGAGGCGATCGACTTCCCGTCCGAGCACCTGACCGAGTCGGCGATCAGCAAGGCCCTGGAGCGCGTCGGCCTCGCAGTGCTGGCGCAGCACTTGGAGGAGCGCGGCAACTGGGACCAAGTGCTGACCGTCGAGCAGCAGCAGCGCGTCGGCTTCGCCCGGCTGCTGCTGAAGCGCCCCGACTGGATCTTCATGGAGGAGGCCGCCGACGCGCTCGACCCGGCCGGCCACAAGGCGATGCTGGAGATCCTCCGCGTCGAGTTTCCCAAGGCCACGATCATCGCCCTCGGCCGCACGGACGCGCTCGCTGACTTCGAGACCCGCCGCTTCTACCTGGAGCGCAAGGAGGGACTGGTGACGCTGCGCGAGGAGACGGTGGCGGCGGCGTGAGTGGATGGGATTTCGGCGCCTTATTTTCAGGAAAGCCGAAATAGGCCTTGACGCATCGGGCTCGGCGCTCCATGTTATTTCCATGAAAATCGAAATAGCCGCTCGACAGCTGGAATCTCTCGGCAGCCCGGTGCGCCTGAAGCTGTATCGGGCGCTGGTGCGTGCCGGCCAGGACGGGCTGCCGGTAGGGGCTCTCCAGGCAAAGCTCGGCATCGCGGCCTCGACCTTGTCGCATCACATACGACACTTGAAGGACGCCGGGCTCATCTCCCAGGAACGGCAGGCGACGACCTTGATCTGCCGCGCGAGCTATCCGGCGATGAATGAGCTCTTGGGTTACCTGGTGGACGAATGCTGCATGGACGAGGCCTGCGGGACGGGCAAGAAGGTGGCGTAAGCCCCCTTTTTTTGCCCGACTATTTCGATCATACTAGAAATATAATGGGAGTGTGCAGATGAGCGGGTCAGGCGAACTTCCCGTAGCCGTCATCGGAGCAGGTCCGATCGGCTTGGCTGCAGCGGCAAACCTGGTCGAGCGCGGCATCGCCGTTCGGGTCTACGAGGCCGGCGCGACAGTCGGTGCCAACATCCGCGACTGGGCCCATGTCCGAATCTTCACCCCCTGGGAGCAGAGCATCGACCCGGTTTCCCGCCGGCTGCTCGAGGCCGACGGATGGACGATGCCCAAGGCCGATGCGCTTCCGACCGGCGGCGATCTCTGCGGTTTCTATCTCGAGCCGTTGAGCCGAACCCCCGGCCTGGCCTCGGCCATCGAGACCGATGCGAAGGTGGTGGCGATCGCGCGACAGGGCATCGACAAGGTCGCGAGCAAGGGGCGTGAGCGGCGGCCGTTCGAGTTGCATGTCCAGAAGCCGAATGGCGAGGAGCGCATCGATCTCGCCCGGGTCGTGATCGACGCCTCCGGCACTTGGCACAACCCGAACCCGCTCGGTGCCTCCGGGCTGTCGGCGGCCGGCGAGGCCACCCTCCGCGATCGGCTTGCGTATGGCATGCCGGATGTGCTGGGCCGGCAGCGCGAGCGCTATGCGGGCAAGCGCGTCGCCGTGGTCGGGGCGGGCTATTCCGCGATCAACGTGCTCCTCGACCTTGTTAAGCTGAGCGAGCAAGCCGGGACGGCGGAGCTGCTCTGGGTGGTGCGCGGCCGGAATATGGCGCGCATCTATGGCGGCGGCGACGCCGACGAGCTGGTGGCGCGCGGCAAGCTTGGCCAGCGCTTGGAAGCGCTGGTCGACAGCGGACGTGTCCGGTTGGTTACCGGCTTCGCCGTGGAAGCCATTGCCAGGAGCAGAGCGGAGTTGATCCTCTCGGGGCGCGTTGACGGGAGATCGGTGACGCTGCCGCCGCTGGACGAGGTAGTCGTCGCGACCGGCCAGCGGCCGGATCTCGACCTCACCCGCGAGCTGCGGCTGGAGCTCGATCCCTGGCTCGAGAGCACCAAGGCCCTGGGACCCATGATCGACCCCAACATCCATTCCTGCGGTTCGGTCGACCCGCACGGCCATCGCGAGCTCGCGCATCCGGAGCCCGACTTCTACACGATCGGCGTCAAAAGCTACGGCCGCGCGCCGACCTTCCTCCTGCTCACCGGCTATGAGCAGGCGCGCTCGGTCGCGGCGGCGATCGCCGGCGATATGGTGGCGGCGAACGCCATCCGTTTGGTGCTGCCCGACACGGGGATTTGCACGACCGATTTCGTGGAGGAGGGCGAGGCCTGCTGTGGTCCCGTCGTGGCCGAGGCAAGCGACTGCTGCGGCGGCGCGGCGACCATCCGGGAAGATGCCTGCTGCGTCGCGGATGAGGTCACCAAGTCGGCGGGCAAGAAAGGCTGCGGCTGCAGGGTAGCGGCTTGACGTCTATGGATGCGGGCGCCGTCCCAGTCCCCTCGCCGAAACTGATCGTTCCCGCGCTCGGCATCACGCAGATCCTTGCCTGGGGCTCGTCCTACTATCTGCCGGCCGTGCTCGCGAAGCCCATTGCCACGGATACCGGCTGGCCGCTCGCCTGGGTAGTCGGCGGCCTGTCGCTCGGATTGCTGATCGCCGGGCTCGTTTCGCCGGCCGTCGGTCGTCAGATCCATCGTCGCGGCGGACGCCCGGTGCTCGCGGCGAGCGCCGTCCTCCTCGGCATCGGCCTGATCGATCTCTCGCTCGCGCCGAGCCTGCCGGTCTACGTGGCCGGCTGGCTTGTAATCGGGCTCGCGATGGGCGCGGGACTCTACGACGCGGCGTTCTCAACCTTGGGTCGGCTCTACGGCCCGGCGGCGCGCCATCACATCACGACCCTCACGTTGTTCGGCGGGCTTGCGAGCACCGTCTGCTGGCCGCTTTCGGCCTGGTTGGTCACGGAGTTCGGATGGCGGGGTGCTTGCGCCGCTTATGCCGCGATCCACTTGCTGTTCTCGCTGCCGGTCTACGTGCTGGCGATTTCGGACCGTCATGCCCCGTCCTGGGAGCCGCTGCAAACCGGGTTCCGCGATGGCGGGCGCACCGCAGCTGTGCCGCGGCTCGGTGCGGTCTTCGCGGTCCTTGCAGCGGTGATCATGATCGGGTCGATGCTCTCCACCGTGATCTCCGTGCATCTGCTGAGCATATTGCAGTCGCAAGGGATTGCGCTCGCCGCGGCGGTCGCGCTCGGCGCGGTGGTCGGGCCGGCTCAGGTCGGCGCCCGGTTCACGGAGATGCTGGTCAGCCGCTATCATCACCCGATCTGGACGAAGGTTGCTTCAGTCTCGCTGGTGGCCCTCGGGCTCGGACTGCTCTGGGCGCAGGTCCCGGTGATCGCCATCGCCCTGGTGCTCTACGGGGCGGGCATCGGCCTCGAATCGATCGCCCGCGCCACGGTGCCCCTGGCGCTGTTCGGCGCGGCAGACTATGCGCCGATCATGGGTCGTCTGGCACGGCCGAGTCTGATCGCACAGGCGGTGGCGCCGTCGCTGGGCGCGCTCCTCATTCAGGCGATGGGCAGCGACGGCGCGCTCGGCGTCATGGCCACGGTGGCAGCGGCCAATGTCGCGCTGTCGCTGGTGCTCCTGGCGATGACGACGCGTCGGCGGCAGTCCCTTACGGCTTGATCCTGAGCCGGGGACCCGTGCCAATGCCTTCCATCGCGCGGTTCGGTCGCATTTGGGCAGCGCTTGCCGTTCTGGCAAACTCTTGTGGTCCGGTTGTCGCAACCGGCCCCGTTCGTCGCCGCAGCGGTTGCCATGAGCACCTCGATTGTTGACACGGCTCCGGAGAGCGCGGAGCGCTTGAACCGCGAGTGCTTCTGCATCACGCTCGATCGCGCCGCCTTGTGCGCGGCCTTAAACGAGGAAGCCGGCGACCCGGGCTTCTGTGCGCATCTGATCGGCACGAGGCCGCATCTGTTCTCGACGGCGCCGGTGTTTCTCGCCGTCGCGACGATGGCCGCGATGCAGAGGACCGTCGGCGCGATCGAAGCCGTGACATCTCTCGCCGGATATCGGGATGCCGCCCTGGCCTGGGCGCCGGAGATCGCGCGGCGGAGCTTCGGCCCGCGCGGGGTCTTCATGGGCTACGACTTCCACCTGGCGGCCGACGGACTTCGGCTCATCGAGGTCAACACGAACGCCGGTGGTGCGTACCTGAACGCCGCCCTTGCGAAGGCCCAGCGCGCCTGTTGCGCGGAGGTCGAGACCGCGCTCCGTCACGCCGGAGCCGACGACTTTGACGCCGGCGTGATCCGGATGTTCCTGGCGGAATGGAGATTGCAGCGCGGTACCGGAGCGCCGTCGCGGGTGGCGATCGTCGATGATCGGCCGGAGGAGCAGTATCTCTATCCCGAATTCGTGCTCGCGCAGCGATGCTTCATCCAACATGGGATCGATGCGGTGATCGCCGATGCATCGGCGCTCCGCTACGAGGCCGGCCGGCTGACCGTCGCGGGCCGGTCGGTCGACCTGGTCTACAACCGTCTGGTGGATTTCCCGTTGGACCTGCCTGCCCATGCGGCGCTGCGGGCCGCATATCTCGACCAGGCCGTGGTGCTCACGCCGAGCCCGCGCGCGCATGCCTTGTTTGCCGACAAGCGCAATCTCACCTTGCTCTCGGATCCAGCGCTGCTCGGTTCATGGGGTGCATCGCCGCCCATGCTGGCAGGTCTCGAGGCCGTGCCGAAGACCGTTCGCGTGACTGCGGGGAACGCGGAGGAGCTTTGGGTCCGTCGCAAGGCGCTCTTCTTCAAGCCCGCGTCCGGCTACGGAAGCAAGGCCGTCTACCGCGGCGACAAGCTGACGAAGAAGGTCTGGTCGGAAATTCTGAACCATGAATATGTCGCCCAGGCACTTGCCGCGCCCAGCGAACGCGCGGTCGAGGTCGACGGCGCGCGCCAGCTCCTGAAGGCGGACGTGCGGCTTCACGTCTACGATGGACAGATCCTTCAGGTCGCGGCACGGCTGTATCGGGGCCAGGCGACCAACTTCCGGACCCCGGGCGGGGGATTTGCTCCGGTCTTCGTCGTATAGCCGGACCCGACGGGACGACGGTTTCCGATTCAGGCCGGGTCGCGGGCCGGCGCGGAGGCCATCTCGGGCTCCGGTCCGAGCAACCAGCGGAAGACGCCGGCGGCGACGAGCGCGCCGGCGATCTCCGCCAGGATGAACCACGGCGCATCGACCGGGCGGATGCCGGAGAACGTATCGGTCAGGCTGCGGGCGATCGCGACGGCTGGGTTGGCGAAGCAGGTGGAGGCGGTGAACCAGTAGCCGGCGACCACGTACAGCGCCACGCCGACCGGGATGATGTCCGGGCGCGAACGCCGGCAGCCGAGGATGGTCGCCAGCAAGCCGAAGGTCGCGACCACCTCGGAAAGGACCTGGGCCGGCCCGTGGCGGCCATGCTGCGAGAGCTGCAACAGGGGCAGATCGAACATCAGATGGGCCAGCCATGTGCCCGCGATACCGCCCAGCACCTGTGCCGGCACATAGCAGAGGAAATCGCGGGCGCGCAGCTCGCGGGCGACCAGGAACACCAGCGAGACCGCCGGATTGAAATGCGCGCCGGAGATCCGGCCGAGTGCCGCGATCAGCACGACCAGGATCGCGCCGGTCGCCAGCGTGTTCCCAAGCAGCGCGACGGCCGTGTTCCCGCCGGCCAGCGACTCCGCCATGATGCCGGACCCGACGACGGTCGCGACGAGCAGCGCCGTGCCCATGAACTCGGCGGCGATGCGCCGCGATAAGCTGAACTCCGCCACCCCGTCGGCTCCGTTCGGTCAGGCCGATTCCGGCATTTTCCGGCCGATCTCGTCGAGCCGCTTCTGCAGGCTCAGCCGGTCGAGCGAGCGGATCGGCAAGCTGGTGAAGATGGAGATGCGGTTGTTGAGCTGTCGGTAGGCGTCGGCGAAAGCGAGCCGTCGCTCGACCTCACTGCCTTCCGCCGCGGCCGGATCGGGCACGCCCCAATGCGCCGTCATCGGCTGGCCGGGCCAGATCGGACAGAGCTCGTTCGCCGCGTTGTCGCAGACAGTGAAGACGAAATCCATCTCCGGCGCGCCGGCCTCTGCAAACTCGTCCCAGCTCTTCGAGCGGAGGCCTTGCGTGGGGTAGTTCATCTTCTTCAGGAGATCGAGCGCGAAGCGATGCACCTCGCCCTTCGGGTGGCTGCCGGCGCTGTAGGCCATGAACCTGCCCCTGCCCTCGCGGTTCAAAATCGCCTCCGCAAGAATGCTCCGCGCCGAATTGCCGGTGCAGAGAAAGAGGACGTTGAATACCAGGCTCATGGCGCCATCCTCCGAAATTCAGCAGCAGGTTGGGATTGCCGCGTCGAGCAGCGGTCTGCAGATCTCGGGCTTTCCCCGGCAGCAATCCTTGATCAGGAAGGTCAGCAGGGCCCGGGCTCCCTCGGTATCGGCGGCGTAGAGGATCATCCGGCCCTGGCGCTCGGCCTTGACCAGCCCGGCACGGTTCAAGATGCCGAGGTGGGCCGAAAGCGTGCTTGGGGGCACGCTCAGGTCCCTGGCGAGGTCTCCGGCCGCCATTGGCTCGGGAAATTCGCGGATCAGGCGGCGAAAGATGTCGAGCCGCGTCTCCTGAGACAAGGCACCGAAGGCATTAAGGGCGAGCGACTTCTTCATATTTCGAGAAATACAGAAACGATTGCGCAAGTCAAGCACTCGTAGACACACGGGCTGAGTGCCGCGTCTACGCCTTCAGCACCTTGCGCCGTTCCTCATATTCCTCGCGGCCAATCTCGCCACGGGCGTACCGCAGCCTCAACTCCTCAAGCGCGTCGTGAGGCTTGTGCCTCCGGCCGTAGATCCGATGGACGACGAACATCACCCCCATGACCGAGACCATGATCGCGCCGGCGACAAGGTGCGGAGAGATGCCCTCGATGATCTCGTTCCACATGGGCTGCGCCTTCCGTCTAGGTCCAACCGAAGGCTGGAGGAGGTCTCGATCAGCACCTTGACTTGGCGCAAAGCCTGGCCAAACGGACACAAGGTGCGGTCCTGAGCACCCTCCATGAAAGTGGCCAAGCGCCCCTTGGTGGCGTTGCGGAAGTTGGTTCGCTACGTCGTCACTTGTTGCTGGTGCCTTGGCCCAACTCCCGGTACCTCTGCTTTCTGGCATAGTATTCTTCCGCCCAGCTGCCCGGCGCCGGCGGAGATTGCGGCGCGCAGGAAGCGAGGAGACTGCCCGCGACCATCAAGGCAAGCCCGATGGCCACTTCTCGGCGCGATATCGAAGACGCGGGAGGGGCATTCATGTCAGGCCCAATTGTACGCCAAAGACCCCGATCCGTCACTGATCCGGAGACTCTGGTCAGAAGCCATAGACGGCAATTGGCTCGGGTCGCTTGGTTCGATCCGGTCGGCTGTAACCGCCGCTAAGAAGGTCTGGGGAGGTCCGTCTCGGAGACGGCGCCCGACCACGCAGAAGCGAGATCGGCGGCACCGCGAAACTCATGATCCGGTGAAGCCTGCACCGCGCTCGGGTTGGCAAACTGTGCCGGGTAAGGAGCGAGATCGGTGAATTCGGCGGTCATCGCCCCGGCGATGCCACTGCGCGTTTCCTCACCCAGGCGGCGATCCACCAGGGCAACTCCGGACCCCGACACGTCGATCCGCGGCGTGTGAAAGGCGTTGTCGAGGTCCATGCCGAAATCCACCATGAAGGACAGGATCTGTGCCACGGACGGCATGATCTTACGCCCGCCGGACGCGCCGATGCCCACCGCGCCGAGGCGATCCGAAAGGGCGACGGTCGGGCACATGTTGCTCAGCGGCTTGGCGCCGCCGCGGATCGAGTTCGGCTTGCCAGGCACCGGATCGAACCACATGATCCCGTTGTTCATGACGATGCCGGTCGACGGCGACATGACGAACGAACCGAAGCGCGACAGCAGAGTCTGAGTCCAGGCGACGATGTTTCCCTGCCGGTCGACGACGTTGAAATGGCTGGTGCAGGTTTCGCGCGGCTCTTTCTTCTGCTCGCCCATATTGGCGAGGCGGTCCCGATAGGCCTGGTCCAGCTCCGTCGCAAAGGCGCGATAGTGCTCCGCTTTCGGCGCGCCTTCCGCGGGTGGCAGGCTCTTGGACCATCCCTCGAGCACGCGCGCGAGTGTCGGCCCCGCGGTCAGCCCCGACGGCGCGAAGATGCGCGCGTCGCGATAGGCGGTTTCGACCGGATCGATGAAACGTGCCTGATAGCTGGCCAGATCCTGCTGCGAGAGACGACAGCCCATCGCGCGCAGATCCTGGATCAGGGCCCGGCCGATCTCGCCGGCATAGAACCCGTCAGGACCGTCGGTCGCCAGTTGCCACAGTGTGTCACGCAGTCGGCCGAGCTTCAGGAAGGTCGCCGCACCGTCCTCGAAGGGAGGCGGGACGCGATCTTCGGGGAGATAGGTCTTGCGGGTTTCGTCGAACTTCGCGAGGAGCTTCGATTCCACGGCGATCGAAACCACGCCGTACCAATCGAGCGTCAGGCCGCGATCGGCCAAGGCGATCGCCGGCTGTGCCAGATCGGCCCAGGGCAACCTTCCAAAGGTCTTGTGCGCCAGTCCCAGCCCGGAGAGCAGGCCGGGTACCGCGATTGAATGCGGCCCCATGATGTTTCGGTCATCGACCACCCCGGCCCATCCGAAGAAGCCTTCGTTGGTCGGCTTGCCGGTCAGCGGATAGTCGGCGGGGTCCAATGCCGCCGGCGCCACCATGCCGAAATCGACGCACCGGATCTCCTTGCGTTCGGCGTCCCAGATGGTGGCAAACCCGCCGCCGCCCAGGCCGCTCATCCAGGGCTCCACGGCACCCAATGCCAGGCTCGTCGCCACCGCGGCATCCACCGCGTGGCCGCCGGCGGCGAGGATGCGGGCGCCGGCCGCCGCCGCGTCGCGCGATTGGGCCGCCACCACACCACCCGCGCTTTCGACCGCCGGCTTGCGATAGATGACGCTGGTCGGAACGAGCTCTGCCTTCACGAACATTGGCTCCCTGGACTGCTGGTCTGCAAACTCATGGCGCGGCTGCGACCGCGCTCCTTGCCACCGGTATGCCCGAGCTACGGAGACGCGGAATGGCGGCGATCAAGTCGCTTGTGTATTGCTCGCGGGGCTCTTGCAGCACCAGATCCGTCGGGCCGTGCTCCACCAGACGGCCGTTCCGCATCACGGCGACCTGCTCGCAGAGATAGCGCACCACGGCGAGGTCGTGGGAGATCAGGATCAGGGTCAGCGAGAGCTCGCGGCGCAGCCGTTCGAAGAGACCGAGCACCTGGGCCTGGATGGTGACGTCAAGCGCCGAGGTGACCTCGTCGGCGATCAGGATCTCGGGCTCGAGAGCGAGGGCGCGGGCGATGCCGACGCGCTGGCGCTGGCCGCCGGAGAGCTGGGTGGTGCGCCGCTCCAGCAGGTTCGTGGGCAGCTCCACCTTCGCCATCAGCTCGGCGATCCGGGCGCCGATTTCGGCTTCCGGGCAGATGCGATGCTGCCGCAAGGGTTCGGCCAGGGTCCGCGCCACGCTGAAGGCCGGGTTCAAGGAAAGGAACGGATCCTGGAACACCATCTGCAGCTTGCGTTGCTGCTCCGGCCGCCGGCGGCCGAGCGCGGGGTTCAGCACCTCGCCATCGACGGCGATGTGTCCGGCTTGCGGATGGACCAGGCCGACGATGGCGCGGGCGATCGTGCTCTTGCCCGAGCCCGACTCGCCGACGATGCCGAGGGAACCGCCGCGCCGCAGCGACAGCGAGACGCCGTCGACCGCCTTCACCACATGCGGCGGCCGGCGCAGCGCCCAACCAACCAGGCTGGAACCGGCACTGAACTCGACCTCCAGCTGGTCGATGGCCAGATGCGGCGTCTCCTCCGCCGTCGGCCGCAGGGTTACGGTCGGCTTCAGTAAGGCCGGCTGCGAGGCGATCAGACGGCGGGTGTAGTCGTCCTGCGGCGCCTCCAGGATCTGCTCGACCGAACCGGTCTCGACCACCCTTCCGTCCTTCATCACCACGACCCGGTCGCACATTTCCGCGACCACGCCGAGATCGTGCGACACCAGGATGATCGAGAGACGCCGCTCGGCGCGGATCCGGCGCAGCAGATCGAGGATCTGCTTCTGCACGGTGACGTCGAGCGCCGTGGTCGGCTCGTCGGCGATCAGCAGCTTGGGCTTGCAGGCAAGCGCCGCGGCGATCATCACCCGCTGGCGCATGCCGCCGGAAAGCTGGTGCGGATAGGCCCGGGCCCGGCGCTCGGGATCGACGATGCGCATGTCGTCGAGCAGCGCCACGGCGCGGCTGCCGGCTTCCTTCCAGGAGATGCCCTCGTGCAGCACCATGCCTTCGCCGACCTGGCGCCCGACCGCCATCAGCGGATCCATATGGGTCGAGGGATTCTGGAAGATCATCGCCGCCTGCTCGCCGCGAAGATGACGCAGCGCCGTCTCCTCCAGGCCGAGCACGTCTTGGCCCTCGAACAGGATCCGGCCGGATTTCACCCGCGCATTGGCGGCGATCAGCTTCAGGATCGCCCGACAGGCGACGGTCTTGCCGGATCCGGATTCGCCGACGATGCCGAGCACCTCGCCCCGGCGCATGGAGAAGCTGACGTCGCGCAGCGCGACGACATCGCCGTAGGCGGTCGCGAAATCGATGGCAAGGTTCTCAACCCGCACCAGCTCGGGCGCCGTTTCCGTCACCATCAGGGACCCGTGTGCAGGAGCCGGGCGAGACCGTCGGCGCTGAGCGACAGGCCCATGGCGAGCGAGCAGACCGCAACGCCCGGGAAGACCGAAATCCACCACGCGGTGGTGAGATAGGTCTGGCCCTCGGCGATCATGGCGCCCCATTCGGGCGTCGGCGGCTGCACGCCGAGGCCAAGAAAGCCGAGCGACGAGCCGAGCACGATGGTCAGCACCGCGTCCGTCATGACGAACACGACCGACGGAATGATGGCGTTGGGGAGGATGTGGTACAGCATGATCCGGCCGTGCCGAAGCCCCATGGTGCGGGCCGCCAGCACGAAATCCGCCTCGCGCAGCACCAGGGCCTGGCTGCGCACCAGGCGCGTGTAGCTGACCCAATTCACCAGGGTGAGCGAGATGAAATAGCTCTTCAATCCCGGTCCGAGCACGGCGACGATGGCGATCACCAGCACGAAATAGGGAAACGAGATGGTCACCTCCAGGATGCGCATCAGCACCGCGTCCAGCCTTCCGCCGAAATAGCCGGAGACGAGCCCGATCATGGTCCCGAGGATGATCGGCCCGACGACGCCGAAGAAGGCCATGGCGAGATCGTAGCGCGCCCCGAAGATGATGCGGGTGAAGAGGTCGCGGCCGGTCGCATCGCTGCCGAGCCAGTGCTCCCCACCCGGCGGCTGCAGCATGTGCTGGACGTCGGTCTTGATCGGATCGTAGTGGGCAACGACCGGCGCCAGCAGCGCCAAGGCGATCCAGGCCAGCGTCAGCACGATCCCGATCACCAGCGTCACCGGAATCTGCATCCGGAGGCGCGCGAAGGTGGATCGCGGTGCGATCGCGGCGTCGCTCACAGCTTCACCCGGGGATCGAGCATGACGGTGGCGACATCGACGGCGAAATTGGCGAAGACCACGCCGCAAGCAAGGATCAGCGTCACCGCCTGGACCACGAAATAATCCCGGGTCAGCACAGCGCGCACCAACAGGGCGCCGAGACCAGGAATGGTGAAGACGTTCTCGATCACCACCGTGCCGCCAATCAGGAACGCCACCACGACGCCCAGCAGGTTCACCGTCGGCAGCAGCGAGTTCCAGAAGACATGGCGCGTGAAGACGTAGTGCTCGGAAAGGCCCTTGGACCGGCAGGCCATGGCGTAGTCGGCATCGAGCTGCTGGATGAAGGTGGCGCGCAAGTTGCGCGTGAGGATGGGCGTCACCGCGATGCCGATGGTGAGGGCCGGCAGGAAGAGATGCCAGAGATTCTCGATCCAGGTCGGGCCGTAGCCGGAGACCGGGAACCATTTGAATCTGAGACAGAAGCCCATGATCAGCATCAGACCAATGAAGTAAGATGGGATGCCGACACCAGCGACGCAGAGAAAGCGGATCGTATGGTCCGGCCAGCGGCCGCGATTGCGCGCCGCGGCGACCGAAAGCGCCAGCGTCAGGATGACGGAGATCGCCAGCCCATAGAAGATGAGGAACACGGTCGGCTCGATCCGGCTGAGGATGACCGGACCGACCGGAGAACGGTAGGCGATTGACTGACCGAAATCGCCCTGGGCCGCGTTGACGACGTAATAGAAGTACTGAACCAGCATCGGGCGATCGAGGCCGTAGCGGGCGCGCACGAAATCGATCGCTTCCTGGCTCGCCTTCGGTCCCAGCATCAGTCGCACGGGATCGCCGGGCGTCATCTGCAGCAGGATGAAAGTGACGAGACTGATCCCGATGAGGACCGGGATCAGCTGGAAGGGTCGTTTGAGGAGGAAGCTGTAGCGTCCCATCGGTCCGATCGTATCAGAGCGCGGCGCCGCCGGCCGTAGCAACCAGCGGCGCCGCCCGAGAATCAGACGAGATCGGTCTCGTCGATGTCGGAGAATTGCAGGCCAATATTCAAGGTCATTTCCTTCACGTGCGGCGAGTAGGCGTTGAGCCAGGCCGGGTGGTAGATCGCGACCTGCGCCACCTCGTCGATGACGATCTGCTGGATCTTGGCATACATCTCGCCCCGCTTGGCAGGATCGGTCTCGCCCGCGGCCTGGTCGATGAGCTTGTTGACGTCGTCGTTGTTGTAGCGCGTGTAGTAGGACTTGTTGTCGCCGGCACCCCAGGCGCACCAGCGCAGTGCGTTGTCCGGATCGCGGGTCTCGTTGTACCACCAGTTCATCTCGGCCTGATAGTCGCCGTTGGTGAGGCGGGTCCAGGCGGTGGTCGAATCGATCTTCGCGATGTTGACCGTGATGCCGACCTCGGCGAGCTGCGCCTGGATGAGCACCGCGGCCTTCTCCTCGTCGACCGTGCCGGCGTTCTGGATCAGCTCGAAGGACGCATTCGTGACCCCGGAATCGGCAAGCAGCTTCTTCGCCTTGTCCACGTCCCGCGCCACCAGCGGCAGCGACTTGTCGAAATAGTCGAGGACGGGGCTGAAGATCGAAGTGGCTGGAACGCCGGTGCCGAGAGTGACGGCGTCGCAGATCGCCTTGCGGTCGATGCCGAAATGCACCGCCTGGCGGAATTTCAGATTGTTGAACGGTTCCTTCTCGTGGTTGATGAGCATGTCGTAGGTCGAGCTGGCGGGCTCCGGATCGGCGCGGAAACCCGCGGCCTTCATCTCCGCCATCCGCGGTGCGGGAACCGGGATGCAGGCCTCGATCTCGCCGGCCTGCAGCATCGAGACGCGGGTGTTGTCGTCCGGCACGTACATGAACTCGATGCCGTCGAGATGCGGCTCGCCCTGGCGATAGTAGTTTTCGTTCTTGGCCAGGATCACGCGATCTCCGGTCTTCCAATCCACGAACTTGAACGGACCGGAGACGACCGGGGCCTTGGCGTAGGCGTCGTCGCCCATCTTGGTGACGACCGCCTTGGGGACGATGCCGGTGTTCCAGATCTCGGTCAGGGTCAGGAACGGCGTGAACCGGCGGTCGAGGGTCATGACGACCGTCTTCGGATCCTTGGCCTCGGCCTTCACCAGCGGCTGGAAGGGTGCGGCATAGGCGGAATCCTTCTGGAACCGCATGCGCGTGTAGCTGAAGGCGACGTCCTCCGCGGTGATCGGCGAACCGTCGGAGAACTTCGCATCGACCAGGTGGAAGGTATAGGTCTTGCCGTCGTCGGAGATCTCCCAGCTCTCCGCCAGGCCCGGGCCGATCTTGGTGCGGTCGGGATTGGCGTGCAGCAGCCGGGCATACATCATGCCCTGAATGATGATGTCCGAACCGTAGACGGTCTTGATCGGATCGAGGGTCAGCACCTCGGAGCTGTAGCCGAGATGCAGGATCTTCTTGCCGTCGGCGTTGGCGCGCAGCGAAGCGGCGGGCCAGGCGACGATGCTGGCGGCGGTGAAGGCGGAGGCCTTCAGGAATGTGCGGCGGTCCATTTCTCTCTCCCTGTTGGTTCTGGCGGCTTGTTCTTTGCACTCCACCGGAATGGCGCGGAGGTCCGGGCCCGGCGCCCCGGACACGTGAACTCAGTTGTTCGCGACGTGAACGCGCGGCCTGCGCTTCCGCCACTGATATTCCTGCTCCAGCACGGCGGCGAGGCGCAGCAGCAGAGCCTCGCGACCGAACGCGGCGACGAACTGGACTCCGATCGGCAGGCCGTGCTCCGACTGGCCGAGCGGCAATGACAGCGCCGGCGAGCCCGTGCCGTTGAACAGCGCGCTGAAGGTCTCTTTCGGGGCCAGGTCCTCGAACACCCGGTCGATGGTCATGCCCGGCCGCGCCGGATCGTGCGTGCCGATCGGCTCCGGCAGGCTGGGGCAGGTCGGCGTCACGAGGAGATCGAAGCCGGCCAGGAATTGGCCGATCTTTCGCGTCACCTGATCATAGACCGCGAGCGCCGAGATCAGCCGGGACGCCGAAAGCGTCTTGCCGTAATGATAAGCGGCGAGCGTGGTCGATTGCAGCTGCGCTTCGTCGACCGGGCGGCCCATCGCCTCCGCCAGCTCGTCAAGCGACTGGGTCGTGAACGCGCCCCAGATCACCTTCTGCGCCTCAAGATAGGTCGCGTAGTCGAAGTCGGGGCTGGCCTCGGTCACGTCGTGACCCAACGCCTGCAGGCATCGGCCGGCCTCCTGAACGGATGCAAGCACCTCCGGATCGATCGGATAGCCCGACCACGATCGCGTGCAGAGCGCGATGCGCAATTTGGCGGGCGGGATTTCGATCACCTTCGCATAGGCCGTCGCCGGTGCCGGGATCTCGTAGCCGTCGCCGGGAACGGCGCCGGAGCAGAGGTCGAGCAGCGTCGCGCAATCGCGCACCGAGCGGGTCAACATGAAGGAGATCGCCAGGCCGAGCAGCGGCGCGTTCGATTCCGGTGCGCCGCTTACCCGGCCGCGCGAGGGCTTCAGCCCCACCGTGCCGCAGAATGACGACGGCGTTCGGATCGAGCCGCCGCCGTCGGCACCCTGGGCGAAGGGAACGATGCCAGCAGCCACCGCGGCCGCCGAACCGCCGCTCGATCCCGCGACGCCGCGCTCCGGATCCCACGGATTCCGGGTCGCGCCGTACAAAGACGATTCCGTCGCCGCGGCGATGCCGAACTCGGAGGTCGTGGTGCGGCCGACGTTGGCAAGACCCCCGGCCCGGAGCCTCGCCCAGAAGGCGTGGTCGACACTGGATTTGAATCCCTTGGTGAAGACGCTGCCGAACTCGCCTCGCCGGCCGGCCTCGACCGGGAAATCCTTGGTCAGGACCGGCAAGCCGAAGAAAGGAGCGGCGCCTTGTTTCTCGGGCAGGGCGTCGATCGCGTCGTCATAGGTTTCGATCACCGCGTTGAGCCGCGGGTTGACGGCCGCGATGCCCGCCAGCACGCAACGGCCAAGCTCGCGCGGATTGGTCTCCCCGCGCCGGATCAAAGCGGCCAAGCCGACTCCATCGTGCAACGCATATTCCGAGAGACGCATCACCTATTCCGTTCGCCCTTCTGCGGCCATAGGCGCTTCGGCATCTTGCGGAAGGTCTGCAGCTTGCCGGCGATCAGTTCCAGCTCATCCATCCGCTTCTCGGCCTTGTGCCCGAGCTTCTCCGCAACCGCGTGGGTCAGCAGCGTCAGCACCGCGCTGATCGCAGCCGTCGAATCCCAGTAGAGATCGACCCGGGTCGACACTTCGAGCGCCAGGTTGGTGAAGTCGGCCGCCCAGTGGCTGTACTTGTCGGTGACGACGATCAGCGGAATCTGCCGCTGCCTGATCTCGGCGGCGAGGCGGAACGTCATCGCGGCGTATTCCGCGGTATCGACCATCACCACACAGGAGCGCCGCGGATCCTCGGTCAGGATCTCGGAATAGGTGCCGCCGAGACCTTCGGCGAAGTGCACGCCGCCGCGCACCCAGCGCATCCGGGTGGAGAAGTCGAGCGCCAGCCCCTTGACCGCCTGGAAGCCGACGCAGTTCACCCGCTCGCGCTCGGCGAGCAGGGCTATGATCTGATCCCAGAGCTTGCCATGAGCCAAGCCATAGGCCGCGGCGAGGGCATCCTGCTCCATCTGCAGGCTGCGCGTCAGACGCTCCTGGTTCGGATCGCCGATACGGAAGCGGGAAGCGGCGTTGTCGAGATCGGCACGGCTTTGCCGCCGGAGATCGCGCTTCAGGTGCTTCAAGTCGGAGAAGCCGAGGCGGCGGGCGAAACGCGCGACGCTGGCCTCGCTGACCCCGGCGGCGGCGGCAATGGTCGCACCGGTCTCGAACGGCACTTCCTCCATGTTGTCGAGAAGGTACCGCGCGATCGCTTGCTCGGCGCGCGCGAAGTCCAGCCAGCCGGCCCGCAGCCTCGCGTCCAGCCCGTCATGCTCCCGATCGGAACGTCTTATATCCGTCTTCTGAGACCGCACTTCGGCGTGTTCTCCGTCTCCCGGTGCGCGAAGACTAGAGCAGCTTCCGCTCTTATGAAAGATAAATTTTACATATCCAATTTACGGAGGATTTCTTTCGTAAAGTTTCACGCGCATGAGTATTTCCGGACCGAGGCGCCGCGTGCGACCGGCGCTATCCCAGCAGCAGGCTGTCGTCGGCCAGGGTTTGACCGTGGGCCTGGTCGCGGTGGCGGGCGAAGAGGGCGAGGAGATCCGGGACGTCGAGGCCCTTGCGCTCATCGCCGGCCACGTCGAGGACAACGCGCCCCTCATGCAGCATCAGCGTGCGCTCGCCATAATCGAGAGCCTGGCGCATCGAATGGGTCACCATCAGCGTGGTCAGCTTCTGCTCGCCGACGATCCGGCGCGTGAGATCGAGCACGAACTCCGCGGTCTTCGGGTCGAGCGCCGCGGTGTGCTCGTCGAGGAGGAGGATCTTCATCGGCCGCAGGGTGGCCATGAGCAGGCTCACCGCCTGCCGCTGGCCGCCGGAAAGCAGGCCCATGCGGTCGCCGAGCCGGTTCTCGAGGCCGAGGCCGAGGCGGCGCAGCCGGTCGCGGAAGATCTCGCGCCGGCTGCGGTCAACCGCCAAGGTGAGGCCGCGGCGCATGCCCCGCGCCCCTGCCAGCGCCAGGTTTTCCTCGATGCTGAGGTCGGCGCAGCTGCCGGCGAGCGGGTCTTGGAACACGCGGGCGACCAATGCGGCGCGGCGGGGCGGCGACCAGTCGGTCACATCCTGCTCGTCGATGACGACGCGCCCCTCGCCCACCGCGGCGTCGCCGGTGAGCACGTTGAGCAGCGTCGACTTGCCGGCGCCGTTGGAGCCGATCACGGTGACGAACTGGCCGGCCGGGATGGCGAGATCGAGGCCGCGCAGCGCTGGCGTCTCCATCGGCGTGCCGCGATGGAAGGTGACGGCGATCCGCTCGACCTGGATCATCGCCGGACCATCCGGGCGATGACCGCGCGCAGGGGATTGCGCGCACCGGGCAGGACCAGCGCCACCGCGACCAGCACCGCCGTCACGAGATTGAGGTCGGATGCATTGAGACCGAGGAAGGAGACGTTGAGCGCCAGCGCCACCGCGAGCCGGTAGATCACCGAGCCGGCGACGCAGCCGACGATCCAAACGGGGAGCGAACGCGAGCCGAAGATCGCTTCGCCCAAGATGACCGCGGCGAGGCCCACGACGATCGTGCCGGTACCGATGGTCACGTCGGCGAAGCCGTTGGTCTGGGCGAAGATGGCCCCGGCCAGCGCCACCATCGCGTTGCTGACGGCCATGCCGACATAGGTCGCGGCCTGGGTATCGACGCCCTGGGCGCGCGCCATCCGCGGGTTGCTGCCGGTCGCCCGCATCGCCAAGCCATAGTTCGAGAGCAGGAAGCGGGTCAACAGGCCGCCGACGACGAGGAGCACGACACCGGCGAGCAATGGCTTCAAATAGAGGTTCTTGAGGCCGAGGCCCTCGAACGGCGTGAGGATCGTGGCGGTGCCGATCAGCGCGACGTTGGGCCGGCCCATGATCCTGAGGTTGATCGAGTAGAGCGCGATCATCGTCAGAATGCTGGCGAGCAGATGCAGGATGCCGAAGCGCAGATTGAGGAAGGCCGTCACCAGTCCCGCGAGCGCACCGGCGGCGATGGCGACCGTCGTGGCGGCGAACGGATCGACGCCGTCGACGATCAGCGTCGCCGCGACCGCCGCGCCCAGCGGGAAGCTGCCGTCGACCGTCAGATCGGGGAAGTTCAGGACGCGGAACGAGAGGAAGACACCGAGGGCAACGAGGCCGAACACGAGCCCGATCTCGATGGCGCCCAGGAAGGCGACGACGCTCATGCGAAGATCACGGCCGGTTGCGCCCTTCCGGTTTCGGCGGGCGCTTCGCCCCCGGGCCCGGCACCTTGCCCCGGTTCTACTTCACGACTTCCTTGGCGCCGGCGATCACGGAGTCGGGGACCGTGATGCCCATCTTCTGCGCCGCGCCCGGATTGACGAAGAGCTGGGTGATCTCGATGCCCTGCACGGCGATGTCGCCGGGCTTCTCGCCCTTGAGGACGCGGACGACGACCTTGCCGGTCTGCCGGCCGACGTCATAGTAGTCGAAACCGATCGCCGCGACGGCGCCACGCTTGACCGAATCGGTGTCTCCGGCGAAGACCGGGAGCTTGTTGTCGACGCCGACGCCGATGACGGCCTCCAGCGCCGAGACGATCGTGTTGTCGGTCGGCACGTAGATCACGTCGGCCTTGCCCACCAGGCTCTGCGCCGCGGCCTGCACGTCGGCCGACTTCGGCGCCGGCGCCTCGACGATCTCCATGCCGAGGGGTGCCGCCTTCTCCTTGAGCAGCTTCAGCAGCGTCACGGAATTCGCCTCGCCGGGATTGTAGGGCACGCCGATTCGCTTGGCGCCGGGGACGATCTGGCGGATCAGATCGAGATGCTTGCCGACCGGCGACAGGTCGCTGATGCCCGTCACGTTGCCGCCCGGCTTGTCCAGATTGGCTACCAGCTTGGCGCCAAGCGGGTCAGTCACCGCGGTGAACACGACGGGGATGTCGGAGGTCGCGGCGATGACGGCCTGCGCCGACGGCGTCGAGATGGGCACGATCACGGTCGGGTTCTCGCCGACGAACTTCTGGGCGATCTGCACGGCCGTACCGGGATTGCCCTGGGCGCTCTCGTAGACGAACTTGAGGTTCTTGCCTTCCTCGTAGCCGTTGGCCTTCAGCTCGTCGCGGATGCCGTCGCGACAGGCGTCGAGCGCCGGATGCTGGACGATGGCGGTGACGGCGACGTAGGCCTCATCGGCGAACGCCGGCGTGCCGAAAGCGAGCGCGCCCAACAAGAGGCCGGTGCTGCTGAGCAGGCGACGACGCGAGCACCACATGGAAATCCTCCCCCGAGATTTTGTTTTGCCGTACAAGCAATAACAGCAGTATGCGGGCCGTCAAGTGCAGGGACTACGCCCGCGCGCGGCTGGCGGCGACCAGTGCCTTGAACCAGCGGTACGACGACTTCGGCGTGCGTTTCAGGGTCTCGAAGTCGGTGTGGATGAGGCCGAAGCGGGGGGCATAGCCGGAGCCCCATTCGAAATTGTCGAGCAGCGACCAGACCATGTAGCCGCGCACGTCGGCGCCACTGGCGATCGCCTCCAGCATCGCGGTGATGTAGCGCGTGAGGAAATAAATGCGCTTATGGTCATCGACCACGCCGTTGGCATCCGGCGCGTCCTCGTGGTTGCCGCAGCCGTTCTCGGTGACATAGATCGGCAGACGATAACGTTTCGAGAGATCGAGCAGCATTTCGGCGAACTTCTCGGGGAAGATCGGCCAGCCCATCTCGGTCTTCGGCGCGTCGGCCGGCGCCGAGCCCCAGCCGAAGCCCCAGATGTTCTTCGGGTCCGCCTTGCAGAAGATCGGGCCGTAATGGTTGAGGCCGAAGAAGTCGCAGGGCCGGCAGATCCGCGCCATATCGCCCGGCCGCACATAAGGTTCGATAAGTTGCGCAAGCTGCGGCGGGTAGTGACCGAGCGTCTGGGGATCGGGGAAGGCGCCGTTCCAGAACTCGTCGAGCAGCGCCGTCGCCGCGCGGTTCTCCGGGTTGTCGGTCTCGGGGATCACCTGCTGGCAGTTGTGGACGCCGCCGATCAAGGCATGTCTCGCGTGATCGCGCAGCACATCGACGCCGAGACCATGGGCGAGATTGACGTGATGCGTCGCCTTCAAGTGCGCCACCCGATCGACGACGCCGGGCGCCGCCCAGTCCATGGAATAGCCGAAGATCGAAAATACGGACGGCTCGTTGAAGGTGACATAGTGCTTCACCCGGTCGGCGAAGCGGCGCGCGACCACGGTCGCATAGTCGGCGAACCAGAAGGCGCAGTCGCGATTGGTCCAGCCGCCGAAATCCTCCAGGGCCTGCGGCAGGTCCCAGTGGTAGAGGCAGAGCCAGGGAGTCATCCCGGCCTCGAGCGTCGCGTCGATGATGCGATCGTAGAAATCGAGCCCTTTCGCATTGACGGCGCCGCGCCCATCGGGGAGGACGCGCGGCCAGGCGACCGAGAAGCGATAGGCCTCTATTCCGAGGTCGCGCATCAGGGCGACGTCCTCGGGATAGCGGTGGTAGTGATCGCAGGCGACATCGCCGATATCACCGTTGGCGATCTTGCCCTTGATCAGGCAGCGGCGATCCCAGATGCTCGGCTTGCGGCCGTCCTCGGCGACGGCGCCCTCATATTGATAGGATGAGGTCGAGACGCCCCAGGTGAAGCCGGCGGGAAAGCCGCTGGCCAGCTCGCCGGGCGCAATCGCGGGCGATGTCATGCAACCGTCCTTGAAGTGGTGGGGCGCATGGTCCCCGCCCGACCGCGTCCTGTCAACGCAGCACGAACCTGAGGCGCGATCTTCACCGCTCGTTAGGATTCTCTATACCGATCCTGTGGTCCAATGTAGGCGAGGAACGCGGCGCGGCCGGCGGGGGCGATCCCCAGCCGCCCGGCGTGCGCGCGAATCAGGACGAGACCCGGGATTTCGAGGAGTGCAATGCCGCATCGGATCGCCGCAGCGTTCGCCTCGGGAATCGGGACCGGCGACGCGTTGGACCTGTTCGGCGCGGCGCTCGACCAGAGCGGCATTGCATATTCGCTGTGGGACGCCGAGGACCGGCTGATCGCCTACAACGACATCTACGTGCGCATGTTCTTTTCGGGTTTCGAGCACCTGGTCGAGCTCGGCCAGACCTTCGAACGGCAGAACGCGCGCTGGGGCGAGCAGAAGGCCGGGACGGTGCAGATCAGCGACCTCAAGGACCAGGTCGCCGACCGGCTGAAGCGCCACCGCCAGCCGCGCGGCTCATTCGAGCGGCGGATCGACGACCGCTGGATCCGCACCAACGAGATCAGGACCGCGGAAGGCGGCCTCATCAGCATCCATACCGACATCACCCGGGAGAAGGAGCGGGAGAACGCTGCGCGCGAGGGCGAGCGGCGATTCCGCTCGCTGGTCGAGAACCTCCACAACATCGTGTTCTGTCGCGGCGTCAAGGGCAGCGCCAAGCACGGCTATGACGAGGCCGGCGCACAGGTCTACGGACGGGACACGCGCAAGCTGTTCGGCTCGGTCGACGACGAAGGCAACTCGCTGCTGGACGACTGGTATTCGCTCATTCATCCCGAGGACCGCCCGCGTTATGCCGCCGCGGAGGCCGCGCGAAAGCGGGACGGCCATCCCTTCGACATCGAGTTTCGCTTCTTCCATCCGGTGACCGGCAGCCTGCGCTGGACCCGCGAGGTCGCCTGGGTGGTCGAGGACAAGGAGCTCGGCCGCACCTTCCTCGACAGCTATCTGATCGACGTCACCGATGCGAAGATGCGCGAGGCCGAGCTCTCGCAGAGCCGGGCCGAACTCACCATGGCGATCCAGCACGCCGATGCCGCCAGTAGAGCCAAATCCGCCTTCCTCGCCAGCATGAGCCACGAGCTCCGGACGCCCTTGAACGCCGTCATCGGCTTCGGCCAGGTGATCGCCATGGAGAAGGTGGGGCCGGGCGTCGCTCCCGCCTATCGCGAATACGGGAAGCTGATCGTCGACAGCGGCGAGCACCTGCTCAAGCTCGTGAGCGAAATCCTCGATCTTTCCAAGGTCGAGGCCGGCAAGATGGAGATCAACGAGTCCGAGTTCCGGGTGGCCGACGTGGTGACCGAGGTCCGTCGCCTGCTTGGCGACCAGATCGGCAACCGGCTGCAGACGCTCGGCGTCGAGATCCCCTCGGCCGACGTGATGCTGCGCGCCGACCGGCGGCGCATCCTGCAGATCCTGATCAACCTCCTCGGCAATGCCAGCAAGTATTCGCCGATGGGTGGTCTCATCGTGCTGAAATGCCGGCTGCGCCGCGACAGCGGTCTCGAATTCCTTGTGATCGACGAGGGCTCCGGCATGACCGATGCGGAGATCGAGGTCGCCCTGACCCTGTTCGGCCAGGCGTCGGCCGGGCGCAATCACCAGTCCGGCACCGGCCTCGGTCTGCCGCTGGCGCGCAGCATGGCGGAGCTCCATGGCGGCCAGCTGCTGATCGAGAGCGCCAAGGGCCGCGGCACCACGATCCGCGTCGTGCTGCCGCCCGAGCGCGTCACCGCCGCGCTGAGCCAGGAGGAAGGCCAGCTGCATCTGAGCCTAGGGTAACGCGCCGAAACCTATTCCGCGACCGCGGCGAGGTAGTGCTTGGCGAGGCGGGCGAGGTGGCGGCGGGCGGCGGCGGTGCGGGCTTCCTGGCGCAGATGCGCGCTGATCCGCCCATGGACGCTGGCGAAGGGGCGCAGCTCGCCGGGGAGAATGCGGTCGAGGATCACCACATGAATGCCCGCTTCGGTCGCGACCGGCGCCGGGCAGATCTGGCCGGGGCGGAGCCCGAACAACGCGTTTTCCATGACCGGCGGCAATACGCCCGGAGCGACGGGGCCGATCCGGCCGGAACTGCCGGCGCCGCTCAGCGAGTCATAGGTCGCCAGCAAGTCAGTGAACATCTTCGGGTCGAAGAAAAGAATCGCGACCAGCCGCTCGGCGCGCGCCCAGGCCTCGGTGCGCGCCGTGATATCGGTCGGCGGGCAGCGCAGCACGATCTGGCGGCCGAGGTAGCGATCCGGCGCGCGGAATGCTGCCTCATGCTCCGCGTAGTAGCGGCGACAGGCATCGAGGCTCGGCACCGGAATCTGGAATCGCCGCGCAAGCCGGGCCACCAGCCGGGGATCGCGCAACGCTTCCGACACCGATCCGGTGATGCCGAGGCGCTCGGCTTCGGCCAAGATCGCCTTCAGCCGTGCACGCTCCAGCAGACCCAACGTATGGCGCCGCGAGATGAGTGCGGCCGGTCCGGTTTGCAGATTGGAAAAATCCCCGCGCAGCGTCGAAGCGGTCATAGGCCCCTCGCGCGACGGATGCCCCACCATCCGTCCCCGAAACCATTAGGAACTGATGCCTTATCAGAGTCAATGGAAGATTAAACTCTTGGTACGCTCTTGATTTCTATCAAGCCTCGGTCGGCTTGACCGCGGGATGAAAGCCCAAAACGGCGAGATGGCGCTTGGCGGCTTCCAGCCTCGCCCGTTCGGCGAGGTGTCCGGTGATCTCGGGCTCGGCTTCAGCGAAGGGGCGCAACCGCCCGGCCTCGACGCGATCCATGATGAGGACGTGAAAGCCGCGTGACGACGGCACCGGCAAGGGGAAAACATCGCCCGGCTTCAGGCTGAAGAAGGCAGGCGCCGCCTCGCTCTCCCACCGGCCGCGCGCAACCGGGCCAACGCGCCCGCTCTGGGCGCGCGTCGGCGCGCTGGAATAGATCAGCAGGTCGTTGAAGACGCGACGGTCGTAGTGGAGCATGGCGATGATGCGCTCGGCCCGCGCATAGGCTTCCTGCCGCCAATCCCAATCCTGCACATCGCCCGCGATCAGAATCTCGCGGCCGTCATGGAGATCGGGCAGGCGGAAGCTCTCAAGGTGAACCTGATAATAGGCGCGCGAAGCGGCGAGGTCCGGCGCGCGAACCGGCAGGCGCGCGGCCACCATCGCGACGAGCTTCGGTTCGGCTTCGGCCGCATATCGCATCGCATCGATGCCGGCCAGCGCCGCCAGCGCCATCACCTCGTCGCGCGTCGGCACCATCGCCCGCGCGATCGCCATCAGCGTCTCCGCGGCACGCGCCTCATAGGCACTGAGCGGCCGCTCGTCAGCAACCAGACGCGGCTTCGGCGCCGGCGCGATGGTCTTGATCAGGTCGAAGGCACGGCGCTGCGGCCGCGGCGTGAGGCTCGTCACCGATGCCGCGGGCGCAGCGCACCCCGGCGATCGTCTTTCCCGGGCGAAATTGGCCATCCCTATCCCAAAGATATCGCCGATCCGCATCTCGCGACGACGAATCGGCTCCCCGAAAACTGTTGAATCGATTCATACAATTGGGGGTGATTCGCCGGTAGTAAAAATTGCATCAAATTTTCGGTAAATTTTGCCCGGCATGCGTCCCGCGCGATTGACTCAGCCGGCTGCTCGGATTCGCGACTCCGGATCGACGGCGCGCGGTGCGGACAGGAGCATGACATTGCCAGGGGATTGATCCAGGGAAGCACATTGCACAGGACCGGTTATAAATTTGCATCGCCGCCGCGAGCGCACTAGCTTCTCGCGCATGAGTGCCGCGCGAAACGAGCCCTTCTGGAAAACCACGCCGCTCTCCGGCATGTCGCGCCAGCAATGGGAGAGCCTGTGCGACGGCTGCGGCCGGTGCTGCCTCGAGAAGCTGCGCGATGCCGACACCAACGAGATCCATTTCACCAACGTCGCCTGCCGCCAGCTCGATCTCAGGAACTGCCGCTGCAAGGACTACAAGCATCGCAAAGCAATCGTGCCGGACTGCGTGCAGCTGACGCCGCGCAATATCAAGCGCCTGGACTGGCTGCCCGAGACCTGCGCCTACCGCCTCGTCGGCGAGGGCAAGGACCTCGCCTGGTGGCATCCGCTGGTCTCCGGCGACCCGCGGACCGTGCATCAGGCGGGCATTTCGGTGCGCGGCCGTGCCGTCGCCGAACGCGCCGCCGGCGATATCGAGGACCACATCATCGACTGGATCAAATAGCCGGAACAGGCGAGACTTCCCCCATGATCAGCCTCGCCGAATTCGAGATCGCCCTCCGGGGGCTCGCGCGCCTCGCCCGCTTCGACGCCGGTTTCGCCGGCTTCTTCGACCTTTCGCGCGAGGGCGCCAAGCGCTCGTTCCGCCTCGCGCTGTGGCTGCTGCCGGTCTATCTCTTCCTGTCGCACCTCAACGCGAACTGGCCGGACGGCACCGACATGGTGCGCGTGGTCGCCGCCGAGCTGATCTGCTACGCGCTCAGCTGGGTTGCCTTCCCGCTGCTGCTGTTGACGTTGACCGGGGCGCGCCTCCTGGACCGCGAGGGGCGGGTCTATGGCGTGATCGCCGTCTACAACTGGCTGTCGGTGCTCGGAATCGGGCTCCAGCTACCGATCGAGCTCGTCGCCTATTGGGGCCTCGACCCGGGTTGGCACGCGGCGCTCTACTATGCGGTCGTGCTCTTCATCGAGGCCTGCGCCTTCTTCGCCTTCAAGCGGCTGCTTGGCGTGGGGATCGAGATCGCGGCCGTCCTGGCTTTGGCCGATCTGTTTCTGATGCAGGTGATCATCACGTCGCTGCTGGCGTCCATGGCGCATGCGCCGATGTTCTGAGTCGGATCGGGTGGCACCATGTTGCGGGCGCCGCCTGCGGGTGTTTATTTTACGGGCGTATAATTGAGGAGCGCCCGATTCCGCCGAGAACCAGACCCGCGCCCGGACAGGACGGCGCGCCGAAATTCACCCGCGATCTGCCGGAGGCGCGGCGCCAGCAGCTGATCGAGGCGACGGCGCGCTGCCTCGCAAGACATGGGCTCGCCGGTACCTCGGTGCGGCACGTGGCGGCGGAGGCCGGCGTCTCGCCGGGCCTGGTGCGGCACCATTTCAAAGGCATGCAGGACCTCGTCGCCGAGACCTATCGCGCGACGGGGAAGCAGTTCGCGGCGGTGTTGAACGCCGCGCTGCAGGCGGCGGGTCCCTCGGCAGAAGCGCGGCTCAGGGCCTTCATCGACGCGAGCTTCCGCCCGCCCCTGCTCGATCCCGATCTGCTTGCGGTCTGGCTCGCCTTCTGGAGCCTGACCCGCAGCGATCCCGAGATCCACGCGATCCATGGCAAGGTCTATGCCGAATACCGCCGCAGCCTGGAGCGCATGATCGCGGCGCTCGGCGCCGAGCTCGCCTCGGAATTGGGGCGCGAGATCGCCGCACGGCCGGCGGCCCTCGCCTTCACCGCACTGCTGGACGGGCTCTGGCTCGAGCATTGTCTCGATCCGAAGACGTTCGGCGCCAAGGAAGCGGCGGCGATCGCGCATCGCTGGGTCGACGCCTTGAAGCAGGGTGCGATCTGATCGCGTGTCGACTTGAACGCGTCTAGACTTGGGCGAAGCGCTGGAAGCGGTGAAGCAGATGCCAAGTCAGCGCGGCACCGATGATCTCGAGCACCATCGCGTTCCGGAAGGCGGCGACGGCGTCGGCGCCGGCGAGGGTCGCGACGCCGGCACCGCCCGGATGGGCGAAGAGTGCCAGGCCCAGACAGGCGACGCCGAAGGCGTTGCCGACCTGTTGCAGCGTGCTGACGGCGCCGCCCGCCATGCCGGCATAGACCTCCGGCAGGACACTGAGGACTGAATTCAGCAGCGGCGTCATAAGCAGGCCTTGCCCGATGCCGACCAGCAGCAGCGCGGGCATCAGTAGCCAAATGTCGAAGCCGGCGTTTGGGCCTGTCTGCAGCCAGAGCAGAACGAAGGCAAACCCATAGAGGAGCGCGCTCCAGCGCAGAGTCGCGTTCCCGTAGCGGCGCATCAGGACGGGCACCGCGAAGGAGGTGGCCGAATACGCCGCAGCCATCGGCGTGAAGACCAGGCCCGCGGCGAGCGGGCTCATGCCGCCACCGAATTGCAGCAGCACACCCAGGGCCAGGTAGAACGCGTTGGCGGTCGAGAAGAAGGCGAGCACCAGAAGCGCCCCGGTGCGGAAGGCCGGGATGCGCAGCAGGCGCAGCGAGAAGAGCGGCATCAGCCCTCGCTCTTCGAACTTCGTTTCATATCGCGCGAACAGAACCAGCAGCGGGACCGCGACGAGCCCCATGGCAGCCGACGCGCGCCAGCCGAGGTGATTGACCGAGACCATGGCGCCCAGCACGACGGCCAGCGCCAGGGTCAAGAGCGCGATGCCGCTCGGGTCGAGCCGCGTTCCGGCCGGAGACTTGGACTCTTGCAAGAGGCGCCCGCCGATCGCGATCGCCATAACGCCGATCGGCAGGTTGACCAGGAAGACCAGGCGCCAGCCGAGGCCGAGCACGTCGCCGGTGATCAGCACGCCGCCGATCAGCTCGCCCAAGGCCGCCGCAACTCCGAGCACCAGGCCCATCAGGCCGAAGGCGCGACGCCGGTCGTCGCCGGCGAAGCCGGTGCGGATCGCGGCGTAGACCTGAGGCGGGATGAGCGCGGCCGTGGCGCCCTGCAGCACGCGTGCCAAAACCAGCAAAGGTGCGTTCGGCGCGAGACCGCAGAGAATCGATGCCAGGGTGAAGAGGCCCATGCCGATCAGGAACACGCGCTTGCGCCCATAGAGGTCGCCCAATCGGCCGCCGGTCACCAGCAGCACGCCATAGGCTATGCCATAGCCGGCGATCACCAGCTCGATCGTTGCCGATCCGGCGCCGAGATCCTTGGCGATGCTGGGCAGCGCCACCTGCACGATCATGGCGTCGAGCACCGTCATGAAACTGCCCGCCAGCAGCACCGCGAGTCCGAGCCAGCGCCGACGCGGGGCGGCGGATTCAACGGCTGTCGGTTGGGCGAGGGCGACGGCAGGCGTTTCGGCGACGGTTTCGGCGAGAGCCATGCGGCGCTCCGATATTCGGGGATCCGGCTGGACGAGGTGCCCTTGGAGGCGACATATTGGCGTCGTGCAATCCTGGTACCAGAGTGGAATTTATCCTGTTAGTGAGAGTAACGGCCCATGCCGCAATCGAACCTGGAACGGTCCCGCAGCGAGCTCAGCGATTTCCTGAAGAGTCGCCGCGCGCGGCTGTCGCCGGACGACGTGGGATTGCCGGTGGGCGCACGGCGCCGCACCAAGGGTTTGCGCCGTGAGGAGGTTGCGTCGCTCGCCGGCGTGGGGCTCACCTGGTACACCTGGTTCGAGCAGGGCCGCGACATCCGCGTTTCGCCGGATTTCCTGGAGAACGTCGCGCGGGCGCTGCGTTTGAACGGTGCCGAGCGCCAGCATCTCTATTTGCTGCTCGACGGCGAGGTGGCGAAAGCGGCGCTGACTGAACGCAGGGTGTCGCGCGCCCTGCAGCGCATGATCGACGGAATCCCGCACTATGCCGCCTATATCCGAACCCCGCGCTGGGACGTGATCGCCTGGAACAAGACCGCCGCTCGCCTGTTCGGCTTCGGGCGGAAGACGCAAGAGGAGCGCAATCTGATGCGCATGATCTTCATCGATCCGGAATTCCGAGCGATGATTCCCAATCTCGACACTTCCGGACCCATGACCGTCGCAAGGTTCCGCGGCGAGTATGCCAAATATCGCGGGGATCCCGTCATGGACGCGCTGGTGAAGGAGCTGCAGCAGCGCTCGTCCGAGTTCAGGCTCTGGTGGCGCCGGCATGACGTGATGACCAGCAGCGAAGGCATCAAGACGCTGCGCATCAGGGGCAAGGACGTGCTGTTCGAACACGCCAGCTTCTCGGTCAACGGCGAGCCCGATCTCACCCTGGTGGTCTACGCGCCGCTGGATGCGGCCGCGCCGCAGAGCGTCGATGGGAAGAGGCGCGCATGATCTCCACCATCGGCTTCGATGCCGACGACACGCTTTGGCACAACGAGTCGATCTTTCACCTGACCCAGACGCAGTTCTACACGCTGCTCAAGGATTACGGCGAGCGCGACCACATGATGGCGCGGCTGTTCGAGGTGGAGCGGCGCAACCTCGGCATCTACGGCTACGGCGTCAAAGGCTTCACGCTTTCGATGATCGAGACCGCGATCGACCTGACACGCGGCGCTGTGCCGGCGAAGACCATCGAGCAGATCCTGGCGCTCGGGCGCGCCATGCTGGAGCATCCGGTCGAGCCGCTGCCGGGCACTCAGGAGACGCTGGCGCAGCTGAAGGGGCGCTATCGCCTCATCATGATCACCAAGGGCGATCTCCTCAATCAGGAGCAGAAGCTGGCGCGCTCCGGGCTCGGCGACTATTTCGACGCGATCGAGATCGTGAGCGAGAAGGACGCCTCGACCTATCGCCGCATCTTCAGGGAGCCCGAGCGCGCCGCGATGATCGGCAACTCGATGCGCTCCGACATCCTTCCCGCGATCGAGGCCGGGCTCTGGGCGGTGCATATCCCATATCACCTCACCTGGGCGCACGAGCACGCCGAACCGCCGGCCGATTCGCCACGCTATGTTAAGCTGGACACGATCGCCGAGGTGCCTGCGTGGCTCGCGGCGCATGATTGAGATCCGGCGCGCAGAGCCGGCGGATGCCGGGGCGGTCGCTGCGCTCACCCGGGAAGCCTATGCAAAATGGGTCCCGGTCATCGGGCGGCTGCCCAAGCCGATGGCGGCGGACTATGACCGCGCGGTGCGCGATCATCTGATCGAGCTGCTGAAAGCGGACGGCGAGCTGGTAGCGCTGGTTGAATGCATCCGCGAACCCGATCATCTGCTGATCGAGAATCTAGCGGTTGCGCCGGCCCATCAAGGCAAGGGCCACGGACATCGCCTGATGGCGCGGGTCGAAGCGCTGGCACGTGAACTGGGCTTAGGTGAGATCCGGCTCTACACCAACAAGCTGTTCCAGGAGAACGTCGCCTTCTATCGGAAGCTCGGCTATCGCATCGACGGCGAGAGCAGCTTCCAAGGCGGCACCATTGTGCATATGAGCCGCCGCATCTGAGAATCGTTCGCGGCTTAAGTGCTTGATCGGCGTTTTGCGATACGCAGGCTAAGTTGCTGATCGGACTCGCCGATCCGCCCTTTACGCGAAATAGTGCGAAACGCGTTTGGAAGCTTAACCACTCGAAGACCAATTCGATCCTTCACCGTGGGAAAGCCTATTCGGGGCTATGTCCCTTCCGTCGGGCCGGATCGGCCCGTGTTGGAGGTTTCGACTCCATGTTGGACACTTTCTTCGCGCTACCCTTGTGGGTGTGGCTCACCGGGGCGGCGGTGCTCGCGCTCTTCATTGTGATCGCGGGCGGCGTCATCCGCTACATCTCGAACAACGCCATCGCCATCGTCGAGAAGCTGTGGAGCGGCAAGGGCTCGGTCGAAAGCGGCCTCATCGCATTGAACGGCGAGGCCGGCTATCAGCCGCAGGTCCTGCGCGGCGGTTTCCACTTCTTCTTTCCGTTCCAGTATCGCCTGCACAAGGTGCCGCTGGTGACAATCCCGCAGGGCCAGATCGGCTATGTGTTCGCCCGCGACGGTTCGCCGTTGCCGGCGACTCAGACGCTCGGCTCCAACGTGACGGCCGACGACTTCCAAGACGTCGCGCATTTCCTCGGCAACGGCGGCCAGAAGGGTCCGCAGCGCAAGATCCTGCGCGAGGGCACCTATGCGATCAACCTGGCGCAGTTCGTCATCCTGACCCATGACGGCGTGTATGCGCTGGAATTGGAGCGCGGCGAGCAGGATCTGTTCGACAGCATGCGCGCGCTCCTGCAGGAGCGGATGGGCTTCGAGCCGGTCGTGATCAAGGATGCGAACGACTCGATCGGCATCGTGACCATCCATGACGGGCCGGCTCTGCCCGCCGGCCAGATCATCGCGCCGACGGTCGGCGACGATCCGACCAAGGCGGCGACCTTCCACAACAACTTCCAGGATCCGGAGCGCTTCCTTGCGGCCGGCGGTTGCCGCGGCCGTCAGCTCCAGGTGCTGGTGGAAGGCACCTACTACATCAACCGGCTGTTCGCGACCCCGGAACGGATCGACAAGACCGTGGTCGAGGTGGGACACGTTGGCGTCGTTGTCTCTTACACCGGCGATGACGGTACGGACACGTCGGGCGCCGAGTATCGCCATGGCGAGCTGGTGGAGCGCGGCAAACGCGGCGTCTGGTCGGCGCCTCTGCTGCCCGGCAAATACGCGTTCAATACCTATGCCGGCAAGGTGCTTATGGTGCCGACCACCAACTTCATCCTGAAGTGGGACCATGCGGCCACGGGCTCGCACAAATACGACGAGAACCTGGCCGAGGTGTCGCTGATCACCCGCGACGCCTTCGAGCCCACGCTGCCTTTGTCGGTGGTCGTGCATATCGACTATCGCAAGGCGCCGCTGGTGGTGCAGCGCTTCGGCGACATCAAGAAGCTGGTGGAGCAGACCTTGGACCCGATGGTCTCGGCCTATTTCAAGAACGTGGCCCAGACCCGGACCCTCATTCAGCTGTTGCAGGAGCGCGCCGAGATCCAGCGCACCTCCGGCGACGAGATGAAGAGCAAGTTCGCACAGTACAACCTGGAACTCCAGGAAGTGCTGATCGGCACGCCGGGCGTCGGTGCCAGGAGCGGGGACCAGATCGAGAAGATCCTGATCCAGCTCCGCCAGCGCCAGATCGCCGACGAGCAGGTCGGCACCTATGAGCGGCAGGCGATCGCCGCCCAGAAGGAGCGCGAGCTCCGCGAGATGGAGGCGCGGGCCAAGCAGCAGACCGGGATCACGGAGAGCGAGCTCTCGATCAAGATCCAGGAGAACCAGGGCAAGGCCAACCTCGCCCGTTCGCAGCAGGAGGCCGACCAGACCCGCACCCTCGCCCAGGCCGAGGCGGACCGCATCCGCCTGCTCGGCGAAGGCGAGGCGAAGAAGGTCGTCGCCCTGGCGAATGCCGAGGCCGAGCGCGTGACCAAGGTCGGTCTCGCCGAGGCGGAGGCGATCGCCAAGCAGGTCGATGCCTCGGGCGGCCCGCGCTATCAGCTGAGCCGCCAGATCGCCGACCGGTTCGCGGAAGCGCTGGAGAAATCCGGCGTCGACATCGTGCCGCGGATCGCAATCGGCGGCGGCGCTGGTGCGACGGGTGCTGCGGGCGGCGGCGGCAACGTGATGCAGGCTTTGCTCTCGGTCCTGCTCGCGGAGAAGACTGGCGAGCCGGTCAAGGACGTCGCCATGGATCGGCCGAAGGGCAACGGCGCGGCGCATGCGGCGTAGATGAGTGACTGAGACGCCCGCTCTCGAAAGAGGGCGGGCATCCTCTTTGTCGGTAGTCACCCGCTCCACCGTCATGCAAGGACTTTGGTCCCGGCATCCAGGGCGTGGATTCCGGCGCCCAGCGCCGGGATGACGGTGCGTGGCTAGCTCGGGTCATACCGTACCCTTGTGAGATAGAGCCCATCCGGCGGCGCCGTGGGACCGCCCTTGGTGCGGTCCCTGGCGTCGAGCGCATCTTCGAGATCTGCGAGGGTCCACTTGCCTTCGCCGACCAGTCGCAAGGTGCCGACCATGTTGCGCACCTGGTGGTGGAGGAAGGAGCGGGCTTCGGCGATGAGCTGGATCTCCTCGCCGACGCGGTGCACGGAGAGGCGGTCGAGGGTCTTCACCGGCGATTGCGCCTGGCAGAGCGAGGCGCGGAAGGTCGAGAAGTCGTGTTTGCCAATGAGGACCTGCGCCGCATTGTGCATCGCATCGGCGTCGAGCGGCGCATTGACCAACCAGGCACGACCCAAGTCGACCGTCAGCGGTGCGCGGCGATTGACGATGCGGTAGAGATAGGCGCGGCCGGTCGCGGAGAAGCGGGCGTGGAAGTCGCGCGCCGCGACCTCCGCCGTGAGCACGGCGATCGGCCTCGGTTTCAAATGGTAATTGATGGCGTCGCGCAGCTTGTCCGGGGCGAAGTCTTTCTCGACATCGAGATGCGCGACCTGACCGAGGGCATGGACACCGGCATCGGTGCGGCCGGCGCCCTGCACCTCCGCCTCTTCACCGGTGATGCGGAATATGGCCTCCTCCATCGCCTGCTGAATGCTGGGGCCGTTGTCCTGGCGCTGCCAGCCGACGAAGCCGCCGCCGTCGTATTCCAGCGTGAGCTTGAACCGGGTCACGCCAGGCGTTCTCCCTTGCGCAAGGCGAGGCCGCGCAGCAGCGCCGCCGCCGGCATCGCGCGCTTGCCCTCGCGCTGGGTCAAGGTCGGGCGGAGCGCGTTGCCACGTCCATCCGAGCCGCAGGCGATGGTGAGCCGATCGTCCAGCACTTCACCCGGCGGATGCGTGGCGCCGTTGGGCAGCGGCTCGATCTCGGCGGCGAGTATCTTCAGTCGCTCACCGCGCGGCAACAGGGCCCAGGCGCCGGGGACGGGGTTGAAGGCGCGGACCGCGCGCTCGAGCTCCTCTGCGGGCTTGTCCCAGAACAGGCGCGCTTCTTCCGGCTTGATCTTGGACGCGTAGGTCACCCCGTCTGCAGTTTGCGGCCGTGGCGTGATTCGACCATCGACATAGTCCTCCAGCGCTGCGACGATGCTGCGGGCACCGAGCTGCGCCAGCCGATCATGCAGCTCGCCCGCTGTCTCCTTGCGCGCGATCTCGATCCGCTCTTGCAGGAGGACCGGGCCGGTGTCGAGGCCCGCATCCATCTTCATGATAGTGACGCCGGTCTCCTCGTCACCGGCAAGGATCGCGCGCTGGATCGGCGCGGCACCGCGCCAGCGCGGCAGCAGCGAAGCGTGTATGTTGAGGCAGCCCAGGCGCGGCGCCTCCAGGATCGGCGGCGGTAGGATCAGGCCGAAAGCGGCGACCACCGCGACATCGGCGCGATGCGCCCTGAACTCCGCTTGCACCTCCGGCGATTTCAGATGCTCGGGCGTCAATACCGGAAGCGCCAATTCTTCGGCAAGGAGATGTACCGGCGATTTCCGAAGCTCGTGTCCCCGTCCCGCCGGCCGCGGCGGCTGGGAATAGACGGCGACGATGCGATGCCCCGCTTCGGCGAGGGATTTCAACGCGACCGCCGCGAAATCCGGCGTGCCCATGAAGATGAGGCGAAGCGGGCTGATCACGCGAGAGACCTGGCACTGGA
Source organism: Candidatus Cybelea sp. (assembly GCA_035542015.1). Taxonomy (GTDB): domain Bacteria; phylum Pseudomonadota; class Alphaproteobacteria; order Dongiales; family Dongiaceae; genus Dongia. The sequence goes on from DATKMF010000232.1 coordinate 43,403, forward strand.
TCGACAGCTCCGCGGCTGCATCAACCCCCTCCCGTCCGCGAATGCGGACATTCGTCCGTGGGCCCTCCCCCGATCTCAGTGGAGGGGAATCACCGTGCGCGCTGCAGCTATATTAGCGGACGCGGAGCGCGCATGCGCTCACGCGGAGACGGGCTGGTCGCCCTTCTTCGCCTTCAAGAGCTTGCGCAGGATGATGTTGCGCTTCAGGGCCGTCAAATGGTCGACGAACAGGATACCGTCCAGATGGTCGATCTCGTGTTGGACGCAGGTCGCGAGCAGGTCCTCGGCCTCGAGCACCCGGATCTCGTTCTCATAGTCGAGGTAGCGCACCTTGCAGGCGGAGGGGCGGCTCACGTCGGCATAGTGCTCGGGGAGGCTGAGGCAGCCCTCGTTGTAGACCGCGTCCTCCTCCGAAACCCAGATGATCTCCGGGTTGGCCAGCTTCAGCGGCTGCGGCTTCTCGTCCTCGCGGGCGAGGTCGAGCACGATGACGCGCTTCAGGACCCCGACCTGGGGGGCCGCCAGGCCGATGCCCGGGGCGGCGTACATGGTCTCCAGCATGTCGTCCATCAGCTGGCGCACCTCGCCATCGACCTTGGCGACGGGCTTGGATATCCGCTTCAGCCGCGGATCGGGCGCCGTGATGATGGGCAGGAGAGCCATCGGATTTGTGTTGCGCTCTGTTCTACTTTTGTACTTTACTGATGCCGTACTCGTTTCGTACTTTACCTATGGATTTCCTGGCCTATCGTCAAGCAAGCGACACGCCCGAGTCGTTGGTAATCGGGGCGAGTCGGGGCGCTTCGAACCCTAGGGATGGCTGCCATGGCTGAAATGCCTCTGATTCTGTCCGCTTTGGCGGTTTTGGGCGTGCTGACCTTGCTCGCCCTGCAGCTCCGGCCCAAGGTGCCGGTTCAGCCGGACGCCAAGGTCGATACCCTCTCCGGCCAGATCCAGCAGCTGGCCGCCCAGCAGGTCGGGACCCAGGAGGCGATCGACCGGCGGCTGACCGAGCTCGGCAACCGGGTTTCCGACCGGCTGCAGCAGTCGGCCATCCAAGCCGGACAGTCGCTGGCCGAGCTCCGCGAGCGCCTGGCGGTGATCGACGAGGCGCAGAAGAAGCTCGACGGCCTCGCCGGGCAGATGGTCGGGCTACAGGACATCCTCTCCAATAAGCAATCCCGCGGCGCCTTCGGCGAGGTGCAGCTGGCCGATCTCGTCCGCGACGTGATCCCGGCCGCCAATTACGAATTCCAGGCGACGATCGGCGACGGGAAGCGGGTCGATTGCCTGTTGAAGCTGCCGAACCCGCCGGGCGCCATCGGCATCGACGCCAAGTTCCCGCTGGAGGCCTATCGGGCGCTCAAGGAGGCCAAGGACGATCTCGCCACTGCCCAGGCGCGGCGCGAGTTCCAGACCGCGATCCGGACCCATGTGAAGGCGATCGCGCAGAAATACATCGTGCCGGGCGTGACCGCGGAATCCGCGCTGATGTTCCTGCCCTCGGAAGCGGTCTATGCCGAGCTGCATACGTCGTTCCAGAATCTGGTCGAGGAGGCCGCGCGCGTACGGGTCTGGATCGTGTCGCCCACCACGCTGATGGCGACCCTGACCACGATCCGCGCGGTCTTGCGCGACGTCAGCATGCGCGAGCAGGCGCATCTCATCCAGGCGAAGGTGCGCGAGTTGATGGCGGATGTGGGCCGGCTCGACGAGCGGGTGGAGAAGCTCAGCACGCACTTCACCCAGGCGGTGGAGGACGTGCGCCAGATCCGCGTCTCCACCGACAAGATCAGCAAACGTGCCGAGCAGATCGACAGTGTGGAACTCGAGGACCGGACGGTGACGCCGCTGCCTCTGGAGCGCATGTCGAGATAGGGCCGATTCCAGCGTAAACCATAACGCTCGGAATCGTCGCACTTTGACAGGCGCTTAGCCGGTTGCGCTTGGAACCCGACCCCGGCGCGACTACATTATCTGCGATCCCGCGCCGCAAGCGGGGTGGGCCGCGGGAAGGCCCGGTTCAACTGTCGGGGCAATACCATGATTTCCACCATCGGGGTGCTGGCCATCGTCGTCGTGGTGGTGGCGGTATTGATCGCGCTCATGGGCATCAAATCTGTGCCCCAGGGCCGCGAATGGACCGTCGAGCGGTTCGGCCGCTATACCATGACCTTGCGCCCGGGCCTCAGCCTGATTGTGCCCTTCGTCGACCGCATCGGCGCGAAGGTCAATATGATGGAGCAGGTGCTGGACGTTCCGACCCAGGAGGTCATCACCAAGGATAACGCCATGGTGAGCGTCGACGGCGTCGTGTTCTATCAGGTGCTGGACGCCGCGAAATCGGCCTACGAGGTCAACAACCTCGAGATCGCGATCCTGAACCTCACCATGACCAACATCCGCACTGTGATGGGCTCGATGGACCTCGACGAGCTGCTCTCCCAGCGGGACAAGATCAACCACCAGCTGCTGCATGTGGTCGATGACGCGACCTCCCCCTGGGGCATCAAGGTGACGCGCATCGAGATCAAGGACATCGCGCCGCCCAAGGAGCTGGTGGACAGTATGGCCCGGCAGATGAAGGCCGAGCGCGAGAAGCGCGCCAACATCCTGGAAGCCGAAGGCTTCCGCCAAGCCGCCATCCTGAAGGCCGAAGGCGAGAAGCAGTCGGCCATCCTTTCGGCGGAAGGCAAGCGCGAGGCGGCGTTCCGCGCCGCCGAAGCCCGTGAGCGGCAGGCGGAAGCGGAAGCCAAGGCGACCCAGATGGTCTCCGACGCCATCTCCAAGGGCAATGTGCAGGCGATCAACTACTTCCTCGGCACCCGCTATGTCGAGGCGCTGCAGGCGCTGTCGACCGCGCCCAACCAGAAGGTGATCCTGATGCCGCTGGAGGCCGCAAACGTGATCGGCGCGCTGGGCGGCATCGCCGAGCTGGCGAAGTCCGCGCTCGGCCAGCAGCAGGGCGGCACGCCCCCTGGGCGGCTGCCACAAAGCTAGTGTCCACCATGGATAGACCCGTCGACCCCTCACCCAACCCTCTCCCTCCGTCGGCGGGGGAGAGGGCTTTGCATCGGACATCGGCAAACTCTTCCCTCTCCCCTTGAGGGAGAGGGTTACGGAGCCTTGGCGAGGCGAAGCCGAGCTTAGTCGGAGTTGGGTGAGGGGTCGCTCGCTCCAGCAGAGGGATCTCGAACGTTATGACCGGCTTCTTCGATCATCTGCAGTTCTGGCACTGGCTGATCCTGGCGGCGGTGCTGGCCGCGATCGAGATGTTGAGCCCGGGCTTCGCCTGCATCTGGCTCGGCGGTGCGGCGCTGGCGACCGGTATCATCGTGCTGGTGATCCCCGCGCTCGGCTGGGAGACGCAGCTCATCCTATTCGCCTTCCTGGCGGCGATCTCGGTCTTCGCCTGGTACCGCTTCGGTCGGTTAAAGATCGAGACCGAGGACGCGACGCTCAACCGCCGCGGCGAGTCGCTGGTCGGCCGCAGCGGGAGCCTGGTCGAGCCGATCGTCAACGGCCGCGGCCGGGTCAAGATCGACGATTCGGTCTGGCGCGCCGAAGGCAAGGACGCGCCCTCCGGCACCACGGTCACCGTGACCGGCGTCCAGGGCGCGATCCTGAAGGTGGAGAAGAGCGCGTAGCCGGCGAGACCCGCGGGTCAAGCCCCGGATCAAGTCCGGGGACGCGTGACGGATTAGGGGTCAATTCCCCGGCACGATCATCGGCTGGACGACGAACACCTCGCGATAACCGGGATCCACCGTCACCTTGACCCAATGGGCATTGGGGCTGCCGAAGGTCTCCAGCCGGGTGATGTTCTCGATCATATGCGCCTGATCGAGCAGCGGATGATCCAGCTTGAAGAAGTGCGTGTCGCCGTGCACCAGCAGCACCTGGCCCGGATAGGCCTTGGCCTCATCGACCACGGCCTTCAGGAAATTGGTGTAGCCGTCCGAGCTGGAATCGTCGCGCTCGTTGGCCTCGGTCTCCGGCAGGTCGAACCAGGGATCGGCCTGAAACACCAGCACGATCCCCGGCGCCTTCTGCGCCTTGGCCAGATCAAAGGCCTGGTGCATCCAGTCGATGTTCGCCTTGTCGCGTTCGGCATATTCCGCATTGTCGGCGTCGCACTGTTCCTTGGTGCGCGCACTCTTGCTGGTGCAGGTCTTGTCGTCGTTGACCTTGTTGTTGTTGCTGCCCGGGATGTTCAACCCGACGAAGACGATGCCCTCATGCACGAAGCGGACGTTCTCCGAGAACTTCTCCCCCGGCGCCGCCTGATGATCCATCGCCATCTTCTGCATGCCGAAGCTCTGCGGATCGGCGAACATCACCTTGCGCACGTGATCCAACCGCTCGAGATTGTCATAGCCGCCGTTGTTGGTGCGGTGGCAATCGGTCCATTCATTGTCCCCCGGAACGTAGACCGACGGCATCTTGAAGGAATTGAACATCGCGATCGCGTCGGTGAAGACCTTGTCGTCGCATTTCGAGCTGCCGTCCTTGATGTCGCCGTCGAACATGGCGAAGGCGACGTCGGAAGCGTTCATATCGTCGATCAGCCCCTTGATCTTCGGCAGATCGTTGCTCTTGGCATAGGGCAGGTCGCCCCAGAGCGCGAAGGAGAAGCTGCCGTTCTGCGCCAGGCTGGGAGCGGATGAGATCGCAGCGGCCAACGTCGCGCCGGCGAGCATCGGCAGAAGACGACGAACAGTTCTCGATCGCATTGGAATCCCCCGGGGAATGTCAGCTGTCGCGGCGCGCCGCCGCAAAGCGGCACTGGCCGACTTTTGCTAGCTTCCGGCCGGAAAGGCGTCACGTGAAATTCGCGTGACGCCGTCAGCCTCGATCCAGATGCCGGAGCTTTTCCGGGTTGCGCACGAGATGCACTGCGGCGATGCGGCCGCCGTCGAACTCGATCGCCATGGCGTAGCTCGCCTCGCTGCCGACATAGCCGACGAAGCCGGGGCTGCCGTTGACCAGGCGGGGGACCACGACCTGGTCCGCCGGCTGCTTGTCGCGCACGCCGATGAAGAAGCGGGCGATGCGGTCCGGCCCGTAGACCGGGTTCAACGCCGCCTTGGCCTTGCCGCCGCCGTCGGAATAGAGCGTGGCCTGCGGCGCGAACAGAGCCGCGAGCCCGGCGACGTCGCCCGTCGCGACGGTGCGGCGGAAGGCGTCGAGCACGCGGCCGCGCTCCTCGGCCGAGGGCTGGAAGCGCGGCTTGCCTTCTCGCACCCGCTCCTTCGCGCGATGCACCAGCTGACGGCAGGCGGGCTCGGTCTTGCCGAGGATGCGCGCGACCTCCGGGTAATCGGTCTCGAACACCTCGTGCAGCAGGAAGGCAGCGCGCTCGTCGGGCGAAAGCCGCTCCAGCACCATCAGGAGGGCCATCGAGAGCGATTCCGCGAGCTCCATGCGATCCGATGGCAGCGCCGCCGGCTCATCGACCACCGGCTCCGGCAGCCAGACGCCGACATAGGTCTCGCGCTTCGCTTTGGCGGCGCGCAACCGGTCGATGCAATGGCGGGTCAAGGTCGTGATCAGCCAGGCGCGCGGCTCGCGGATCTCCCCATGGTTATCCGCGACCTGTCCAGCCAGGTCCTGGCGGTGCCAGCGTAGGAAGGTCTCCTGAACGGCGTCCTCGGCTTCCGAAAACGAGCCCAGCATGCGATAGGCGATAGCCTGCAACACGGGGCGGTGGGTGTGGATGTCGGGTTCTTCGGTCATGGTTCAAAGGACGAGCGAGCCATCGCGCTTGTGACAGGTCAATAGTCCCATTCCATATTGACGCCGACCTTGCCCGCATCGGCGCCGACATCGGTCTGTAGCTTGACGTTTGGGGTGACTTCGATCTCGACTGTGGCGGCCGTGCTGCCCGGTGCCGTCCCCTGCTTCGCGCCCACGAAGACGCCGCGGGAGACGTAGCGGCCGGCGGACAGGGTCGGTGCTGTGGAGGTGCCCTCGCCGGATTCGACGTTCAGCCGATCGAGCCCGAGGGTGCGGCGGATCTTGTCGATCGCGCTGGTTCCGGTGTCGACACCCGCGAGCTGCGCCGCGGCCTGGGCGAGCTGCAGCGCTTCGAACGGTGAGAGCGCGCCCGTCGCCTTGCCGAAGAGGAGGCGCGCCAGGATCTCATCCTGCGGCAAGGCGGGACTCGAGGTCAGCGCGATGCTGGGTTTGGTCGCGGTGCCGCCGACCGTGATCGTGACGTCGGCATCCGGCAGCTTCGACGTGGCGACGAAATCCAGCGTGGGATCGATCGTGGTGCCGCCGGTGAACCCGATCTGGCCGCGGCTGAAGTCGAGTCGCCGGCTGAGGAGATTGAACTCGCCGCGGCGCAGGCTGAGCGCGCCGGCGATGATCGGCTGATCGGCGGTGCCGGTGATCTCCAGCTTGCCGCCCAATTCCGCATCGAGGCCCCGGCCGCGCACGAAGACCTCTTCCGGCGCATCGACCGCTAGGTCGAGCGCGATCTTCGCCGACTTCGGCAGCGGTGCGTCCGCCTTCGCGATCTCCGCCGCGCGCGCCGGCGGCACGTTGACCTCGACCACAGGGATCTGGGCGACATCGGCCGGCAGCCGGTCCGGGATCCGGATCTCGGCCTTCACGATCTTTACCTTGCCGGTCAAGGCGATGTGCTGCTTCAGGGATCCCGCGATGACGAGATTGCCGTCGCTGACGGCGGTGCCGATCGGCGCATCGAGCATGCGCGCCTTGTGCATGTTGATCGTGATCTGCACCGCCTGCTCGCCGCCGAAATCGACCGCGCCGTT
>DATKMF010000233.1:0-5812 GCA_035542015.1 Candidatus Cybelea sp.
TTGTTGCCACCACGAGGCCAGGTGAGAGCGCGATGGATTCTTCCGCCGATTGTCGACCGAGGCGCCAAGCCGTTAGCGGAAATGGGACTGCTGCTGATCCCGTATCCCTATCGGATCGGGGATGACGCGTTTGTGCCGTCAGGAAAGGCGGACAACGGAAAATGGGGATGGTTTCGAGTAGATACCACTTGGCTGCCGGATCTCGACGACGCCACGAGGCGAAGCGAGTTTGTTAGATTCGTACGCAACCTCATTTTCGAAGCGCGTCGAATGGGTAAGCGTGTCGACGGCGTGGTGCTCCCCGAGTTAGCGTTGGATTTTGACCAGTTTCGGCGTCTATGCCATGCACTTGTCGGTGACCGTCACCTCGATTTCGTGATCTCCGGCGTCACCCAGAATGCCGAAGGGCGATCGGGCAACTTCGTCGCTATGGCGCCCTTTTTCCTCATGGGCACAGATAAGCCTAGAAGCCGGGCGGGCATGGAGCAGGTCATCCTGGTGCGGGAGAAGCATCATCGGTGGAAGCTGAATCCCGCCCAGATAGACGCCTACGGGATTGGACTCGATACCAGCCACAGCTGGTGGGAGGATATCGCGATCCTGAGTCGCAGTCTCGATATGTTGGTGTACCGTGGCACCACCACGATCACGACATTGATATGCGAAGACTTGGCGCGCGTAGACCCCTGCCAGGCAGTCGTGCGGGCTGTTGGCCCTAATCTGTTGGTAGCTCTGCTGATGGACGGACCGCAGCTCGATGCACGTTGGGCCGGACGCTACGCGACGGTTCTGGCTGAAGACCCCGGAACTTCTGTCCTGAGCTTCACCTCCTTCGGTTTGATTGCGCGCCAGAACGACCTTGCCAAGTATCCGCAAGCAAGCGCCATCGGGCTTTGGAAGGACGAAGCAAGCGGGGCAAGGGTCTTGGAACTCCCAAGAGAGTCCGACGCACTAATGCTGACGTTGAAATCAGTAAGCAAGACGGAACATACGCTTGATGGAAGGTCAGACGACGCAACCTCGCGCCGATGGGAGTACCATTCGCACGTTCCGGTTCGAGCTGGGCAGTCCAAATCGACCTGGATCACAGAAGGGCGCGGGGGTTAGCCTTTTTTGGCGGCGGACTTCTTGGACGGCGTAAAGGTCCGGAAATCCTCGCGCGCATGCTCGCGAAATGTCGAGAAGATATCCTTCTCGACTGGATGACTTGGCGCATGCCTCACGTCGGAGGCGGCCTTCTTCACACGCGCCGTTTCCCTCACATATTGCGTTTTGAAATCCGCCATCGACTTATCCGTCCTGCCGGCAACAATGCCGAACCAACTCAATAAATAGGCCTCGTGCTCCCGTTTTTCAAGGGCTTAGGGGGGTCCGCTCACACGTCCAGATTGGCGACGTTGAGGGCGTTGTCCTGGATGAACTCGCGGCGGGGCTCGACGATGTCGCCCATCAGGGTGGAGAAGATCTCCTCCGCCTCGTCGGCGTGGGAGACCTTGACCTGCAGCAGGCTGCGGACCTGGGGGTCGAGCGTCGTCTCCCAGAGCTGCTCCGGGTTCATCTCGCCCAGGCCCTTGTAGCGGTTGATGGCCACACCCTTCTTGCCGGCCTCGGTGACCGCGTCCAGCAGGCCGATCGGGCCGGAGATCGCGACCTCGCGGTCCTTCAGCACGAACCGCGCCGGCTGGCCGTAGATCTCGCTGAGCTCGCCCTTGATCTGGTCGAGCCGGTGGCATTCGGCCGAGCGGATCAGCAACGCATCGATCAGGTGGTTGTTGAGCACGCCGCGCAGGCGCCGCTGGAAGGCGAGCCCGCCGTCCTGGTCGGCGAGGCCGGTCCAGCCGCGCTCGTCGGCGGGCGTGATCGCATCGAGGCGCTTGGCGATCGCCTCGGCGACGGCCGGATCGGTGGCGGCCTGCGGGTTCAGGGCGCCCATGATCGCCGCCTGTTCGACGACGGCACTCGATCCCACCTTGCGGATCACCGGCTGCATCAGATGGCTCGCCTGCGCGGCGAGATCGACCACGCGCCGGAGATCGGCATGCGCCAGCTGCTGGCCGCTGGCGAGCCGCAGCACGGCGCCTTCGAGCCCGGCGGTGATGAGATAGTCCTCGAGCGCGCGATTGTCCTTCAGATAGCGCTGCGACTTGCCCTTGACCGCGCGATAGAGCGGCGGCTGGGCGATGTAGAGATAGCCTTTCTCGATGATCTCCGGCATCTGCCGATAGAAGAAGGTCAGCAGCAGGGTGCGGATATGCGAGCCGTCCACGTCGGCGTCGGTCATGATGATGACCTTGTGGTAGCGCGCCTTGGAGATGTCGAACTCCTCGGTGCCGATGCCGGTGCCGAGTGCCGCGATCAGGGTGCCGATCTCGGCCGAGGAGAGCATCTTGTCGAAGCGCGCGCGCTCCACGTTCAGGATCTTGCCGCGCAGAGGCAGTATCGCCTGGCTCTTGCGGTCGCGGCCCTGCTTGGCGGAGCCGCCGGCGCTGTCGCCCTCGACGATGAAGATTTCGGAGAGGGCCGGGTCGCGCTCCTGGCAGTCGGCGAGCTTGCCGGGGAGGGAGGAGATGTCGAGCGCGCCCTTGCGCCGCGTGAGCTCGCGGGCCTTGCGCGCCGCCTCGCGCGCCGCCGCCGCCTCCACCACCTTGCCGACGATGCGCTTCGCGTCGGACGGGTGCTCCTCCAGCCACTGGCCGAGCTTGTCGTTGATGACGCCCTCGACCACCGGCCGGACCTCGGAGGAGACCAGCTTGTCCTTGGTTTGCGACGAGAACTTCGGGTCCGGCACTTTGACCGAGAGGACGCAGGTCAGGCCCTCGCGCGCGTCGTCGCCGGTCAGCGCCACCTTCTCGCGCTTGGCGAGGCCGCTGTCCTCGGCATATTTGTTGATCTGACGCGTCAGCGCGCCGCGGAAACCGGCGAGATGCGTGCCGCCATCCCGTTGCGGGATGTTGTTGGTGAAGCACAGCATGGTCTCGTGATAGCTGTCGGTCCATTCCAGCGCACATTCGACGGTGATGCCGTCGCGCTCGGACTGGATCACCACCGGCGGCGTGTGCAGCGCGTTCTTGGAGCGGTCGAGATAGCGCACGAAGGCTTCGATGCCGCCCTCATAATGCAGCTCGACCGACTTCGGCTGGACGGCGCGGGCGTCGGTCAGGATGAGGCGCACGCCCGAGTTCAGGAAGGCGAGCTCGCGCAGGCGATGCTCCAGGGTCGCGTAGTCGTACTCGGTCTTGGTGAAGGTCTCTTTCGAGGCGAGGAAGGTCACCTCGGTGCCGCGCTTGCCCTCCGGCACATCGCCGACCACTTTCAGCGGCGCCTCGGCATCACCGTGCCGGAAGCGCATGAAGTGCTCCTTGCCGTCGCGCCAGATGCGCAGGTCCAGCCGCTCGCTGAGCGCGTTGACGACCGAGACGCCGACCCCGTGCAGGCCGCCGGAGACCTTGTAGGAGTTCTGGTCGAACTTACCGCCGGCATGGAGCTGGGTCATGATGACCTCGGCCGCCGAGACGCCTTCCTCCTTGTGGATGTCGACCGGGATGCCGCGGCCGTTGTCGCGCACCGTGACCGAGCCGTCGCCGTTCAGCAACACGTCGATGCGGTCGCAAAAGCCGGCGAGGCTCTCGTCGATCGCGTTGTCGACGACCTCGTATACCATGTGGTGCAGGCCGGACCCGTCGTCGGTGTCGCCGATATACATGCCGGGCCGCTTGCGGACCGCGTCGAGGCCTTTCAGGACCTTGATCGAATCCGCATCATAGTCGCTGGGCGTCGGGTTGCCGTTCTCGTTCTCGTCCGTCATCGCTGTCACTCTGAGGTTTGGCGCTTACGCCGCGTCGCCGAGGACGCGCGCATCGCGCACCGTAAAGAATTGGGCCGCCTCGCGCAGCGGCTGAAACAGGCTCGCCTCGGTTCCGGAGAACCAGGCCTGGGCGCCCAAGGCCAGCACCTCGGCATAGAGGTGCCGGCGCCGCTCGGGATCGAGATGGGCCGCGACCTCATCCAGCAGGAACACCGGCGCCTCGCCGCGCCGGGCCCGCACCAGGCGCGCCTGGGAGAGCAGGATCGAAAGCAACAGCGCCTTCTGCTCTCCGGTCGAGGCCTCGGCGGCCGCCAGCGGCGCCGCGCCCAGCGCGCGGCCGTGGAACGTGACCGCGAGATCGCTGCGATGGGCGCCCCATTGCGTGATCCCCGAGGCCGCATCGCCGTCGCGTGCGGCAGCCAGCCGGTCGCGCAGCAGATCCTCGGCTTCCAGCGCCGGTCGCTCGCCGAGCGAGAGCTCGACCGCGCCATCGACCGCGAGATCGGCCCGCGGGAACGGGCCGACCGCTTCCGCCATGGCGCCGTTGAGCGCCTCTATCGTCTCCAGTCGTGCCGCGGCGATCGCCACCGACTGGGCCGCCATCTCGGCCTCGAGCCCGCCGAGCCAGCGGTCGCGCTCGGTCCGATCGGCGCTCGGCGCCTCGCCGCGCAGCACGCGGGCCCGCTCGCGCATCGCCTGCTCATAGGCGGAGACACGGGCCGGATGGTCCGGATGCAGCCCGGTCGCGAGCCGGTCGAGGAAGCGCCGGCGCGCCGAAGGCCGGTCCAGGAACAGCCGGTCCATGCCGGGCGTCAGCCACAGGATCGAGAGGATCTCCGCGAAGGCCGCCTGGCTCTTGGCGTTCGAGCCCTCGATCCGGCAGAGCCGACGGTCGCGGCCATTGCTCTCGCTCTCAGTATCGCTCGGTTCCTCGCGCGGATCGCGTCCGGTGCCGAGCCCGTATTCGCCGTGCAGTCCGCGATAGCGGGCATGGACCGCCCAGGCGCGGCCGGCACCATTGTCGCCGCCGTTGTTACCCGGCAACCGGCAATCGACCTCGCGCAGGGCGGCACTGCGTAACCCCGAGCCCGGCGCCAGGAAGGAGACTGCCTCCAAAAGATTGGTCTTGCCGCCGCCGTTGGGGCCACAGAAGACCAACGGGCCGATCGAAAGCTCCAGCGACAGCTCGCGGAAACCGCGGAACGCCGTCAGCGTCAGGTGCGAAATTCCATTCGCCGCGCTCTTTGCCTGGTTCGCGACGATTTCTCTGGGGTTTTGTCCGGCCCAGGTCCTCAGCAAGGGGCGCGACCCAAACTACACCCGCATCGGCATCAGGACGTAGAGCGCCATGGCGTCGGCCATGTCGCGCATCAGCGTCGGCGCCACGGAATCCGCCAGCAGGATCTGCATGCCCTCGCCCTCGATCTCGTCGGCGATGTCGAGCAGATAGCGCGAGTTGAACCCGATCTCGATCGGCGTGCCGTCGTATTTCACCTCGAGCTCTTCGGTGGCACTGCCCTGCTCGGCGCTGGTGGCCGAGAGCGTCAGCGTGCCGTTCTTGAGCGCCAGTTTCACCGCCCGGGACTTCTCGCTGGAGATGGTCGAGACGCGGTCCACGGCGTCGCGGAAGGATTTGCGATCGACCTCCAGCACCTTGTCGTTGTTGGTCGGGATGACCCGGTGATAATCGGGGAAGCTGCCGTCGATCAGCTTCGAGGTCAGCACGACGTCATCGAAAGCGAAACGGATGCGGCTGTCCGACAGCGACACGGCGACGCTTCCTGTGGTCTCCTCGATCAGCTTGCGCAATTCGTTGACCGCCTTCCGCGGGATGATCACGCCGGGAATGTTCTCGGCGCCTTCGGGGAGCGGCATTTCCACCCTTGCCAGGCGGTGGCCGTCGGTCGCGACCGCGCGCAAAGCCTTCTGCTTGCCGGAGGAGAAGGCATGCAGGTAGATGCCGTTCAGGTAATAGCGCGTCTCCTCGGTGGATATGGCGAATCTGGT
>DATKMF010000234.1:0-32556 GCA_035542015.1 Candidatus Cybelea sp.
GGCCAGCGCGCCACATAGCTCGCAGCCTTGGCGCGGAACCGCTCGATCGGGGGGCGCCAGAGCGCGTTCGGCCGAAGCTCGCCGTGCCGCGTCTCCTCGATGCCGAAGGGCGCGATCAGCCTCAAGCCGCCCTCCACCTGCGGCATCATGCCGATGCAGGTCGAGCGCACCAGGAACCGCGCGATCCCGTCCTCGACGCGCGTCAGCTGCGGATAGTCGCCGCCGAAGCGCGCGGGATACCAGAGATGCACCCGCGCCTGGTTTTTCACGTCGACCAGCACGTCGAGATCGGCAAACAAGGCTTGCGCGCGCCGGATGATTGCATCCTCCGCTTCGTATGAGAGGTCGCCGCCGTCGAAATAGAACAGGTCGTAGTCCTTCACCCCCTCCGCCGCCGGGCGCCCCGAGAGTGCGTTCCACAGTGCTTGATAGACCGATCCCGCGACCAGGCACGCGTTGGGTGCGCCGAGCGCGGGCAAGCGCTCCAGGATCTTGCGGTTGATTGGGTTGGCGAGGGCAGCGGTGATGAGATCCATGGCGGAGGAGCATATAACACCCGGAACGGCTTTGACGGGGTTCCGTGGCTCTGTTCAAGGTTGCTAGAAAGTTTTGCATTTTCAACCGTGCAATTTGTGCTTTACTACAATCAAATCGCGCTAAACCAAGGCGCGCGATAACGGGGGATGGCATGAACAATCACGCTCGGAGCGTCCGACAGGCTGAGCGCGTCGCGCGCATGGCCGCTCTCGGCGCTGGCAGTGCGGTCGTTTCTCGCGCTTGGATGCATGCCAGTATGAGACGCCTGCTGTGCACCTGCATCGGGCTGCTCCTGGCGGGCAGCCTGGCGGCGTGCTCGACCGCGCAATACGCGGAACCGATCAAGAGCTTCAGCGATGCTGCAACGCAGGCGAGCGACGCGGTCGCTAAGATGAATACCGCGCTTGCGGACGCCACACTTGAGTATGCCCTTCGGTCTGCCACGGATCCGAAGCTCGGTTCGCTGGACGTGCAAACGAGCGACAGCTGCGGCGCATTCGTCGCACCGGCGAAACCGGAAGATGCAGTCCGGTGCCGGCCAGAGTTCACCATCATCGGTGAAGGCGGTGCAAAGGTTACGGTCACCCGAGAGCAATACACGAACCCGATGGGCAACATGGTCGCCGTCACGGCGGCGATCCAGAAGTATGCCGCGAATCTTGCGGCGGTGCAGGCGGACAACACCGCAGATGAGGTCAACACCAGCATCGACAAGATCCAGGCCAATCTCGTCGCGCTCGTACAGGCTGCGGACAAGAATGCGACTCTGCCTAGCGATTTGCCGGCCGCGGCGGGCGAAGGCGTCAAGTGGATATTCGGCCAATACATCGAGAGTGTGAAATTCGATGCGTTGAAGAAAGCGGCCAACGCCGCAGTCGATCCGCTGAACAAGGCCAAACTCGCCTTCAGTGGATTTGAGACAGGTGTCAAGGGTCAGCTCTCCCTAACGGCGATGCGAGATTCCGCGCGAGCGATGGATGAGAGGCGCGACAATCAGGTCGCTACGAATCGGGATGCATTGGAGAAGGCCAACGCGTACGACGATTTCTTGACGGCGCCGCTGTCACCGATGTTCGACAATCTTGTCGCTGCCCACGACAAGCTGGTCCAGGCACTGAACGGTTCCGGTAACGCCTCGCTGAAGAATTTCTTCACCAATCTCGACCAGGTCAAGCAGCAGGCCGAGCAAATCGCGAAGATCGCGACCGATATCGCTGCGGCCCTCAAGCCAAAAACCACCTGATCTCAGGTCCCGGACACCGATCCAGGGGAGGAAATTATGCCGAACGACGCAATGGCGGAATTTCAGCAGATCGTCCAGACGCGGGACACGGCGCTGCGCCAGCTCCAAACGGTGGAGAAGCCGCTACTTGCGCGAATCAGAACGCTCTCCGACAAGCGACGGAACGGGACGATCACGCCAAGCGAGTCTAGCGAGCTCGATACGGCCAACCAGGGCCTGGAGCGCGTCCATCATGGCATGTGGATTGTCGGTCAGATTTCGCTTCAGGCGATGAACGATTCCAACCTGCTTCGCGACATCGTCAGCGGCTTGAACGGCATCTCCGACGGTCTAAACGATGCAAAGCAGACGCTGGACCGCATCGCCAACGTGGCCAATATCACGGCGCAGGTCACGAGCGCCCTGGTCGAGCTCGCCCAGAAGGTTGGATCGGTCCTGGCCGCCTGAAGCGGCCGCGAGGCCCTGTCTTCGGACGACTCTTGTCCGCTAGAACGGGAACATGATGTCGTAGATCTGCTGGCCGTAGCGCGGCTGCTGGACGTCGCTCAAGGTGCCGCGGCCGCCGTAAGCGATTCTCGCCTCGGCGATCTGGTCGTAGGTGATCTCGTTGTCGGTGGAGATGTCCTGCGGACGCACGATGCCGTCGACGTTGAGCTCTCTCAGCTCGTAATTGACCCGCACCTGCTGGGTCGCCTTCAGGACCAGATTGCCGTTCGGCAGCACCTGGGTGATGACGGCCGCGACACGCAGGTCGACCGCCTCGGAGCGGTCGACCGTGCCGGTTCCGGTCTGGGCCGTGGTGCTGGTGGTGTCGATCAGCTTCGACGGATCGGTGTCGTGGGTGAAGATCTGCGGCGCGAATTTCTCGTAGCCGAGCAGATTGGGTGCCGCGGCCGCGTTGCTGCCGTCGCGGCTCTGGCTCGTCTTGTTGGCCAGCTTGGCGGAATCGTCGATCTTGATCACCACGGTCAGGATGTCGCCCACCTTGCTGGCGCGCTGGTCGGCGAAGAAGGTGCGGCTTCCCTGGCGCCACAGCGAGTTCGGCTCGCGCACGTCGGTCATCGGGGCCGGCATCGGCATGGTCACCGGATGATAGTCCGGCTGCTGGTTCGGGTTGGCGATCGGGTCGAAGGCGGGCGGCTTGCCCGCTTCGGCGATGCGCTCCAGCATGTTGCCGCAGCCGCCGAGCGAGACCGAGGCCGCCGCCAGTACGAGCGCCAGCGGCAGGATGCGGCGCCTGGGCGCGATCTCGGCGACCCGGTGTGCAATCGGCGGCTTCTTCGGCAGCCTGCGTCGCGTCGCGTGGCGGGATCGTTGGGTGTCGCGCTGCATGGTGCTCTCCTCCGGCCCCCTCATCAGTTCAGCGCCATCGCGCCGGTGATCGGGATGGTAACGGTGGTTCCGTCCTTGACGATCCCGGTCAGCTGCTTGTTGCTCATCGTGTTGACGACGCGGATCGGCTGGCCGAGCGCTGCGTCCTCGAGGGCGCGGCCCTGCGCCGTCAGCATCATGTTCTCGGTCACCACCATCAGCGTCACCACGCTCCCGCGATGGATCGCGGGCGCCATGGTGACGTCGCTCAGGCGGAGCAGCTGGTCGGCGCGCAACGGCCGCCGCACCGTCATGCCGACGAGCTGCTTCGGGTCGGTCGCGGCGTTGCCGGCGATGCGGTCGAGCCGGATCGGCGACCAGGTGAGGTCGGAGAGCTGGATCACCTCGCCGGGCGCCATCGATCGCGCCAGAACCGGGATCTGCAGGGTCTCGTAGACGGTGCCGGCGACCAGCCGGCTGACCACGGCCGGTCCCTGCGCGGGGACGACGAGCTGCACGGCAAAGCGCCGCGAGACGGGATCGAAACGGATGTCCTGCACCGAGAGCGTCGCCGGCACGTTGGTCGGCAGCACGAAGTCGATGTCGCCCACGTCGAAGGCGAGCTCGACCTCCTTGTCGGTGTCGAGATAGGTCCTGAGCGCGTCCTTCACCTGCGCCGCCACCGTCGCCGGCTCGATGTGCTGCGCCACGCGGCCGACCAGCACGCGCTGGTAGCGGTCCTTCGGCGCCCAGTCGAGCTGGTAGGCGCGCACCAGCGCGCGCAGGAAGCGGTTGTCGAGCACGATGGTCTGGCCCGGCAGCGGCGCCTGGGCGACCGGCGAGTCGCCCATGGAGAGGGGCTCCTCGAACAGATCGCCGAGCTTCACCACGTCGTCGCTCACCATCACGCTGTCCTTCAGGGTGAGGCCGCCACTGGTTCCATCGGGTGTGCCATCCGACGAAGCCGCATCGGCAGCGTCGGCCGGCCGGGCGCCGGTCGCGGTCTGCGCGCCGGCGGGCATCGCGAAGGCGAGCCAGGCCGAGAGTGCGAGGGTGAGGAGCAGCAGTCCGAAGCGGATCATGTCGCCCTCACCGGATCGAGGTGATCGTGCCCATCATCGAATCCGAGGCCTGGATCACCTTGGAATTGATCTCATAGGCGCGCTGGGCGGTGATGAGGTCGGTCATCTCGCTCACCATGTTGACGTTGGACTGCTCCAGGAAGAACTGCTGCATCTGGCCGAAGCCGACGTCCCCGGGATTGCCGACCGTCGGCGGGCCGGATGCCTCGGTCTCGACCAGCAGGTTGTCGCCGTTGGCCTGCAGCCCCGGCTCGTTGATGAAGTTCGCGAGCTGGAGCTGGCCGAGCAGCTGCTGGTTCACCTGCCCCGGGATGGTGGCCTGCACCTGGCCGGTGGCGCTGATGGTGAGGTCCGTCGCATCGGTCGGCACCGTGATCGTCGGCACCACCGTGAATCCGTCGGCGGTGACGATCTCCCCGGTCTTGGAGAGCTTGAGGGCGCCGTCGCGGGTATAGGCCGTGGTGCCGTCGGGCAGCGTCACCTGCAGGAAGCCGCGGCCCTTGATGGCGATGTCGAGCATGTTGTTGGTCGGGATCAGCGAGCCCTGCTCGTTGATCCGATAGACCGAGACCGGCTTCACGCCGAGTCCGACCTGGACGCCGGCCGGCACGATGGTCCCGCTGTCGGAGGACTGGGTGCCGACCCGGCGATACTCCTGATAGAGCAGGTCGGAGAACTCGGCCCGGCTGCGCTTGAATCCGGTCGTCGTCACGTTGGCGATGTTGTTCGCGATGACGTCGATGTTGAGCTGCTGGGCCGCCATGCCGGTCGCGGCCGTGAAGAGTGAGCGGATTGCCATCGGTCGCTAACCTAGCTGCTCGGGATGATGTAATTGACGGCGCGACGCATGCGGTCGTCCTCGCCCTCGATGAACTTCTCGATCGCCTCGTAGTTGCGCTGCACGGCGATCATGGTCGTCAGCTCCTTCACCGGCAGCACGTTCGACTGCTCCAGCATGCGCTGCGCGAGCGCCGGCTGCTGCACCTGGATCGGCGGCGCGCTGGTGTTGAAGAGCACGCCTTCCTCGGGCGTCAGCTGGTCGCGGTTCTGGAAGTCGACCACGTCGAGCTTGCCGTAGACCACCTGGGTGTTGCCCTGCTGGGTCCGGTCGGCGGAGATGCTGCCATCCGCTTCGATCTGCACCGGCCCGTCATCGGGATTGATGGTCACGGGTGCCCCGCCCGCGAGCACCGGATAACCGAGCTTGTTGACGATCTGGCCCGCGGCATTGAGCTGGAAGTGCCCGAGCCGGGTGTAGCGGGGGCCGTTGGGCGTCTGCACCACGAAGAAGCCGTTGCCCTGAATCGCGACGTCGAGATCGTTGCCCGTCGGGGTGACCGGGCCCTGGCTGAAATCGCGCGCGGTCGCGAAGTCCTGCACATAGGCGAGCTTCTGCGGCGCGCCGAAGGTCTGGGAGCGGATCGGGTAGGTGGTGAAGATCTCTTCCTCGACCTTGAAGCCGGGCGTCGCCACGTTGGCGATGTTGTTGGCGACGACATCCATCTGCCGCAGCAGCGCGGTCTGTCGCGACAAGGCGACGTAGGTCGGTGTCTCCATGGCGGCGCCCCTTCTGGGATCCACTTCAGCGGCACTTCGGCCGGTCGGGATCCTTGTATGCATTCGACGTGCCAACAAAAGTCGACGGCTGTTCAATGGGTTAGTGAGGGGATTGCAGGTCATGGCGGTGCCGGTCGCGGCCCGGTGCCGATGCCCTCCCGGCAGTTCTTGCCCCCGAAAGGGGCGACGCGGCATGCCGGCGCAGCGTCGGTTGCGATTCGAGAATCGGCCGCCGGTTTTCACCGGATGTTAACCATCGCGTTCATAAAGTCGGATCGGCCGTGCGACCGGACGAGGGATGCGTCTTCTCGGCGCGCGATGATGCGCAATCCCGTGTGGGGCGGCATGAACGTAGCAACGTCGGAATCCAGGATCCAGCGCGATGGCCACGGCAGCAGCAGTTGAAGAAGCAGCGGCACAAGGCGAGCAACCGAAGAAGAAGAAGCTGAGCGGCAAGAAGCTCGTTCTCTTCATCGTGCTGCCGGTCCTGCTGCTGGGTGGCGGCGGGGCGGCGGCCTATTTCCTCCTGTTCAAGAAGGCGCCGCCGACGGCCGAGGAGCAGGCGGCCGCAGCCGCGGCTGCAGAGGCCGCACCCGGCGTCTATGTCGAGATCCCGAAGATCGAGGCCAACCTCGAATCGACCAGCAAGCGCGGCAACTATCTGAGCCTGTCGCTCTGGCTCGAGGTGAAGGACGACGCGGATTCGAAGAAGCTCCCCGATGTGATGCCGCGCATCATCGACCAGTTCCAGGTCTATCTCCGGAGCCTCCGGATCGACGACCTGCAAGGCTCAGACGGCGTCCAGCGCATGCGCGACGAGCTGCTGATGCGGGCCCGCGCCGCGGCGAAGCCGATCGAGATCAAGGACGTCCTCATCAAGGCGATGCTGGCCCAATAATAGGAAGGGGCCGCGAAGCGGAGCAGGGAATGATGGCAGACGAGGACAAGCCCGAAGGGGCCGAGGAAGAGCTCTCCGACGAGGAGAAGGCCGCAGCGGCCGCTTGGGAGCAGATGGCGGAAGGTGGCGGCGAGGGCGGCGGCAGCGAGGGCCCGGTCTCCAACCGCGTGCTCGACCAGAGCGAGATCGACAGCCTCTTGGGCATCGGCGGCCCGGGCGGCGGCGGCGGCGACAAGCCCTCCGGAATCCAGGCGATCCTGTCGAGCGCGCTGGTTTCCTACGAGCGCCTGCCGATGCTGGAGATCGTGTTCGACCGCCTGGTCCGCATGCTCTCCACCAGCCTCCGCAACTTCACCTCCGACAACGTCGAGGTCAGCCTTGACAACATCACGGCGATCCGCTTCGGCGATTATCTGAACTCGATCCCGCTGCCCGCCATGCTCGGCGTGTTCAAGGCCGAGGAATGGGACAATTACGGCCTCATCATGGTCGATAGCACGCTGACCTACTCGATCGTCGACGTGCTCCTGGGTGGGCGCCGCGGCACCGCGGCGATGCGGATCGAGGGCCGGCCTTACACCACCATCGAGCGCAACCTGGTCGAGCGCCTGATCGGCGTCGTGCTGAACGATCTCACCGCCACCTTCGATCCTCTGTCGCCGGTCACCTTCCGCTTCGAGCGGCTGGAGACCAACCCGCGCTTCGCCGCCATCGCCCGCGCCGCCAATGCCGCGGTGCTGGCGCGTTTGCGCGTCGATATGGAGGATCGCGGCGGCCGCATCGAGCTCCTGATCCCCTATGCGACGCTGGAGCCGGTGCGCGAGCTCCTGCTGCAGATGTTCATGGGCGAGAAGTTCGGCCGGGATTCGATCTGGGAGACCCATCTTTCCAGCGAGCTCTGGCAGACCGATGTCGAGATCGACGCCGTGCTGGACGAGCTGACCCTGCCCTTGGGCGAGGTCCTGAACTGGAAGCCGGGCTCGCGGCTTCACCTGGAATGCACGCCGGATTCGCTGGTCGAGCTGCGCTGCGGCGAGGTGCAGCTGTTCAAGGGCCAGATGGGCCGGCGCTCGGGCAAGATCGCGGTCAAGATCTCGGACCGGCTGTTGAAGTGAGGTGCGATGTCGGTCATCGGCCTGCTCGCTGACGGCCTGCTGATCGTCCTGCTCGGCGTGGCGCTGGTCTCGATCTATCGGCTGAACGGACGGATGGCGGAGATGCGCGAGGGTCGCGCCGCCTTCGAGAAGCTCACCGCCGATCTCGTGCGCCAGACCGACGTGGCGGCGGCGGCACTGGCCGAGCTGAAGCGCGGCGCCGAGACGCTGGGCAAGCAGCTCGAGACCGGCGCCGAGAAGGGGCGTCAGGTGATCGCCGAAGTGCAGCGCGCCTCGGACGACCTCCGTCTCCTGATCGGACGGTCCGAAGCCGCGGCGACCAGGCTCGAAGGCTCGATCGCCACGGCGCGTCGCGGGGAAGCGGTCGCGGCGGCGATGGACGGCAGGCCGGCGGAGCGCAAGCCCGAGCCGGAAGCCGGTCTTGGTACCGAGGAACCCGTACCGCCGGAAGCGGCGGCCTTTCTCTCGTCGCTCTCCGGTATGCGCTGATGGGCGCGCCGGGAAGCGGCAAGGAGTGGAACGTGTGATGAAGCTTCGCATCCGTCTGTTGCCCGCGCTGATCGGCGCGATGGCGCTGCTCATGACCGTGAAGATCGGCGGCTTGTTGCAGGACCTTTCGGTCTCGATCGGCACAAGCACCGAGGCGCAGACGCAACCTGCACCGGCTGCCGCCAACCAACCGGCCGCCGCGCAACCGGCGTCAACGCAACCGGCAACGACGACGCCTGCGCCGACTCAGCAGGCCGCCGCCCAACCGGCGCCCGCGGCCGCCCAGCCGGCGCTCCCGGCGACGCCGCAGCCGGCCGCCCAGCAGCCGCCGGCGGCACCCGCCGGGGCGCCCTCGACCTCCGCCGGCGCTCCGCCGGCCGCGGCACAATCCACCTCGGGCCAACCCGCCCCGGGTCAACCCACCGGTGCACAACCCGGCGCCGCGTCGAGCCCGGATTCGGCCAAGGCGATCGATCCCTTCAACTACACCGACGAGGAAGTGGACGTCCTGCAGCAGCTCTCGAAGCGCCGCGCCGAGCTCGATGCGCGGGCGCGCCAGCTCGACGAGCGCGAAGCGCTGGTCGCGGCGGCGGAGCAGCGTATGGACCAGAAGATGGCCGAATTGAAAGCGCTGCAATCGACGCTGCAGGATCTCCTGAAGCAGCGTAGCGCCGCCGAGGAGGCGCAGCTTCAGAGCCTGGTCAAGATCTATTCCAACATGAAGCCCAAGGCCGCCGCGGCGGTGTTCGAGGAGCTCGACATGGACATCCTCTTGGAGGTCGTCTCGCGCATGCAGGAGCGCAAGGCGGCGCCGATCCTGGCGCTGATGACCCCGACCCGGGCCAAGGAGCTGACGTTCGAGCTGGCGCAGCGCCAGCAACTGCCCGTTGCACCATGAGCGCGGCGCCTTAGGATCGGCACCTAGAAATGTGCGGCCGTTGAAGAATTTGCTCGATTTAACCGCTACTTAACGATTACCGGGCTATTCATCCAGGACCCGCAAGGCGCCAAGCCACCAAAGCCGAGAGGAATGCGAGATGGCGGTCGATATGCAAATGAACATCCTCATCGTCGATGACTACAAGACGATGCTGAGGATCATCCGCAACTTGCTGAAGCAACTCGGTTTTAACAATGTCGACGAGGCGACCGACGGATCGATGGCGCTGCAGAAGCTGCGCGACAAGGAATACGGGCTGGTGATCTCGGACTGGAACATGGAGCCGATGACCGGCATCCAGCTGCTGCGCGAGGTCCGCGCCGACGCCAAGCTGAAGGCGCTGCCCTTCATCATGATCACCGCGGAATCGAAGACCGAGAACGTGATCGCGGCCAAGGAAGCGGGCGTCAACAACTACATCGTCAAGCCGTTCAACGCGGCCACGCTAAAAACCAAGCTTGCGTCGGTGATCGGGAACTTCTGACCAGGACTTCCGACCTCCGGCGCACAACACCGGGAGAATGAAAATGGCTGGTGCGGTTCCCGCCGAGCTGGTTGCCAAGCTGAGCGCGCTGAAGACGCGCATGCCCAGCTATACCAAGGACGAGATCGAGGACGTGGTTTCGCAGATGCTCGCCAGCATGGAAGGCGATCTCTCCGAGATCAACCTCAAGCTCTACGCCGAAGTGGAGTCGCTGGCGCGCTACATCGTGGCCGCCAAGAGCGAGATCGCGGCGCTGCGGCCCGACGAGATCATGAGCACCCATCTGCCCAGCGCAACCGACGAGCTCGACGCGATCGTGGGCTCGACGGAGGAGGCGACCAACGGCATCCTGCAGGCGATGGAGGCGCTCGAGACCCTGGCCGGCGAGATGCCGCCGGAGATGGCGGAGAAGGTGACCGATGCGGTCACCAAGGTCTACGAGGCCTGCAACTTCCAGGACATCACCGGCCAGCGCATCACCAAGGTGGTGAAGGCGCTGAAGCACATCGAATCCAAGGTGGACGCGCTGGTTTCCGCCTTCGGCGACGAGATCGCCAAATACAAGGCCGCGCATCCGCAAGCGGAAAAGGCCGAGCCGAAATCCGAGGACGCCACGCTGTTGAACGGTCCGCAGCTTCCGGAGAACGCCTCCAAGCAGGATGACATCGACGCGCTCCTCGCGAGCTTCGACTGAAGCGCCGGCGATGACCGGCGCCGAGCCCGAAGCCACGAAAGACGATCCGAATGCCCACGCCGAGCGCGCGGCCGAGCTGAAGCTCGCCATGCCGCGCTGGATCGAGGCCTCCTCCGGGCTGGCCTATGCGCCGGCCCGCAATCCCAGCCTGCCGACGCTCGTGGGGCTCCTCATCCTGATCCTGTGCTTCTTCGTGGTGCTGACCAGCATCTCGTTGAGGGACCATAGCCGCGAGAAATCGGTGCTCGCCAGCCTCGAGCGCACCTTCTCCGGAGGCGGTGAGGCGGCACCTGCCGCCGAACCAGCCCCCGAGCAGCAGGCCAAGCGCATGCTCGGCGATCTCCGCGCCAAGCTGACCCCCGAAGTGCCGCTGGTGAGCGGCGCGACGCCCGTCGCCGGCGACGAGCTGGTGCTGAAGCTGCCGCGCAATCTCGTTTTCGCCGGCGACCAGGCTGCGCTCGCGTCCGGCGTCGTGCCGCTGCTCGGTCAGGTCAAGGCCGCGCTGAGGAACGGTCCCGCCGACTTCGCCTATGAGGTCGAGATCGTGATCACCGCGCCGCAGATCGACGACAACGCGGTCGCCGAGGGCGCCGCGGTCGCCGGCGCGCTGCGCGACGCCGGCTTCGCCAACCAGGCCGCCATCGTCAGTCTCGCCCAGGGCAGCCGAGACACCGTCGCGCTGGTGGTGCGGCTGCGCCCGAACGCCCGGCTGGAGAACCAGCAATGAACGGGCGCCCCATCGCGGATCTGATGGCGGCGATGCCGCTGCCGACCGAGACCCCGCAGCCGCCCTGGCTGATGAGCTTCTGCGACTTTGTGAGCTGCCTGCTCTCCTGCTTCGTCCTGCTCTATTCGCTGGTCGCGGTCGACCAGACCAAGCTCAACGAGATCCTCGAAGGTGTTCCCGGCCGGCAGGTGTCGCAGACCATCCCCGAGGCTCCGACCAACCGCGCCATGCAGGCCCTGCCGAGCGCCGAGGGGCGCAACGCCGACTACCTCGCCTCGCTGCTGAAGGCGAAGCTCGCGCACGAGCCTGCCCTCGCCGGCATCGCGGTCGAAGGCGAGGGCGATCGCGTGCTGCTGCATATCGCGCCGAAGGATCTGCTCGCGCCCGGCGCCGCCGGCGAGCCCGAGGGCCAGGCGATGGTCTATGCGCTTGGCGGCATGCTCGGGAACCTGCCGAACCGGATCGCGCTCGAGGTCCGGCCGGACCGGCCGGCGGATTTCGCCGCCAGCCTCGGCTATGCGGTCCGGCTCGCTCAGCGGCTGGAGCAGGCGGGGGCCAACGCACCCGTCATCCCGCGGGCGAGACTCGCGGCCCCGGGCGAGGCGGCGGGCATCGACCTCATCGTCTTCGACAAGGCCGGCGCGCCCTGAGCCGTTCGCGCCGATAGACACTTGGCGCATGCGCTGCGTTGCAGGGCGACTCGACCGCAAAGCCATAGCCGAGCAAAGACTTAGCGGGCCGATCGCGCTATCATCGTTGGCATGCGGCGTGCTCATCGAGTCGCGGAGGTCTGTCGGCGAGGCGGCCGGAGACGACGCAGTGACCAGGCAGGGATGACCCGATCATACGCCAGCTTCCCGATCGCGACTTGCCGCGCTCTCGCGCTCGCGGCATTGGCGCTGTTCGGTCTCGCGATGCTCGTGCCCGCCGAGGCGCAGTCGGTCGTGGCGCGCGGCGGCGTGCATGAAGACTTCGCGCGCCTGGTGCTCGACTTCACCCAGCCGGTCGACGCCAAGATCGTGGGCGAAGGCGGGCATATCGAGCTGCATTTCGACCGGCCGCAGGCGCTCGACCTCGCCGCGGCCCGCGCCAATCTCAACGACTATCTTCGCAAGGCGACGCTGTCGCCCGACCGTCGCACGCTGGCGCTCGATTTCGCCGCCCCCGTCACCTGGCAGGCCTTCAACGACGGCACCAAGCTTGCCCTCGATTTCGCCTTCGCCGACAATTCCAGTCAGCAGGCGCTCGCCAAGGGCCCGGACGCGGCCACCTTCAACCTCGCCACGCGCGCCGAAGGCCAGGCGGCGGTCGCGGCGGCGCCGGCCCCGCCGCCGCGGATCGCCGTGCCGATCCGCGTCGGGGAGCATGAAGGCTATTCGCGCCTGGCGTTCGACTGGCCGAAGGACGTCGCCTATGCGGTGAAGCGGTCCGGCGACGCGGCGGAGCTGGTCTTCGCCAGCCCCGCCAGCATCGATCTCGAGAAGGTCGTGGGCGACCTGCCGCCGCGGTTGAACGGATTGAGCGTCGCGCCGACCGGGAACGGCGTCTCGGTCAAGATCGCGCTGAAGCCCGGCACGGTGCTGCGCGACTTCCGCTCCGGCAAGACCGTCGTGCTCGACATCTACGACCAGACCGCAGCGAACATTCCGCCTGAAGCTCAGTCGTCCGCAGCGCAAGCTCCCACCGCGACGGGATCGGTGGCGGAGACGCTGGTCCCCGTGCCGGCTCTTCCGGCGCCGCCCGAGGAGATCGGCGTCGGCCAGGAGCCTCCGCCGCCGCAACTGGCGGCCGTTGCACCCGAGCTGCAATCCGCCATGCCTGAGGCGCCGGCCAAGCCGAAACCGGGACCGACGCCGGCCGCAACGCCTCAGTCGCCCGGTATCAGCGGGCCGGGCGTGGCCGTGCCGCTTGAGCCGGCTGCCACGCCCGCCTTCACGCCACCGCGGGTGCCGCCGCAGCCGGTCGAGGTCAAGGTGACAGCGCTGCCGATGAAGGACGGTGCCACGCTCTATTTCGATTGGCCGAAGCGGGTTGCGCTCGGCGTGTTCCGGCGCGGTGATGCGCTCTGGCTGGTGTTCGACGCGCCGGCTCGCCCCGACTTGCGGGCGCTGCAGCGGGTCGTGCCGAGCATCGGCAAGATCGAGACCGTCGCCTCGCCCTTCGGGCTGGCGCTGCGCCTGGTGGGTGGCACGGCGGCGCAACCATTGACCGAGACGGAAGGCGCGCGCTGGAAGATCACGTTGCAGCCCGGCGTCGCGATCCGGCCGCCACGGCCGCTGGAGCAGCCTCAGCGCGAGACGCTGCCGGACGGCAGGACCAGCGTGATCGTCAAGGCGATCGCCTCCGGCACCGCGGTCGAGCTGCAGGATCCGGCGGACCAGGCGAAGCTGGTGGTGACGCCGGAGCAGCTCGCCGGGTTCGGCGTCGCGCACGCATCCAACTGGGCGGACTTCAAGTTGCTGCCGACCTATCAGGGCGTGGTCGTGCAGCCACTGAACGATCGGCCGAAGATCGAGGCGGCGCCGAACGGAGTCATCATCACGACGCCGCCGCAAGGTGCTCCGGAGCCTCAGCCGCAGAGCACCGCGCCCGCTGCGCCGATGGCGAGCGCCACGCCGGCGCCGGCAACGACGCCGATGCCGGCTGCAACACCGGCGCCGGCGACGACACCGGCGCCGGCTGCATCCGCGCCGCCGCCCGCGCAGCCGCTCAAAGTGGCGGGCAGCCTGTTCGACATGGCGGCTTGGCGCCGTGGCGGCGACGAGAAATTCCTGACGACGCAGCAGGACCTCGAGAACGCGATGAGCGCGGCGGCGCCGCGCGACAAGGAGCGGGCCGAGCTCGATCTCGCCGAGTTCTACCTGGCCAACGGCTACGGGCCGGAAGCGAGCGGCCTCATCGATCAGATCCGCCGCGACGACCACAATGCCGACAACAGCCCGCTGATCATGGCGATCGGCGCCACGGCGAAGACCATGGGCGGAGAATACGACGCCGCCGATCGCATGCTGGCATCGCCGGCACTGCAAGGCGTCGCCGAAGCCAATCTCCTCAAGGGCTACATCCTGGCCAACCGCGGCGACAGCGCGGGGGCCGCGAAGCTGTTCGAGGGGCCCCTGCCGGATATCTCGACCTATCCCAAGGACTTCCGCGCCCAGCTGCGGCTGTGGGCGACGCGGAGTCTCATCGACGCCGGCGATCCCCTGACCGCGCAGAACTTCCTCGATCCCTTGAAGAGCGACCAGCCCGATCCCGACACCGCCGCGCGCGCCGCCTGGCTCGACGGGCTTCGGCAGCAGAAGCTCGGCAACAACGAGGCCGCGATGCAGATCTGGGCCTCGCTCACCGACAGCCCGATCGACGAGATCAAGGCGCGGTCGCAATTCGCCGTCATCAGCCAGCAGCTCGACGAGAAGAAGATCGCGCCCCAGGACGCGCTCGCCAAGCTCGAAGCCCTGCGCTTCCTCTGGCGCGGCGGCACCTTCGAGTTCGATTTGCTCTACAGGCTCGGCCACCTCTATTTCGACACCGATCAGCCGCGCAAGGGGCTGCTGACCTTGCGCCAGGCGGCGACCCGGTTCCCGGACCATCCGATGGCGAAGCAGGCGACCGACGACATGGCCGCCGAGTTCCGCCATCTCTATCTCGAAGGCGCCGCCGACCGCCTGTCGCCGCTTGCGGCCATCGGCCTCTATGACGAGTTCCGCGAACTGACCCCGACCGGGCTCGACGGCGAGCGGATGATCGCGGCCCTCGCCGACCGGATGGTCAATGTCGACGACCTGCCCGATGCCGCCGACCTGCTCGATCGCCAGGTGCGGACCAGGCTCTCCGGCCTCGCCAAGGTGGCGGCCGGCACGCGGTTGGCCGCGATCCGCCTGCTCGACGACAAGCCCGACCTTGCCTTGAAGGCGCTCGCCGCCAGCGACGATCCGGCCGGCGTCGATTCCGGTCTCGCCGACGAGCGCCGCCGCCTGCAGGCGCGGGCCCTGTTCGATACCGGCGATACCGTGAAGGGCCTCGACCTCGTGCATGACGATGCCAGCCTCGAAGGCCTCTGGCTGAAATCCGACATGCTGTGGCGGCTGCACGAATGGCAATCCGCCGCGGACTCACTCGGTCAGCTGATCGATGCCGAGCAGGCGAAGCGCGCCACCGCGGTCAGCGCCGCTGCCGGTCCCGACATCGCCAAGAATCCGGCCTCGGTGCTCGACCAGGCGCTGGCGCAGGCACAGGCCGCCGCCGCGGCGGACGCCGCCAGCTCGGCCAATGCCACGAACCCGGCGCCCGCGGCGAATCCGTCGGCGGCAAATCCGCCGGCCGCGAATGCGCCTGCGCCGGCCGCGAATGCGCCGGCCGCCAATCCACCGGCCGCCACCCAGCCTGCGGCACCGGCTGCGCCGCAATACGACCCGGTGCTCGCGCGCCTGGTGCTGAAGCGCGCAGTGGCCATGTCGCTCGCCAATGACCGGCGCGGCCTCAAGGACCTCGCCCACGGCTTCGGCAAGCAGATGGAGACCAGCGCGTTGGCCGAGCCCTTCAAGGTGCTGACCTCGCCGGATACCGGCCTCGCGGAGTCGATCACCGCGCAGAAGAAGAGTGTCGACGAGCTCGGTGCCTTCACCGACGAATACAAGAAGATCCTGCAGAGCGAGGCCTTGAGCGGCGCCACCGAGCCCAAGCCCGACCTCGGGCCCACCGCGCCGATCGACAGGCCTGCCGCCACCTCCGGCGCCGGCCAGGCGCCACAACCGGCGCCCAATCAGACCGCCGACAATCAGCAGCCGGCGAACTGAGCCACCGAGCGCTTCACGGCTTCAACGCGGCGTTCAGGAACGCCACGGCGTCATGGCCCCAGATCGACAAGCCTTCCGGTCCGAAGAGCAGATGGCCGGGCGCGATGTTGGCGGGATTGCTGCTTGGCGTGAAGGCGGGATACATCGTCATCTGGTGCGGCAGCCCGGCCTTCTGCATGGCGTCGGCCAAGGTTGGAATGTCTTCGGGCGCTGCGTCATTCGCCGCATCCATCAGGAAGACCGGGCATTTCGCCGTGCGCGCGGCGTCGACCAGTGTCGACTGCAGCGGCGTGCTGTGCCGCCAGGTGAGGGCGCCGGAGGCCTGCACGACCGCCGCCTTGAACGCCGCGCTGCGCGAAACGGCGAGCAGGGTCACGATCCCGCCGAGCGACCACCCCACGATGCCGATGCGGCTGCGGTCGACGAAGGAGAGGCCCGCGGCATAGGCCGCTGCCGCCAGCACGTCATCGGATTCGTCATGGCAGCGGTCGAGGAACACCTTGCCGGTGTCGTGGCCGACGGCATCGCTCCACGAGACGCCCTCGGACTTGCCGTAGCCGCGGCGCTCCGGTACCAGCACCGCATAGCCGGCGTCGCGAAACAGGTTGGCGATCCGCACCCAGGGCACCGACTTGCCCTCCGCGCCCTCGCGCGAGCCGTGGTTGTAGATGATCAGCGGCGCCGGTCCCGTGCCCGACGGCCGGTAGAGGTAGGCCTCGATGCTGAGGCTGCCGCTCTTGTAGGTGATGTCGTCATAGGGTTGATCAGCGCGGGTTCCACGCGGCCGCGTGAGTGCCATCAGAGCGAGGCCCGCAGCGATGGCGCGACGGCGGCTGATCTCATGGAGGGTCGGCATGGCCCATCTCCTTCCCAGGGCGTTCAATGGGCTGCGATCCAGTCGGCGATCTGCCGGATAGTCTCCCCTTCGATGCCGTAGAAGCCGTGCGCCGACTTGGCACCGCAGGCGTCGGAATCGGCAGGCTTGCCGCCGCTCTCCGTGGTGATCTCGGCCTGGGGCGCGCCGGTCAGCGCCGCCTTCACTCTTGCGTCGTCGGTTGGTGGCGAGAGCTTGCAGGCATCTTCGCTGTGGGACACGATCAGCACCGGCACGTCGATCGCCGCGAGCTTCGCGCCGAACACCGTCTCCCTGAGCATGCTGCCCGTTCCGGGCTCGGTCAGCGTCGAGGTCAAGACGATACCCGCAATCTCGCGATGGGTCATGCGGCTCGCCGCATTGACGACCGCGTTGGTGCCTTGGCTGGTGCCGATCAGCCAGACCGGCGCCGCGCTTTGTTGCTTGGCGAAACCAACCAGGGCCGAGACGGCGGCGGCGTAGGAATCCGTCAGGCGCTGGCCCATGAGGCCGGATTGGCCGGAGGGCACATCGGGCAGCAGGACCGCGAACCCGAGCTCGCCCCAATGCCGGCGCGAGCGTACCAGGAAGTTGCTGCCCGTCGCGATGCTGCCGTCCGAGCCGAGGCCGATGACACCGTCACCGCCGGGGAAGAGGATCAGGGTCGCCTTCGGCTGGCCAGGGGTGATGAGCAGGGCGCGCTCGCTGCCGCCCGGAAAGGCGATGTCTTTGACCGGATCCCCTGCGCTTGCGGGCGCCGCAGTCGCGGCCAGAATCGCGGAGAGCACCATGGCGCCAAATCGGGACACCCGCCGTCTCCTTCCCGGAGCAGCGCCCCACGATCTCCCCGCAGCACGATCTTCGTCGCTGGCCGGCGTTTGTCAAACGCGGCCGCGCTATCCCCCGGCCGGGTTGAAGCTCCGCACCAGGCTGCCGGCGACCAGGTACCAGCCATCCACCATCACGAAGAAGATGAGCTTGAAGGGGAGGGCGATCATCACCGGCGGGAGCATCATCATGCCCATCGACATGAGGACGGACGCCACCACCATGTCGATGATGAGGAAGGGCAGGTAGAGCAGGAATCCGATCTCGAAGGCGCGGCGGAGCTCGCTCACCATGAAGGCGGGGATCAGGGCCTTCAGCGGCGTGTCCTGCGGGGTCGCGACCGGCCCCGCGTTGGAGAAGTCGAGGAACAGGCCGAGATCCTTCTCCCGCACCTGGGCCAGCATGAAGGTCTTGAACGGCGCCACCGATTTGCTGAACGCCGTCTCCTCGTCGATCTTCTGGTCGAGCAGCGGCTTGATGCCGTCGTTGTAGGCCTGCTCGAAGGTCGGCGCCATCACGAAGGCGGTCAGGAACAAAGCGAGGCTCACGAGCACCATGTTGGGCGGCGTTGTCTGTGCGCCGAGTGCCGAGCGCAGAATGGACAGCACCACGACAATGCGGGTGAACGACGTCACCATGATGAGGATGCCGGGTGCCAGACTCAGCACCGTCATCAGGGCGATCAGCTGGATCACCTTGCCGGTGAACGCACCGCGGTCGTTGCCGCCGAGGTCGAGGGTGACGCTCTGCGCCAGCGCGGGATGCGCACCGGCGACCAGGGCCATGACGCCGATCCCGAACAGCGCCGCAACAGCGAGCAAGGAGCGCCGCACCTTCATGGCTGGCGCTCCGATTGCGGGGCCGTCTGCTGCTTGACCAGCGCCTGGAAGCTCTCGCGCGGCGCGATGCCGGTCTCGACCACGGCGTTCGAGGTCGGCCCGATCAACACCAGATGCTCGACATCGTCCCGCCGCACCAGCACCAGGCGATGCTTCGGCCCGAGGAACGCGGTCTCGACCACGCCGAGCCGCCGCCCTTTGCCCATCATGGCACCGCCGCCGATCCCCGAGCGTTTCAGCACCCAGCCCAGCGCGAAGACCAGGCCGAGCACGAAGACGAGGACCAGCAGGAACCGGAGATAGGTTTCGAAATCCATGAGGTGACGCGGTCAACGCCCTGATTTGTTAATGCCCGGTCTTGTCGCCGCCATAGGCGAGCTGGGCGCGCAGGCGCCGGTCGGCCTGCTGCAGGTCGAGTGCCAGGTTGACGTTGCGCTTGCGGAGCGTGATCTCGAGCTGGTCGAGCGAGCGCATCAGCTGCTCGAGCTTCGGCAGGAACGGGCTCGGCCGCCGCCCGGCCGCGTTGTCCGCGATCGCATCGGTCAGCACCGCGATCTTCATCGCCAGCACGTCGAGCTCCACGATCTGGCCGGCTTCGGCCATGCGCTTCGCGCCGTCGATCATCTCGGCCAACTGGTCGATGGTGGCTTCGAATTCGTGTCCCTCTTGGGTGTGATGGGGGCCGCTCACGGCTTCGCTCCGGTCTCGCCTTCATCCTCGGGCGTGAGGCGGCCCTCCATGGCACGGCCGTTCAGCCGGTAGAGATAGGCGAGGATCTCGGCGACCGCCGCCAACGCCTCGGTCGGGATCACGCTGTCGACGTCGAGCGTCACCAGCAGCTGGGCGAGGTCGGGGTCCTCGCGCACCGGAACGCCCTTCGCGAAAGCGATCTCCAGGATCTGCTCGGCGACCGCGCCACGTCCGGTGGCGGCGACCCTTGGGGCCTGCTTGGCATCGATCCGCCCGTCCGGCCGCTTGTAGTCGAGCGCCACCGCGATCGGCGACTTCGGCCGCGGCTCCGGCCAGCGCGGACGTTTGCGGCCGATCGAGTCCTCGATCCCCGCGCCGTCGCTGTCCTTGTCCTGATCCGAACCCGCCATCTGACCTCCGCTCGAGCCCGAGCAGGATGGCAGCGCTTGCTTAATGCCGGGTTAACGCCCCCGGTTGAGCGCCGGCAAAGCTTCGGCAAATCAATAGCTTCGCCGCCAGGCGGCTAAGCATCGGATTTTGCGCCAAATTTGCTGAGCATTTTAGGCAAATTAACGTCGTGTTAAGGGGTTCGGTCCCATAGTGCCGCCGGAATCTTCCCGGGTCACCTCAATCGCCGAATCGATGGATCTGTTCAATATCCCCCTGCTGCAACGCCTGACCGAGCGGATGGGCTGGCTCAACGCCCGCGAGAAGGTGCTCTCCCAGAATATCGCCAACTCCGACACGCCGGGCTATCAGCCGCAGGACGTGGTGCCGCTCGATTTCGAGCACCACCTGCAGAAGCTGGCCGCGGTCGAGCCGCAGCGCACCGATCCCAAGCACCTTTTGGGCACCATTCCGCCCAAGGACCCGATCGATGCCAAGAAGCAGAAGAAGCCCTATGAGACGGCGCCGGCGGGCAACTCCGTCGTGCTCGAGGAGCAGATGGAGAAGCTCTCCGAGACCCAGGCCGACTACAACACCATGGTCAACCTCTACCGCAAGCATATCGACATGCTGAAGACCGCGATCGGCCGCGGCACGTAATTCTCCGCTCCCCCTCCCCCGATCCGGGGGAGGGCAGGGGTGGGGCAAGGAGACTTTGAATGGACTTGATGGATTCGCTCGCAATCTCCGCCGCCGGCCTTCGCACCCAGGGCGAGCGTCTGCGCGTCATCTCGGAGAACATCGCCAACGCCGACTCCGTCTCTGAGCGGCCGGGCGGCGATCCCTATCGGCGCAAGACCATCACCTTCAAGAACGAGCTCGACCGCGCCTCCGGCCTCGACCTCGTCAAGGTCTCCAAGGTCGGCCTGGATCCTTCCGAGTTCACCCGGAAATACGATCCCAGCAACCCGGCGGCCGACAAGACCGGATATGTGAAGCTGCCCAACGTCAACGCGTTGATCGAGATGAGCGACATGCGCGAGGCTCAGCGCTCCTACGAGGCGAACCTGAAGGTGATCGAAGTCACCCGCGGCATGCTCCAGCGCACGATCGACATTCTGAGGTAAGCGATGGCCAACAGCACGATCAGCAATGCGCTCGCCGCCTATACCAATGCCGCGAAGCAGCTCGCCGCCGCCACGGCGGATGATGCCATGCCCCCTGCCGTCGGCGAGAGCTTCGGCGATCTCCTGAAGAAGGCGGCGAACGAATCGGTGAAGGCCGGCGACCAGTCGGAGAAGCAGTCGCTGCTCGCGACCGCCGGCAAGGCCAACGTCACCGACGTGGTCAGCGCCGTCTCCTCGGCCGAGGTGACGCTGCAGGCCGTGACCGCGGTCCGCGACCGTGTCGTCTCCGCCTACCAGGAAATCCTGCGGATGCCGGTGTGATGCCGTCTCCGACATCGTCATGCGCGGGCCCAGTCCGCGCATGCGGACATGCGTCCGCGGGCCGCGCATCTCGCGCCGCCGCACGGTGGCATCCGATTGCCGGGTCCGGCCCGGCAATGACGTCTTTAGAGCCGGCGGAGCCCGCCGATGGATGAAGCCGCACTGCTCGAGGTCAGCCGCGATGCGGTGGTCGTGATGCTGAAGATCGGCGCCCCGGTCATGCTGATCTCGCTGATCGTCGGCCTGCTGATCTCGCTGTTTCAGGCGCTGACCCAGATCCAGGAAGTGACCCTCACGTTCGTGCCGAAGATCCTGCTGGTCTTCGTCTCGCTGCTGCTCCTGGCCCCCTTCATGCTGCACGTGCTGACCGACTTCACCGAGCAGCTGATGCAGCGCATCGCCGGCTGAAGCCACGCGCCCCGGGTACCGACAGTGTCCCCCAGCCAGACCATCGAGACGCTGCTGAACGGCAGCATCTTCCAGTTCATGATGATCTTCGCCCGGATCGGCTCGGCGGTGATGCTGCTGCCGGGCTTCGGCGAGGCTTATGTGGCGATGCGCGTCAGGCTTGCCTTCGCGCTGCTGTTCTCGCTGGCGCTGATGCCGATGCTGGCCGATCGCGTGCCGGTCCTCCCCGCCGAGCTCGACCGCTTCGTCATGGACATCGTCGGCGAGATCGGCGTCGGCCTGTTCTTCGGCAGCCTCTGCCGCATCATCGTGATGTCGGTGCTCTCGGCCGGCAACATCATCGCGCTGCAGACCGGCATCGCCAACGCGCTCTCGGTCGATCCCTCGACCGCGCAGCAGGCCGCGGTCAGCGGCAACTTCCTGATGGCGGTGACCTTGGTCCTGATCTTCGTCACCGGCCTCGACCATGTGACGCTGCAGGGCCTGGTCGGCACCTATGCGATGATGCCGCCGGGCCAGCCGCTGATGCTCGGCGACATCGCCAACTTCGATTCCCGCGCCGTCGCCGACAGCTTCACCCTGGCCGTGCAGATGTCGGCGCCGTTCCTGGTCTACGGCCTCGTGTTCACGGCGGCGCTCGGCATCCTGGCGCGGCTGATGCCGACCCTGCAGGTCTTCTTCGTCGCCATGCCGGCACAGCTCCTGATCGGCCTCGGCCTCCTCGCCGTCACCTTGTCGTCGATGATGCTGTGGTTCCTCGACACCTATCAGCGCCAGATCCAGCCCTTCCTCGGCGGTCAGTGAGGCTGCGCCGTGGCGAGCGACGACGACTCACAAAAAACCGAAGACCCGACCGGGCGAAGACTCCAGGAGGCGCGCGACCAGGGCCAGGTCGCGAACTCGCGCGAGGTCAACAACCTGCTGATGATCCTCGCGCTCACGATCTCGGTGGTCGTCTTCGGCAGCTCGCTCGCGCGCGACATCACCAACCTCTCGCTGCCCTTCATCGAATCGCCGGACCAGGTGCCGGCCGATCTCGGCCATCTGACGACGCTCGGCTGGAAGCTGATGGCGATGATCCTCGCCGCCGGTGCGGCGCCGCTGGTCCTCGCCGTGCTGGCCGCCTTTGGCGCTGGCTACCTGCAGTTCGGCTTCATCCTCTCCGGCGAATCCCTGATGCCGGACCTGGACAAGATCTCGCCGCTCTCCGGCTTGAAGCGCATCTTCTCGTTGCGCTCCTTCAGCGAGTTCCTCAAGGGCCTGATCAAGATCGCGATCGTCGGCGGCGTGGTCTTCTGGATGCTGACCCCCTCAGTCGGCGACCTCCACAAGCTGATCGGCATGGAGGCGGGGCAGCTGCTCCACGTCATCAACGGCCTGATCGACCGCCTGCTGATCGCGGTTTTCGCCGCGATGCTGGTGATCACCGTGCTCGACGTGCTCTATCAGCGCTACGAGTTCATGAAGAAGCTCCGCATGTCGCGCCAGGAGATCAAGGACGAGATGCGCGAGAGCGAGGGCGATCCGCTGGTGAAGAGCCGCCTCCGCCAGCTGCGCATGGAGCGCGCACGGAAGCGCATGATGGCCGAGGTGCCGAAGGCGGACGTGGTCGTCACCAACCCGACCCACTACGCCGTGGCGCTGCGCTACGACCAGATGGAGATGGCCTCGCCCAAGGTGGTGGCGAAGGGCGTCGATAAGGTCGCGCAACGGATCCGCGAGGTCGCGGCCGAGGCGAACGTGCCGGTGATCGAGAACCCGCCGCTCGCCCGCGGCCTCTACGCCGCCGTCGAGATCGACCAGGAGATCCCGCCCGAGTTCTACAAGGCGGTCGCCGAGGTGATCGGCTACATCTACAAGCTGAAGCGGCGGAAGCTGTAGCCCCCAAGCAGGAAGGGCCGCCGGTCTGTCCGGCGGCCCTGGTCGGGACGGCTTTTCGGGGCGGGGGCTCTCGCCTACTGGTCCCGCAGCCTTCCGCCGACCGCCGCCATCCAGCTGGCGACGAAGGCGCCGATCAGCATGGCGACGAAGGTCCAGAGGGCGAGGCCGATGCCGGCCTTGCGCGCCTGGTCGGCCGCCTGCTTGGTCTTGTTGACGAAGTCGTCATAGGCGCTCTTCGCCTGGCCGAACACATCATCGACCCGCTTCTCCGCATCCTGCTGCGACATGCCGGTGCGCTGGGCCACCAGTTGCGCGATGTAGGTGCGATCGTTCTGAGCCAAGGTCAGATCGCCGCTCTTGAAGCTCGCCGCGGCGATCCGGGCCACTTCATTGCGGATGGCGGCGTCGTTGCCCGACTGACCGGCGCCGCCGTTGCCGTTCATCGCCATCGACATGGCCGGAGCGCCGGCTTGGCCCTGGGTCGTGTCCGGGGTCGCACCGGTGGTGCCTGTAGCGGTGCCGGTTGTAGCACCACCGGCCGCACCGTTGGTGTTCGCCGCACCGTTCTGGCCGGCCTGAGCCGGATTGTTGGGACGGAACAGCATGTCGATGTAGTAATCCATCGGGTTGCCACCGGCGCTCTGCTGGTTGCCCTGCATGCCGGCGCCAGCCATGGAGTTGCCGGCTGCGTCGCTGTTGGAGGCGAGAGCAAGCGCGCCGGCGCCGCCGGCAGCACCGGCCGCGCCGACGCCCGCGGCGCCAACCTCGGCGGTGGTCCGGGCGATACCGCCGACGACCGCGGTCATCACGCAGATGCCGACCAGCGTGCCCAGCGCCCAGGTGACGAAGCCATGGGCGGTGTCGCGGAAGTAGACCTCGTCGCCGTGCAGGTTGGCCCACTTGGTGCGGAGCCTCCCGGCGAGATAGCCGCCTATGCCGAAGGCGACCGCTTCGATGACGATCGACCAGATGATCACGCCGATGCCGATCGTGCTGGCGGAAGCGCCTTCGCCCGGCCAGGGCGATACGGCGACCAGACCGAGCCCGGCGCCGAGTGTGGTAAGGATGATCGCCATCGCCGCAGCGACGACGGCGCCGGCCACGATCGCGCCCCAGGACACTCCCGAGAAGCGTGACTCGACGCCGGCGGCCGGTGGCACGGAGGCCGTGTACACACCGGGATTGGCGGCTATGTCAGCCATGTTGAAACTCCCTCTGGATCGGCGCCGACCACTCTCGGCGCCCGGATGTGATCAGCGCCAGAACAGCGCGAGAAGAATGACGATGGGGAGGGGTATCCCCAGCAGCCAAAGCAGGAGTCCGCGTCCGAAGCCCATGGATCGCTCCTTCCATCAATTGCAGCCACGCACTGGCAATAAGTGCCGGTCAAAATGAAGGTTCCGCTGCCGGGCCCGGCGGCGGGCCTCGCTGCATCGCCGCGACCGTCGAGACTTCCGCGAAACTGGACTAGACTGCGGGCGATGGATTCGAGATTCGGGGCTTCACTCCAGCGCATGCGATCGTCCCAGGCCCGGCCCCGCCGGTACGGCCTCTTTCTGACGACTCTCCGGCTCGCACTCGTGGCCGCGGCGCTCCATCCCGCCGCGGCCTTCGCCCAGGAGCCGAGCTGGCTGGAGCAGCATTCCTGGTCGGCGGGCCTGCTGGCGGCGCTGCTGCTGCTCGCGGGCGTCGCCACCGCCTGGGCGCTGCATCGGGCCGGGCGGCGGCGCGATCTCCTGATGCAGAGCTTCGACACCTCCGGCCAGGCGCGACAGCTGGTCGGGCCGAACGGCCGCGTGATCTTCGCCAATGCCGCCTACCGGCGCATTTTTGAGCGGCATGACCGGCCGCTGCCGGAGGTCCTGCAGGAACGGGTCGAGCCCGGCTCGACCTCGGCCGAGCTCTTGCGCCAGCTCCCGAGAGCGGTGGCGGAGGGCGGCCGGGGTCGCGCCGAGATCCAGCTCCGTTTCCGCGAAGGCGAGCTCGACTGGTTCGACATCCATGCCCAGCGTCTGAGGAGCGGCGACGATTACGTGCTCTGGAGCTGCGACATCGTCACCACCCAGCGCCAGATCGAGGAATACATCCGCAGCGACCACGAGAAGTTCGCCGACCTGATCGAGCATGCGCCGATCGGTTTCTATTCGGTCGATGAGAACGGCGAGTTCCTGTTCGTGAACTCGACGCTCGCCGGCTGGCTCGGTCTCCAGGCCGAGCCCGGCGGCCGCTACCCGCAGCGCCTGCACGACATCCTGGCCGAGCCGGTCGGCGCCTCGGCGCCGGCCTTCAGCCCCTTCGCCGACTCGGCGACGCGCGGCGGCGAGGTCACCCTGCGCGGGCCGAACGGCCGCGCCTTCCAGGCCTTCATCCGCTTTGAGACCGTCTCGGTGCAGGCGGGCGGGGAAGGCGAACGGCCGAAGTTGCGCACCCGCTCCGCGGTCCAGGACCTGACCCGCGAGCGCGCGCTCGAACAGGCGGTCCGCGCCTCGGAGCAGTATTTCAAGCGCTTCTTCGAGGAGGCGCCGACCGGCATCGCGCTGATCGACGCCTCGGGCCGGATCGAGCAGGCCAACGAGGCGCTGATCCAGCTCCTCGCCGGTGCCGACTGGCGCAAGAAGTCGCTGATGGAGCTGGTGCATGTCGACGATCGCACCGCCTATGCCCGGCACTTCACCGAGGTCATCCGCCATGGCAAGGCGCCGCCGCTGACCGTGCGCGTCGCCGGCGAGCGGCCGCGCTATGTCACGATCTTCGCCTCGCGCCGCGAGGACAGCGCGGGCGCCCCCGGCTGCATCGCGCATTTCGTCGATTCGACCGAGGCGCGGCGGCTGCAGGAGCAGTTCGCGCAGTCGCAGAAGATGCAGGCGGTGGGCCTGCTCGCCGGCGGCATCGCCCACGACTTCAACAACCTCCTGACCGCGATGATCGGTTTCTGCGACCTGCTGCTGCTCCGCCACCGCGCCGGCGACCAGTCCTTCGCCGACATCATGCAGATCAAGCAGAACGCCAACCGCGCCGCCAACCTGGTGCGCCAGCTGCTCGCCTTCTCGCGCCAGCAGACCTTGCAGCCGCGCGTGCTCGACCTGACCGACGTGCTGGGCGAGCTCTCGCATCTCCTGCGGCGCCTGATCGGCGAGAACATCGAGCTCGAGATGGTGCACGGCGCCGACTTGAAGCCGGTCCGCGCCGATGCGGGCCAGCTGGAGCAGGTGATCATCAATCTCGCGGTCAACGCGCGGGATGCGATGACCCAGGGCGGCAGGCTGTCGATCCGGACGCGGAACGTCGTCACCGCGGAACCGATGGCGCGCGGCGCCGACGTGATGCCGCCCGGCTCCTACGTGATGGTCGAGATCGCCGATACCGGGACCGGCATCCCGAAGGAGATCCTCGACCGCATCTTCGAGCCCTTCTTCTCGACGAAGGAGGTGGGCTCCGGCACCGGGCTCGGCCTCTCGACCGTCTACGGCATCGTCAGCCAGACCGACGGCTTCATCTTCGTCGACAGCGAGCCCGGCAAGGGCGCCACTTTCCGCATCTATCTCCCCGAGCACGCGCAGCAGCCGGGCGAGGCGGCGCAGGTCCGCGCCGGGGTCGACGAGGACCGGCGCGACCTGACCGGCATCGGCACCGTGCTCCTGGTCGAGGACGAGGACGCG
Source organism: Candidatus Cybelea sp. (assembly GCA_035542015.1). Classification (GTDB taxonomy): domain Bacteria; phylum Pseudomonadota; class Alphaproteobacteria; order Dongiales; family Dongiaceae; genus Dongia. The sequence goes on from DATKMF010000234.1 coordinate 26,867, forward strand.
GTCCGCCTGTTCAGCGCCCGCGCGCTCCGCAACAAGGGCTACAAGGTGCTGGAGGCCAGGAGCGGCGAGGCGGCGCTCGAGATCGTCAACGAGCACATGAACGACATCGATCTGGTGATCAGCGACGTGGTGATGCCGCGGATGGACGGCCCGACCCTGATCAAGGAGCTGCGCGGCCGCCGCCCCGACATCCGCGTCATCTTCATCTCCGGCTATGCCGAGGACGCGTTCAGGAAGCGCGTCGACGCCGGCGAGGAGGCGCATTTCCTGATGAAGCCCTTCACCCTGAAGCAGCTGGCCGCGAAGGTGAAAGAGGTCTTGCCGTAGCAAGACCGCTTTCATCCCCGGACTTGGTCTGGGGATCCACGCCTTCATGGATAGGTCGTCACTCGGCCGGCAGCGCTCCCGCCCTGCGCGCCGTCGCCGCGAGACCGAGCACGCGCTGCAGCGTCGCCAGCAAGAGGTCGCGGTCGACCGGCTTTGGGATCAGCGCAAAGACGCCGGCCTCGCGCAAGGCCGCCTCGGTCAGGCTCTCGCTGTAGGCCGAGCAAACGAGACACGGGAAATCGGGCCGCAAGCCGCGGACCGCGCCGGCCAGCGCCAGCCCCGTCATCTCCGGCATGTTCTGGTCGGTGATCATCGCATCGAAGGTCTGCGGCAGCTCGCGGAAATCGGCGAGCGCCTCGCGCGGCGAGGCATAGGGCACCACCTCGAAGCCGAGCCGCTCCAAGAGGAGCCGCATCATGTCGCAGAAATCCGCGTCGTCATCGACCAGCAGGATGCGCCGGCGATGGAGCCGCGGCGCCGGCTCGGCCGCGGGCTCGGGCCCCGCCACCGCCACCGCGACGCGGGGAAAGGCGACCTCGATCGCCGTGCCTTCGCCCGCATGGCTCTCCACCACCAGCGCCGCGCCGTGGGCGGTCACGATGCCCTTGACCACGGCGAGCCCCAATCCCGTCCCCTGGCGGCCCGTTCCCTGGCGGCCCGTCCCCTGGCCGCCGGTGGCCCGGTCCTTGGTGGTGAAGAACGGCGTGAAGGCCTGCTCCAGGAGTGCCGCATCCATGCCGAGGCCGGTGTCGCTGACCACCATCGAGACGTGATCGCGCGCGGGATCGAAGCTGCCGGCGACCGCGCAGGCGGTGCCGTCCGGCTCGGTCCAGACGCTGACCTCGTTCTCGCTGCGGGAGCGCGCCAGCCCCTGCAGCACGCGCGGGCCGAAGGCGGTCCGCCGGATCCGCACCGTCACCGTGCCCGGCCGCCCGCGCAGCGCGTCCTGCCCGTTGATGCAGAGGTTGAGCAGCACCTGGGCGAGCTGGTTGCGGTCGGCCTCGACCACGGCGTCGGGGTCGGCGTTCTCGCAGCGGAAGGCGGCGTCGCCCGAGGCGCTGGCGAACATCAGCTCCTCGATCTCCGGCAGCAGCTCGGACAAGTGGAAGCGGGTGCGCGTCATCCGCGTGCGCCGGGTGAAGGTCAGGATCTGCTCGACTAGCGCGCGGCCGCGGCGGCCGGCGGTCAGGATCCGCTCCGCATAGCGGGCGGCGGATCCGGCCTGCGGGCGCTCGCCGGCATCCTCGACGATGAACTGCGCATAGCCCAAGATGGCGCCGAGGAAGTTGTTGAAGTCGTGGGCGATGCCGCCGGCGAACTGGCCGAGCGCCTCCAGCTTCTTCGATTCCTGGCTCTGCCATTCCAGCCGCCGGCGTTCCTCCTCGTGGCGCTTCTGCTCGCTGACGTCGGTGACCGAGCCGATATAGCCGGAGAGCGCGCCGGCGGCGTCCATCCGCGGCACCGCGGCGACCGCGACCCAGAGCTCGGTGCCGTCGAGCCGGCAGAGCCGATGCTCGTGGCGGAACGGGCGCCGCAAGGTCCAGGCGGCGTTCCAGGCGGCGAGCAGCGGGGCGCGGTCCTCCGGATGCACGGCGGCGAGCCAGCCGTCGCCGGCGCTCTGCGCCATGGTCAGGCCGGAGAGCGCGGTCCAGACCTCGTTGCAATAGAAGGCGTCGCCGTCGGCGTCGGTCTCGAAGATGCCGACCGGCACCGCCTCGATCAGCTCGCGATAGCGGCGCTCGCTCAAGGTCAAGCCGGCGGTCTTCGCCGCCACCTGCCGCCGCAGGCTCGTGTTCCAGGCGAACAGCACCGAAGCCCCCACGCCCGCCGCCAGCAGCAGCCAGGCCAGCGCGCGGAACGCGGTATCGGACCACAGCGAGGCCAGCGGCTCGCCGAGCCAGCGCTGCTCGATCGCCGCGCGCTCGGCCGGCGTGATGCGGGTGAACCCGTCGCGGATGAAGTCGCGCAGCGGCGCCGCGTCGCGCCGCACCGCCCAATAGAGCGGCGTCGTGAACAGCGTCGGCGAGACCGCGAACTGCTTCTCGATATGCATGCTGTAGAGCCGCCGGATGCCGCCCGCCTTGCTGCTGCAGAACACGTTGACCTCGCCGCGCGCCGCCGCCGCGAACAGCGCATCCAGCGTGGGATAGTGGCGGAGCAGGGTGATGCCGTGCTTGGCCAGGAACTCGGCGCAGCTCCCGTCCCCCATCACGCCGACGGTGAAGCCCTGCAGGCTGTCCACGCCGGCGATGCCGGCGATGTCGCGGTCGAAGAAGACCGCCATCTCGACCCCGGTGACCGGCGCCTCGGTCAGCAGGTACTTCGCCTCCCGGGCATCGGTCTCCATCAGGTGGCCGGCCACGTCGGCGCGGCCGTCGTCGAGCAGGTCGGTGCGATGGGCTCGGTTGACCGGCGCATAGACCACGTTGACCCCGGTCTTCTTCGACCACAGGTCCCAGAGGTCGCGCATCAGGCCCTGGATCCCGCCCTGCCCGGTCGCGAAGCTGTAGGGCGCATAGCCGTCGTCCAGCGCGACCGTGATCGCGGCCGGCGGCACGAAGGTCGAAGCCGCCGCGCCGGGCGCGCCGCCATTCGCCAAGGCGGGCCCCATGGTCGCGGGCAGCGCGGCCAGGCCCAGCAGCCCGCAAGCCAGCAAGCCGGTCAGAGATCTCCGAACCAGTCCCACCCGACTCCCACCCGATTCCCACCCGATTCCCCAAGCGGCCGCCATGTTACGGCCGGGCCCCGCAGGTGCCAACCGCTCTTCCCCTCTCCGCTCACCATCGGTGGGGGGTGAGGGCATGGAGCAATCTGCCCGACCCGGTCCCGCCCCGCACAAGCTGCAGCCTGTGATGGTCGATACAACCGGCCGCCGCCGCCATTGCCTGTGGCCCGGTCCCGGCGGATGATCCGGCCAGAGCAGGGAGGCACCATGGCTGCATCGATCACCTGGCCCACCCTCGGCCCCGCGTCTGAGGCCGATCCGCCCGCCCCCGCAATGGCCGCACCTCTCGCCACCCCGGTTGTCCGCAGTGCCTTCGGCCGCCTGCCGCCGACCGCACTGCTGTTGTTCGCCATCCTCGCTGTACAACTCGGCGCGGCGCTGGCCACCGTGCTGCTCCCCAGCATCGGGCCCATCGGCACCACTTTCGCGATCGCGCTCGGCTCTGCCCTGGTGCTGACGCTCTACGTGCGGCCGCGGATCGACCGGCGTCTGAAGCGCCATTGGCGCCTCGTCCTGCTCTTCGGCCTGATCAACGCCGTCATGGCTTTGCCCTATTTCCTGGCGCTGGGCCGCATTCCGCTCGGCATTCTGGCGACCGTCACCTTCCTCGGCCCGCTGGGCCTTGCCGTGGCGACCTCGCGCCGGCTGCTGCATTTCGGGCTGATCGGCATCGCCGCCCTCGGCGTCGCGCTGCTGACGCCGGAGATCGGGGCAGGGGTTGGCGGGGATGGCGCCGCCGCCCTCGACCCGATCGGTCTCCTCTATGCCGCGGTGGCGGCCGTCGGCTGGGCCGCCTTCGTGCCGCTGAGCAAGCGCATGGGCGAGGTCCTGGCCGGCCTCGAAGGCATGGTCTACGCCTTCTGGATCGAAGCGCTGGTGCTTCTGCTGCCGGCGCTGCTCGAAGCCGGCGGAGCGGGCGGCAGCGGCGCCCCCGGGGGCAATCCGGGCAGCATCGCGGCGGCGACGCCCGGCGATCTCCTCGCCGTGCTCGGCGTCGCGCTGCTCTCGACCGCGCTCCCCAACGCGCTCGAATACAAGGCGCTGCAGCGGATGTCCGCCCGCACCTACGGCATCCTGGTGACGCTCGAGCCCGCGGCCGGCGCCATGGTCGGCGTCGTCTGCCTCGGCCAGCCCGCCGGCAGCCGCATGGTGATCGCCATCGGCTGCGTGATGCTCGCCGCCCTCGGCATCACGCTCAGCGACCGCCGCGATTCTTCTGATTCCTGATCCCTGTCCTCTGCATACGGAAAAACACCTACATCCGCCGATCTTCACCTTCTCTTCAGCAGTTGGGCCTAGTTCTGGGATCGACGCCGGCACCGATGCCCGAAAAGGGCTTGATCCACCTCAATGAGCCGGGTGCCGGGCCTGCCAAAGTGGGATCGAGAGAGTGGGATCCGGAGAGAGTGGGATCCGGAGTGAGATCGGAACCGAGGCCGCCCCCGCCGATCAACCGGCGCTGAACGGGCGGGCCCGACAAGGAAAGGGTGAGGACATGTCGAACTCGAGTTCAGTGCAGTGGAGCGCCCTCAACGAGCCGGCGGCTTCCGAAGGGCGGCGTCCCTCCATCCTGGTGGTCGATGACGACCACGCCTTCTGCGAGACCATCGCGAAGTGCCTCGCCCAGCGCGGCTACGACGTGACCTGCGCCGACAGCGGCGAGATCGCCGCGGTCGCGATCGGCGAGCGCGTCCCCGACGTCATCGTCACCGACGTGCAGATGCCCGGCATGGACGGCATCGACCTGATGAACTGGCTGCGCGACAACGAGTTCGACATCCCGGTGATCGCCATCTCCGGCGAGGTGATCGACGAAGGCGAGTTCGGCGAGAAGACCGTGGACCTCGAGAGCGGCATGGCGACGGCCCTCTCGATGGGCGCCGTCTCCGTCCTCCACAAGCCCTTCGGCCGCGCCCTCCTCGAAGACTCGGTCGCCCGCGCGCTCACCCACGGCATCACGCTGCATTAAAGGGATGGGGAGAAGGCCAGGAGCACGATCTTTCGTCTCTTTCTTCTCTGACATCTGACATCTGACTTCTGACATCTGACTTCTGACTTCTGCAAGCGGAGCACCACCGGATGGCAAAGCAGGCGTCGGGCTGGAAGCGCAAGACCGCGCGCGACAAGGGCACGACCTCGGTGCGCAAGGGCGTCGCCGCCGTGGTGCCGGCGAAGGGCGGCACGGCTTTGCGCGTCTTCGCGCGCGAGAAGGCGGCGGTCGCGGGCGGCGTCAACCCGGCGCTCGCCCGGCTGATGTTCAAGCGCGAGAAGCCCGGTCCCTGCGACGGCGACTGCGCCTGCGTCTTCAGCGAGGATAACCAATACGTCTGGTGCGAGAGCTGGGGCTGCGACCTCGAGCGTTGCGAATGCCGCCTGCGCGAGATGTGGAAGGACAAGGACGGCCCCCACGACGAGGACCGCGGCTATCCCGGCCCCGAATGGAAATACCGCCGCAAGGAAGGCCGCTACTACCGCTGCCTGTGCAAGGAGAAGAAGAAGGTCGAGCCCATCCCCGACCCCACCGACAACCCGACCTGACCGCCGCCGCCCGCAAAATCCCCCTCTCCCTCAAAGGGAGAGGGCCGGGGTGAGGGCGCCCCGTCCGCAGAGCACGCGCGCAATCAAAGATTCTGACTTC
>DATKMF010000235.1:0-12068 GCA_035542015.1 Candidatus Cybelea sp.
CTTCGGAGCAATCGCAGCCCGACCAGTCCCAGTCCGATCAGTCCCAGTCCGATCAGCCCCAGCCCGATCAGTCGCAGTCCGATCAGTCCCAGTCCGACGAATCCCAGTCTGATCAATCCCAGCTGGCTGGATCGCGGCCGGCGGAGGCTCAACCGGATGCAAACCAGTCCGATGCCCAGGCGAGCACCGATGGGGATGCCGGCGCCGCTCCCGCGACGCCGGCTCCCGCGCTCTCCGATGAGGATCGCAAGGCGCTGGCGGAGATCGTGCGCGGCCTCCCGAAGCTGCTCTCGGCCTATAGCTATGATCTCGGCATCGAAGGGGTCACGGTCACCGATCCCAATGGCGGTGTTCTCGGCCGGCTCGCCCATGGCGGCACGGCGTTCGGCGTCAAGGGGCTCGACACCGACAAGGCCGAGGCGAGCTTCAGCCTGAAGCATGACGGGCTCGATATCGCCGGCCCCGAGGCCCAGGATCCGATCACCAAGGCGCTGCTGCCGCGGTCCGGCAATCTCGCGCTGGTCGCGACCGACATCCCGGTGCCGACGCTCGCCGACGCGGTCGCCCAGGCTCTCCCCGACCTGACCAGCGGCGATGCCCAGGGCGCACAGGGTGCCCAATACGTGCTGATGGGCGCGCTGATGCAGGCGCTGTCGAACTCCACCATCAAGCTCCGGATCGACCCGTCCGAAATCCAGACCGAGCAGACCCATCTCACCGCGAGCGGCGCGTTCCAGCTCGCGATGCAATCGCCGGAGATGGCGGTGGGCACTGCGGATCTCGCCTTGACCGGGCTCGACAACATCGCGGCGCTGGTCGCCAAGCTGCCCGCGGATTCACCCGATGCCGGCATGGCCAAGGGCATCCTGCAGTCGATCAGGAGCGTATCGAAGCGCGCGACCGGTGCCGACGGCAAACCGGTCGACAAGTTCAAGATCGAGCTCACCGACAAAGGTGCCGCGACCGTCAACGGCAAGCCGCTCGATCAGGTCGTGCAGTAGCCGCACGACCTTCGCACGCGTTTCCCTCGTCGCCTCGACGTGCGAACTTCGCGCAACGCACCATCGTTTCTGTTGCGCCGATGACTCATCGCGCGGCGATTCCGTCACAGATGGAAATGGTTTGTTAACTTCGGCGTGGATAAAAATAAAAAAATATGTTCACATCCGCGCAATATGCATATTGACCGAGTCGCAGATCTGCACTCTCCGGGACCGTTGGTCGCTTCGATGACGGATGACGGGCCGCTTGCCGCCTATCGCGCCTTGAAGTCGAGCGGTCATCTGGAGAGCGATCCCGCTCAGGAGCTCGCGGTCTCCAAGCTGCAGTCGGTGTCGAACGCTCTCAAAGACTATCGCCCGAACGGCGGCAGCGGATGGCTCGACCGCTGGCGCGCGCGCCTCGGCATCGGCCGGCGCGACGACGTCGAGGACGAAGCCTCGTCGCAAGGCCTCTACATCTACGGCGCCGTCGGCCGCGGCAAGTCCATGCTGATGGACCTGTTCTTCAGGACCGCGCCGGTCGCTGCCAAGCGCCGCGTCCACTTCCACGCCTTCATGATCGAGGTGCACGAGACGCTGCATCGCTGGCGGCGGGAGAAGTCCAAGGAGGTCGATCTCATGTCGGCGCTCGCCGACAAGATCGCCGCCGAGAGCTGGCTGCTCTGCTTCGACGAGTTCATCGTCACCAACATCGCCGATGCGATGATCCTGGGCCGGCTCTTCACCGAGTTCTTCGACCGTGGCGTGGTCGTGGTCGCGACCTCGAACTTCGCGCCCGATGACCTCTATGCCGGGGGACTGCAGCGCGACCGCTTCCTTCCCTTCATCGCCCTCCTCAAGGAGCGGCTCGACGTGCTCGAGCTCGACGGCGCGCGGGATTATCGGCTGCGTCGCCTCAAGGATCTCCGGCTCTATCTTTCGCCCGACGATGCTGCCGCCGGCGGCAAGATGCGCGAATCCTTCCTGCGCCTGAGCGGCGGTGCTGCGCCCAGCCCGACCTCGTTGACCGTGCACGGCCGAAGGCTCGATGTGCCGCGCCAATCGGGTCCCGTCGCCTGGTTCGATTTCGAGGAGCTCTGCGCGCGCCCGCTGGGTGCCGCCGACTATCTGGCGCTCGCGGTCCATTATCCGGTGATCCTGATCGAGCATGTGCCGAGGCTGACCGCTTCCGAGCGCGACCAGGCGCGCCGCTTCATGACCCTGATCGACGCGCTCTACGAGCATCGCGTCAGCGCGATTATCTCTGCCGCGGATCGTCCAGAGCGGCTCTACCCCGAGGGCGAAGGCGCCCCCGGCTTCGACCGCAGGGAGTTCGAGCGCACCGTGTCGCGGCTCCACGAAATGCAATCCGCCGACTATCTCAGCCGACCGCATTTGACGTGACGGGGCGGCAAGCGAGACGGCGAAATGGCGGAATCGGGACAGTGCTTGTTAATAACCCTTGCTCTTGTGGCCAAATGAGAGTATCTACCCTATATTTAGGGTCACCTTGGATGGGGCGAGAAGCGTTGCCGTTTTGGGGATATGGCAATGCGTAACCTGATCGGGACCAGAACCACTTCATGGCACGTAAAAAGATCGCGCTGATCGGCGCCGGGCAAATCGGCGGCACTCTGGCGCTCCTCGCCGGGCTCAAAGATCTGGGGGACATTGCGCTGTTCGACGTGGTCGACGGCGTGCCCCAGGGCAAGGCGCTCGACATCGCCGAGGCTTCGCCGATCGAAGGCTTCGACGCCAACTACCAGGGCTCCAGCAAATACGACGGCATCAAGCATGCCGATGTGGTGATCGTCACCGCGGGCATCCCGCGCAAGCCGGGCATGAGCCGCGACGACCTGATCGCCACCAATGCCAAGGTGATCGACACCGTCGGCAAGGCGATCAAGAAGCATTGCCCGAAGGCCTTCGTCATCGTCATCACCAATCCGCTCGACGTCATGGTCTACGTGATGCAGGAGTCGAGCGGGCTCCCCGCCAACCGCGTTGTCGGCATGGCGGGCGTCTTGGATTCGGCGCGGTTCCGATTCTTCCTCGCGGAGGAGTTCAAGGTCTCGGTCGAGGACGTGACCGCCTTCGTGATGGGCGGCCATGGCGACACCATGGTGCCGCTCATTCGCTACTCGACGGTCGCCGGAATCCCGGTCCCCGACCTGGTGAAGATGGGCTGGACGACCAAGGAGAAGCTCGATGCCATCGTGCAAAGAACGCGCGACGGCGGCGCCGAGATCGTCAATCTGCTGAAGACCGGATCGGCCTTCTACGCGCCCGCCGCGGCTGCGATCCAGATGGCCGAATCCTACTTGAAGGACAAGAAACGCGTGCTTCCCTGTGCCGCCATGCTGAATGGCGAATACGGGGTGAAGGGACTCTACGTCGGCGTGCCGGTCGTGATCGGCGCTGGCGGCGTAGAGCGTGTGGTCGAAATCGACCTGAACAAGGCTGAGAAGGCCATGTTCGACAAGTCGGTTGCGGCCGTTAGGGGCCTCATCGATGTGGTGAGGAAGCTTCAACGAGGAGAGAAGTAACATGGCAAAGTTGATGGAACTGGCGGCGAAGAAAGCCGCCAAGAAGTCGGGCAAGAAGGTGGCGAAGAAGGCCGCCAAGAAGTCCGCGAAGAAGAAGAAGAAGTAGTGACGACGCGACGCCCCTTCTAGCGGGCGTCGCACCTGCTTGCGACGGCGACAGCCCTGCTAACCTGCAGGCGGGTTCGAGTTCAATTGGCTTGAACCCGTCGGTCAAGGTGGTAGAGTGCGGCATGCTGCACCACAGCATTCCGCCGGTTGTCGCCGTCGTTTGCTTTTGGGGAAATGCACCGCATCGGTCCAAGGGCTTGTGAAGCCGGCCGATCGCGGCGCGGAAAAACAGACGCGGGGGGAGGTCGGCAGGCGGACCATCATGTTCTCGCCGCGCATCTCGGGATCTAGCACCGCATGAACATTCACGAGTATCAGGCGAAAGCCCTGATCGGGAAATTCGGCGTCGCCACGCCGCAGGGTGGAGTCGCCTACACGCCGGAGGAGGCGGTACAGGCCGCCGAGAAACTGGGCGGCAAGGTCTGGGTGGTGAAGGCCCAGATCCACGCCGGCGGTCGCGGCAAGGCGGGCGGCGTCAAGGTCGTGAAGTCGATCGAGGACGTGAAGAACGCCGCGCAGAAGATGCTCGGCATGACGCTGGTCACGCACCAGACCGGCCCCGCCGGCAAGGTGGTGAAGCGGATCTATGTCGAGGGCGGCTGCGACATCAAGCGCGAGCTCTATCTCGGCATGCTGGTCGATCGCGCGACCTCGCGCATCACCATCATGGCGTCCTCCGAAGGCGGCGTCGAGATCGAGGAAGTGGCGGCGAAGACGCCGGAGAAGATCCTGAAGGTCGCGGTCGACCCGGCCACGGGCATCCAGGCCTATCACGCGCGCAAGATCGCCTTCGGCCTCGGTCTCGAGGGCAACCAGGTGGCCTCCGCCACCAAGTTCATTCTCTCCATGTACCGGGCCTTCATCGAGCTCGACTGCTCGATCGTCGAGATCAACCCGCTGGTCGTCACCGGCGCCGGCGACGTGCTGGCGTTGGACGCCAAGGTCAATTTCGACGACAACGCGCTGTTCCGCCACAAGGAGATCGAGGAGCTGCGCGATCCCGACGAGGAGGATCCGGCCGAGCTCGAAGCCGCCAAGCACAGCCTCAACTACATCAAGCTCGACGGCAATATCGGCTGCATGGTGAACGGTGCCGGCCTCGCCATGGCCACCATGGACATCATCAAGCTCTACGGCGGCATGCCGGCCAACTTCCTCGACGTCGGCGGCGGCGCCACCAAGGAGCGCGTGACGACCGCCTTCAAGATCATCCTCTCCGATTCCAACGTCGAGGGAATCCTGGTCAACATCTTCGGCGGCATCATGCGCTGCGACGTGATCGCCGAAGGCGTGGTCGCCGCCGCGCGCGAGGTCTCGCTGCACGTGCCGCTGGTCGTGCGCCTGGAAGGCACCAATGTCGAGCTCGGCAAGAAGATCCTGGCGCAGTCGGGTCTGAAGATCCTCTCCGCCGACAATCTGGCGGACGCCGCCGAGAAAGTGGTCAAGGCGGTGAAGGAGGCGGCGTAACGACATGTCGGTCCTGATCGACAAGAACACCAAGGTCATCTGCCAGGGCTTCACCGGTGCCCAAGGCACCTTTCATTCCGAGCAGGCCCTCGCCTACGGCACCAAGATGGTGGGCGGCGTGACGCCGGGCAAAGGCGGCACCGCCCATCTCGATCTCCCCGTCTTCGACACCGTCGCCGAGGCGGTCGCCAAGACCGGCGCCACCGCCTCGGTCATCTACGTGCCGCCGCCGTTCGCCGCCGACGCCATCCTGGAGGCGATCGATGCCGGCGTGGCCCTGGTGGTCTGCATCACCGAGGGCATCCCGGTCCTCGACATGGTGCGGGTGAAGCGGGCGCTGCAGGGCTCGAAGACACGCCTGGTCGGCCCGAACTGCCCCGGCGTCATCACGCCGGAGGAGTGCAAGATCGGCATCATGCCGGGCCATATCCATAAGAAGGGCCGGATCGGCATCGTCTCGCGCTCCGGGACCCTGACCTACGAGGCGGTCGCCCAGACCACCGCAGCCGGGCTCGGCCAGAGCACTTGCATCGGCATCGGCGGCGATCCGGTGAACGGCACCAACTTCGTCGATTGCCTGGACATGTTCTTGGGCGACGGTGAGACCCAGGGCATCGTCATGATCGGCGAGATCGGCGGCAGCGCCGAGGAGGACGCCGCCGCCTTCCTGAAGTCCGCCAAGGTGAAGAAGCCGGTGGTCGGCTTCATCGCCGGGGTGACGGCGCCGCCGGGCCGGCGCATGGGCCATGCCGGGGCCATCATCTCCGGCGGCAAGGGCGGCGCCGGGGACAAGATCGAAGCCATGAAATCGGCGGGCATCAGCGTTGCGGAATCGCCCGCTTCGCTCGGCAGCGCCATGCTGAAGGCGCTCGGCAAGTAGTCCCGGATTACATCGGACAAATGGGCCCAAAATCACGCTGGACGGTCGAAAAATCGTCGCGATTTACCTATATTTAATCCCAACCGCCGTCTTGTGACGGTCGGGGGATGAATCGGCTTCGACTTTTGGACTGATTGCCGGCGGACGCGTTGCCGGCGATAACCCGGCCTCCGCCCCGGAGCTCACCGCAACCGCATGAGTATCCCCACATGAGCACCAGCCCCAGCCCGCTCACCTTCCTCTCCGGCCCCAACGCCCCTTTCATCGAGGAGCTCTACGCCAAATACCTGGAGAACCCGTCGGCGGTCGATCCCAGCTGGCGCAAGTTCTTCTCCGAATTGGCCGACGAGAGCGAGATCGTGCTGCAGGACATCCGCGGCGCCTCCTGGGCCCCGCGCTTCCGCTCGGTCGAGATCGGCAACGGCCACGAGGAGGCACCGGCCGGCGAGATCGCGACCCGCGCCGCGCCCGCGGTCAAGGACCTCAGCCGTGCCGCGCGGGACAGCCTGCGCGCCATGATGCTGATCCGCGCCTATCGGGTGCGCGGCCATCTCGAGGCCAAGCTCGATCCCCTGGATCTCAAGCCCCGGCACAAGCATGCCGAGCTCGATCCCCGTCACTACGGCTTCTCCGATGCCGACATGGATCGCGAGATCTACATCGACAACGTGTTCGGCTATCAGCAGGCGACGCTGCGCCAGCTCGTGCATGCGGTCAGGGAGACCTATTGCGGCTCGATCGGCGTCGAATACATGCACATCGAGAACCCCGAGCAGAAGCGCTGGCTGCAGCAGCGCATCGAGGGCACGCGCAACCAGCGCGAATTCACGCCGCGCGGCAAGCAGGCGATCCTGGAGCGCCTCACGGCGGCCGAGATGTTCGAGAAGTTCCTCGACAAGAAATACACCGGCACCAAGCGCTTCGGCCTCGACGGCGGCGAGACCATGATCCCCGCGCTCGAGCAGATCATCAAGCGCGGCAGCCAGCTCGGCGTCAAAGAGGTGGTGGTCGGCATGACCCATCGCGGGCGCCTGAACGTGCTCGCCAATTTCATGAACAAACGCTTCGCCGCGATCTTCTCCGAGTTCCAGGGCAACGCCGCGAACCCCGAGGACGTGCAGGGCTCGGCCGACGTCAAGTACCACCTCGGCACCTCGGCCGACCGCGAGTTCGACGGCCGCGTGGTGCATCTCTCGCTCACCGCCAACCCCTCGCATCTCGAGGCGGTGAACACCGTCGTCCTCGGCAAGGTCCGCGCCAAGCAGGAGCAGCGCAAGGACAAGAACATGGAGCAAGTGATCGGGCTCCTGATGCACGGCGATGCCTCCTTCGCCGGCCAGGGCCTGGTTCCGGAATCGCTCGATCTCTCGGAGCTCGACGGCTACAAAACCGGCGGCACCATCCATTTCATCATCAACAACCAGATCGGCTTCACCACCAATCCGGTGGCTTCCCGCTCCGGCCCCTATTGCTCGGACATCGCCAAGGGCGTGCAGGCGCCGATCTTCCACGTCAATGCCGATGACCCGGAAGCCGTGCTGTTCTGCTCCGGCCTCGCCATGGAGTTCCGCCAGGAGTTCAAGCGCGACGTTGTCATCGACATGTTCTGCTATCGCCGCTTCGGCCATAACGAGAGCGACGAGCCGGCCTTCACCCAGCCGCTGATGTACCAGAAGATCTCGACCCACCCGACCACAAGGCAGATCTACGCCCAGAAGCTGGTCGAGGAGGGCTCGGTCACCCAGGAGGAGGCGGACCGCGTGGTCCAAGACTTCCAGGCCCGGCTCGATTCCGAGCTGGAGGTCTCGCAGTCCTTCAAGCCCAACAAGGCGGACTGGCTGGAAGGCGCCTGGAGCGGGCTCGAGATCGCCTCGGGCGAGGATCGCCGCGGCTCGACCGCGGTCGAACCGGACAAGCTCGATCTCGTCGGCAAGGCGCTCTCCACCGTTCCCGCCACCTTCAACGTCAACCGCAAGATCGCCCGTCAGCTCGCCCAGAAGGAGGAGGCTCTGAAGAAGGGCGAGGGGATCGACTGGGCGACGGCCGAGGCGCTCGCCTTCGGCACGCTGCTGGACGAGGGCTTCGCGGTCCGCATGTCCGGCCAGGATTGCAAGCGCGGCACCTTCAGCCAGCGCCATGCGGTGCTGGTCGATCAGGAGAGCGAGGACGAGTACATCCCGCTGAACGGCATCCGCGACGGTCAGGCCAAGCTCGAGATCATCAACTCGCCGCTCTCGGAAGCCGGCGTGCTCGGCTTCGAATACGGCTACAGCCTCGCCGAGCCGAAGGCGCTGGTGCTCTGGGAGGCGCAGTTCGGCGACTTCGCCAACGGCGCCCAGGTCATCATCGACCAGTTCATCTCCTCGGGCGAGAGCAAGTGGCTGCGCATGAGCGGCCTCGTCATGCTGCTGCCGCACGGCTACGAGGGCCAGGGGCCGGAGCATTCCTCGGCCAGGCTCGAGCGCTATCTGCAGCTCTGCGCCGAGGACAACATGCAGGTTGTCAACGCGACGACGCCCGCCAATTACTTCCATGTGCTGCGGCGCCAGATCCAGCGCGCGTTCCGCAAGCCGCTCGTGATGATGACGCCGAAGTCGCTGCTCAGGCACAAGAACTGCGTCTCGACCCTGGCCGAGATGGGGCCCGGCACCAGCTTCCACCGCGTGCTCTGGGACGACCGCGCGAGCCTCGATGCGCCGAAGATCAAGCGGGTCGTGGTCTGCTCCGGCAAGGTCTACTACGATCTCTTGCAGGAGGCGGAGAACCGCGAGCAGAACGAGGTCTACCTGATGCGCCTCGAGCAGCTCTACCCCTTCCCGGCCAAGGCCCTTGCCGCCGAGCTCGCGCGCTTCGCCGCGGCCGAGGTCGTGTGGTGCCAGGAGGAGCCAAAGAACATGGGCCCCTGGACCTTCGTCGCCCCGGAGATCGAGGCGGTGCTCGAAGGCCTGGGCTCGAAACAGGGCCGCCTGCGCTACATCGGCCGTCCTGCGGCCGCCTCGCCCGCGACCGGCCTCTTCAAGCGCCACGTCAAGGAGCAGAACAAGCTGGTCAACGAAGCGCTGACGATCGGCTGATGGCGGAGACGGTCCAAATACTGGTGCCGGAGCTGGGCCGATCGGTGACCCAGGCTAGGATCCGCAAATGGCTCAAGAAGGTCGGCGATCCAGTCCTGGCCTACGAGCCCGTCGTCGCGGTCGACATCGACCATGCGACCCACGAGCTGCACGCGCCGGTGGTCGGCACGCTCTGTGAGGTCACAGCCGAGCCGGGACAAGTCGTGGCGATCGGAAGAGAGATCGGAAAGATCGCGCGCGGATCGTCGAACCGCAAATGGGCGGTCTATGGAAGCGAGCGAACTTGGAGAACAGAGTTCCCGACATTGTCGCTGATCGCGACATGGCTGGGTTGGAAGAGGTGACGCAATGACGATCCAGATCGTGGTGCCGGCCCTGGGTGAATCGGTGACCGAGGCCACCGTCTCCAAGTGGATGAAGAATGTCGGCGATCCGGTGAAGGCCGACGAGGCGCTGCTGGAGCTCGAGACCGACAAGGTGACGCAGGAGGTCTACGCGCCCTCGGCAGGGACCCTCGGCGAGATCAAGGCCGCGACGGGCGCCGTGGTGCCGATCGGCGCCGTGCTCGGCGTCATCACCGAGGGCGGTGCCGCAGTCGCAGCGCCTGCGCCCGCTGTCGCCGCCACTCCAGCACCGGCTGCTCCGCCTTCGCCAGCCGCGGCGCCTGCACCTGCCGCCGCTGCGAGCGCCGATCGCGACGGTCCGGCCGTGCGCAAGCTGGTGGCCGAGAACGCACTCAATCCGGCCGAGATCCCGGCGACCGGCAAGGACGGTCGCGTCACCAAGGGCGACGTGATCGACTTCATGGCCAACCGCCCCGCGGCGGCTCCCGCGCAACCCGCCGCTGCCGCCGCGGCGCCGGCCGCACGCCCCGCGGCACCCGCGCCGGCCGAGCCCCATGTCCCGCGTCCGCTGGCGCCAAGCGAGGAGCGGGTGCCGATGACGCGGCTTCGCCGCCGCATCGCCGAGCGCCTGAAGCAGGCCCAGAACACCGCGGCCATGCTCACCACCTTCAACGAGGTGGACATGGGCGCGGTCATGGCCCTGCGCGACAAGTACAAGGACGGGTTCGAGAAGCGCCACAAGGTGAAGCTCGGCTTCATGGGCTTCTTCGTGCGCGCCGGCATCCAGGCCTTGAAGGAGATCCCGGCGGTCAACGGCGAGATCGACGGCAACGACATCATCTTCAAGAACCACTACGACATCGGCGTCGCGGTCGGCACCGAGCAGGGGCTGGTCGTCCCCGTGGTGCGCGATGCCGACAGGATGTCGATCGCCGAGATCGAGGCCAAGATCGCCGAATTGGGGCGCCGTGCCCGCGAAGGCAAGCTCTCGATCGACGAGCTCACCGGCGGCACCTTCACCATCTCCAACGGCGGCGTCTACGGCTCGCTGATGTCGACGCCGATCTTGAATCCGCCGCAATCGGGCATCCTCGGCATGCACAAGATCCAGCAGCGGCCGATGGTGGTCGATGGCAAGATCGAGGCGCGCCCGATGATGTATCTGGCGCTCTCCTACGACCATCGCATCGTCGATGGGCGCGAAGCGGTCACCTTCCTCGTGCGGGTCAAGGAATGCCTGGAAGATCCCCAGCGCCTGCTGCTCGAGCTCTGAGAGCGAAGGGGCCGAAGCCGGCGGCCGATCTCAGCGTCGGCCGCAAGCTCCCCTATTACAACCAGAGCACCGACTTCACCTGCGGGCCATCCTCGCTGATGATGGCGATGCGGGCGCTCGACCGCTCCCAGCCGATCGACCGCGCCCACGAGCTGCAGCTCTGGCGAGAGGCCAACACCGTCTTCATGGGCAAGGGCCATCCCGGCTCCAGCCCCTATGGCCTGGCGCTCGCGGCCTGGCGCCGCGGCTTCCGATGCGAGCTCTGGCTCAGCCACAAGGGCCCGTTCCTGCTGCACTATGCGCCGGCGCCTGAGCGCCGCAAGGTCTCGGATCTCATGCAGCGCGAGGACGAGAAGCTGGTGAAGGCCGCGCAGATCCCGATGCGGGTCCGCGGCTGGACCATCGCCGATCTCGCTTCGGCGATCGAAGCCGGCGCCGTGCCGCTGGTCCTGGTCTCCACCCATCTCTTTCACGGCGACAACACGCCCCACTGGGTCGCCGTCGCCGGCGTCGATGCCGAGCAGGTCTATGTCAACGATCCCTGGATCACGCGGAAGAAGCGCCAGACCCCACGCACCCAAACCGCGCGACCCGCGTCGCACGCAGATTTCCTGCAGATGGCCACCTACGACGGCGAACGCGCCGTCGTCCTGATTTCAAATTGATCTTTCGAACGGAATAGCGACATGGCCGAACAGACTTTCGACGTGGTGATCATCGGCGGCGGCCCCGGCGGCTATGTCTGCGCCATCAAGTGCGCGCAGCTGGGGTTGAAGACCGCCTGCATCGAGAACCGCGGCAGCCTCGGCGGCACCTGCCTCAACATCGGCTGCATCCCGTCGAAGGCGCTGCTCTCCTCGTCCGAGGAATATGAGAAGGTCGCGCATCACCTCGGCGCCCACGGCATCACCGTCGAGAAATTCGACCTCGATCTGCCGAAGCTGATGGCGCGCAAGGACAAGGTCGTCACCGACCTCACCAGGGGCGTCGAGTTCCTGTTCAAGAAGTACAAGGTGACCTATCTCAAAGGCACCGGCCGCCTCCTCGGTGGCGGGCGGGTCGAAGTGCTGGCGGCCCCCGGCCAGGGCGAGACCGTATCGGCCAGGCATATCGTGATCGCCACCGGCTCCGAGCCGATGCCGCTGCCCGGCATCGCCATCGACGAGAAGAAGATCGTCTCCTCGACCGGCGCCCTCGCGCTCGAAACGGTGCCCGGCCACCTGCTGGTGGTCGGCGGCGGCGTGATTGGCCTCGAACTGGGCTCGGTCTGGCGCCGCCTGGGCGCGGAGGTGACGGTGGTCGAGTTCCTCGACCGCATCGTGCCCACCATGGACCTCGAGATCGGCCAGCAGTTCCAGCGCGTGCTGACCAAGCAAGGCATCGCTTTCAAGCTCTC